>JAFWUX010000209.1 GCA_017523995.1 Oscillospiraceae bacterium | reverse complement strand
TGAGGCGGAGGAGGTTCCGAGCACCTATGTCACCCTGACCGAGGAGGAGTCGCTCCGCAAGATGGGTCTGCTGCTCGAGCACCTCGAGGATGACGATGACGTCCAGAACGTTTGGCACAACTGGGACATGCCTGAGGAGGACTAATCTCTCTCCGGTGGTTTGAATGAGGGCTTCGCTCTCAGACGCCCGCTTTTATGTGTGAATAAACGAAGCCGCTTCGATCAGCTGACCGGAGCGGCTTTGTTCTATTTCAGTATAAACATGGGATTCTTAAGGGCTAGTAGCCCTTAAGCGGGGTTTGGGGCAGCGCCCCATTATAAATCATCGCGGAGCGATACCTTATAACACCTTCAGCGCGCCGGTCGGGCAGGCGTTTGCGCACTTCCGGCATGCGGCGCAGACCTTGATCGTCTCAGGATTGTTGAACTCCGGCTTGACAACCGTCGGGAAGCCTCTGCCGACAAGCCCAAGAATGCCCTGCTTTGCGACCTCATCACAGACACGCACGCACAATCCGCAGAGGATGCACTTGCCGTTGTCACGCTCGATGCAGACCAGTCTGCGCTCGGTCTCATGGGTGTTTTTGACGCCGTCAAAGCGCTCGGGATGAATCTCCTGCTGCTGCGCGTAGCGGATCAGCTTGCACTCGTGATAATCATGGCAGCCGCATTCGAGACATCGCTTTGCCTCCTGCATTGCGGTTTCATCGGAGAAGCCGAGATTGACCGGTGCAAAATCACGCGCACGCTCTGCCGCAGGACGCACCGGCATCTGGCAGCGCGGCTGCTTTTCGCGGTCGGCAAGATCCGCCGCGGTGACGTTCTTCTTCGAGTAAAACGGTGCGCGATAGGGCTTGATCTCGCCGTGCAGTGCCGAATCAACCACCGCCGCACAGCGTCCGCCCTCGCCGATTGCCTCGATCGCAATGGATGCGCCGCGGTTGGTCGCATCGCCGATTGCGTAGACATCCGGCAGATTGGTCAGGTAGGTCGCGGGGTCGGCTTCGATCGTGCCTTTTTTCGTCAGCGTGACGCCGTCAAGCCCCTTGGGATCGAGCTTCTGACCGATCGCCATGATGACCAGATCGACATCAAGCGTCTCGAATTTGCCCTCGACCGGAACAGGGGAGCGTCTGCCGGATGCATCGGGCTCGCCGAGCTCCATGACCTGCAGTTTGATCTGCTTCACACGCCCGTTTTCGCCGATGATCTCCGCGGGATTCGTCAGGAATTTGTAGGTCACGCCTTCCTCGATGGATTCCTCGATCTCGAGCTCCTCGGCTGGCATTTCGCTGCGCGTTCTGCGGTAGATGACATAGACGGTTTCCGCGCCGCAGCGGATTGCCGTTCTGCAGGCGTCCATTGCGGTATTGCCGCCGCCGCAGACAGCGACCTTTTTGCCGGTGAGATCGGGCGTTTCGCCCTCGCCGGAGCTGATATCGTGCAGGAACTGAATGCCGCCTGTGACGCCTTCGAGCTCCTCGCCGGTGACACGCATCTGCATGCTGCTCCACGCGCCGGTCGCGAGAATGACTGCGTCAAACTGCTGACGGAGCGCATCGAGCGTGATATCTTTGCCGAGTGCGACATTGTTTTTCATCGCAACACCGAGCTTTTCGATCTCTGCGATCTCGCAGGCAAGCAGATCCTTCGGCAGACGGTATGCCGGAATGCCGTAGCGCAGCATGCCGCCCATCTGTGCCGCTGCGTCATAAATTGTGACTGCATGTCCTCTCCGCCGCAGATCGAAAGCCGCCGTCAGACCGGCAGGGCCGCCGCCGACAATCGCGATGTGCTTGCCGGTATCGGGCGCCGTCTGCGGGACATAGGTATCCGCTTCGAGATCGCGGTCGGCAGCATGCGCCTTGAGATAGGCGATTGAGAGCGGTGCCTCGACAAGCCCTCTGCGGCAGTTCTGCTCGCAGGGGTGCGGACACACTCTGCCGATGGATGCCGGAATCGGGATTTTTTCCTTGATGATCTCGACCGCACCGTGAAAGTCGCCCTGTGCGATCTTTTTGACATAGCCCTGACAGTCGGTGCCGGCAGGGCAGTTGAGCTGACACGGACCGCGGCAGTCGCCGGTGTGGTCGCTCATCAGCAGCTCAAGCGCGATCTTGCGCGACTGGTTGACGCGCGCCGTATCAAACCGGACAACATAGCCGTCCATTGCCTTGGCGGAGCAGGCGCGCAGCAGCTTCGGGAGTCCCTTGCCTCTGCCGTCATCGAGCACCTCAACGGCACAGAGACCGCAGGCACCGTATACGCGCACGCTGTCATCGTTGCAGAGATTCGGAATCTCGATTCCGTTCTGCTGCGCAGCGTGCAGAATCGAGGTACCCTCCTCGCAGACGCAGGGCACGCCGTTGATCGTGATATGAATTTGACTCATGATTTCTCCATAACCTCTTGTATTCGCGGAACGGGCATTCTCCTTACAAAATGCCGTGTTCCGGTTCCGTGCGCAGGGCGGAATGAAATGAGATGCATCGCCGCGGGCGATCCCGCTGTTACTCATTCCGAATCTCTCAGTTCTCATCCCTGAGAGATTGCGCTGCCGCCCTTTGCAGGCTGCCGTTATCCTTACAAAAAATCAGTCTACGCTGACTGCACCGAATTTACAGGTTGCCATGCACTGTCCGCAGCGGATGCAGGTGTTCTGGTCGATCTCATGCGGACCTTTGACCACGCCGGAAATTGCGTAGACGGGGCATTTTCTTGCGCAAGCCGTACAGCCCCTGCACTTCTCTGCATCAATGTGATAATGCAGCAGATCGGTGCAGGTGTGAGCAGGACATCGCTTCTCGCTGATATGCGCCTCGAATTCGTCGCGGAAGTAGCGGAGTGTCGAAAGCACCGGATTCGGCGCCGTCTGACCGAGACCGCAGAGCGCACCGTCGCGGACTGCATTGCACAGTTCCTCAAGCAGCTCGATATCGCCCTCTTTGCCCTTGCCCTCGACAATGCGCGTCAGAATCTCCTGCAGGCGCTTCGTGCCGATGCGGCAGTGTACGCATTTGCCGCAGGATTCCTTCGCGGTGAAATCGAGGAAGAATTTTGCCATGCCGACCATGCATGTGCTGTCATCCATGACAACCATGCCGCCGGAGCCCATGATCGCGCCGGTTGCTGCGAGCTGTTTGTAGTCGATGACCGTATCGAGCAGCGATGCCGGAATACAGCCGCCGGAAGGTCCGCCCATCTGGACAGCCTTGAATGTGCCGCCGTCGCGGATGCCGCCGCCGATATCAAAGATCACCTGCCGCAGCGTCATGCCCATCGGGATTTCGACCAGTCCGCCGCGCTTGATTTTACCGGTCAGCGCAAAGACCTTGGTGCCCTTGGAATCCTCGGTGCCCATTGCCGCGAAGGCTTTGCCGCCGTTGTTGATGATCCACGCGACATTGGCGTAGGTCTCGACATTGTTGATGTTCGAGGGCTTGTACCAGTAGCCTGCCGCTGCCGGGAACGGCGGCTTGAGCCGGGGCATGCCGCGCTGTCCCTGCAAAGATTCGATCAGTGCGGTCTCCTCGCCGCAGACAAATGCGCCCGCGCCCGCCTTGATGCGGAATTCGCAGGAGAAGCCGCTGCCGAGGATGTTCTGCCCGATGTATCCGGCTTTGCGCGCCTCTGCGATGGCTCGCTCCAGACGCTTGATCGCAAGCGGATACTCCGCGCGGACATAGACGATCGCTTCTTTTGCGCCGATCGCGTATGCACCGATCAGCATGCCCTCGATCAGCGTGTGCGGATCGGATTCGATGACGGCGCGGTCCATGAATGCACCGGGGTCGCCCTCGTCGGCATTGCAGATCAGGTATTTTTCATCGCCGGGGGACTGGCGTGCGGCGTTCCATTTGAACCATGTCGGGAAGCCTGCGCCGCCTCTGCCGGCAAGCCCCGAGGTCTTGATGCATTCGATGACATCCTCGGGCGACATGCCGTTTTCCTTAGAGAGTATTTTTCCGATTGCCTGATAGCCGCCCGCCTCGAGCGCGCTTTCGATCGAATCGGGATCAATGATGCCGCAGTTGCGCAGTGCGATGCGCGTCTGCTGCGTGAGGAACGCGCTGTCCTCTTTTGTGATGCGCAGCGGCTCGATCACGGAGAAATCGCCGGTTCTGACCGCCTCTGCGATCATCGGCGCCTGCTCCGGCTGTACCTGCACCAGGCGCGCCTTCAGCAGACCGTTCTCGTAGATATCGACGATCGGTTCGAGCCAGCACATGCCGATACATCCGACGGTGCCGAGCGTGACGCCGGTGCCCTCGAGCAGCGGTGCGAGCGCCTCCGAGAGCTTGCCTGCACCTGCCGCGATGCCGCAGCTGCCTTTTCCGACTGCGATGCGTATGCTCATTTTGCAGCCTCCTTTGCACGGATCTCCTTGAGAATCTCGAGCACCTTTGCAGGTGTCAGAGAGCCGTAGGTATCCTCATTGATCATCATGACAGGCGAGAGCGAGCAGCAGCCGAGACATGCGACGATGCTGAATGAGAACAGCCCGTCCTCAGTGGTGCCGCCGTTTTCGACATGCAGATATTCTTTGACCGCCGCCGCGATGCGCGAGCTGCCGTTGACATGACATGCCGTTCCGTCGCAGAGCATGATGAGATATTTGCCGACCGGCTGAAAGCGGAACTGCGTATAGAACGTCGCAACTCCGAGGACGCGCGCAGGCGTCGAGCCGGTTTTTTCCGCGATGTGATAGATCACATCTGTCGGGAGATAGCCGTAGATCTCCTGCGCATGCTGTAAAATGGTGATGAGGCTGCCTTTGACATCGGCATATTCCGCAAGCACCGGTTCCAGCAGCGAGAGATCACTCTGGTTTGCAGCGCATTGACATTGCATGAGATACTCCTTTTTCCGGCATGGATGCTTGTGCTGAGAGGGGGTGCCGGTCCGTCTTTTCGGCAGACGGATGCCGAGTATGTCTCTATTATACCATAGAATGTCGGATTTTTCAATGGAAAAGCTGTTCAAAATGAGAAAATAGAAATGAGAAAAGAGAAATTGCGGTGTCCGCTCCGCGGACAATTTGAAATTCCCATGCTATCTTTCTGTCCGGAAAACAGGATAAAAAATGAAATTATATCTCTTTCGTGCTTTAGCAAAACGATTGTCGGCACTGCGGACAATTTCATACAATCTTACAAAAAACGGAATCCGGATTGACTTTCAGGTCGATTTATGATATACTGAAACACAGAAAGACGCGCTTACGTCATTTTGGAAGGCAGGTTGATTTTATGAATATCTGGCACAAAATTAACCCAAAACGCATTACACCGGATGATTTCGTTGCGGTCATTGAGATCCCGAAGGGAAGTAAAAATAAATATGAGCTCGATAAGGAGACCGGTCTGATTCAGCTCGACCGGATTCTGCACACATCGACGCACTATCCTGCGAATTACGGTCTGATTCCGCGCACCTACGCGGATGACAACGATCCGCTGGATGTGTTCGTGCTCTGCTCCGAGACGCTCTTTCCGATGACGCTGGTTCGCTGCTATCCGATCGGCGTCATTCGTATGCTGGATCAGGGACACCGCGATGACAAGATCATTGCCATCCCGTTCGATGACCCGAACTACAACACCTATATGGATATCGCTGATCTGCCGCGGCACATCGTCGAGGAGATGATGCACTTTTTCTCTGTCTATAAAGAGCTTGAGAAAAAGTCTACTGCCGTTGATGAGTTTGGCGATGCTAATTCGGCAAGGGAGATCATCCGCGCGGATATCGACCGCTATATCGAATGCTTCTGTAAATAATAGAAAGAGATAACAAAACGAAGATCAGTAAATCTGCAAATGGGAAAGGATGTATCGGATTATGAGTGCTGCCGCTGCCACAGATGAACTTTATCACAACCGGAAGAGTGTCGCACCGCTCGGCATTATTGCAATGCCCGGTGCCGAACAGCTTGCTGAGAAAATCAACAGCTATCTGGTTGGCTGGGCAAATGAAAACGGCTTCCCCGATGAAAGCTACATGATTGAGTGCGAATGCCCGCGCTTCGCCTCCGGAGACGGAAAGGGACTGATCAAGTCCACCATCCGCGGTCTGGATCTGTTTATTGTCATTGATGTCGGCAATTACAGCATCAATTACAAAATGTTCGACCGCATCAACTGCATGTCGCCGGATGACCACTATCAGGATCTGAAGCGTATCATTCAGGCTGCCTCCGGCAAGGCACACCGCCTCAACATCATCATGCCGCTGCTTTACGGCGGCAGACAGCACCGCAGAAACTACCGTGAATCGCTCGACTGCGCCTGCGCACTGCAGGAGCTGCAGGCTATGGGCGTTGACAACATCATCACCTTTGATGCACATGACCCGCGTGTCAACAATGCCGTTCCGCTGATGGGCATTGACAACGTGATCCCGTCCTATCAGGTGCTCAAGACCATGCTCAGGACCTTCCCCGATCTCGATATGTCGCCGGAGAAGTTCATGGTCATCTCGCCGGATGAGGGCGCACTCGGCAGAAACATGTACTACGCAACGATGCTCGGCGTCAACCTCGGCATGTTCTACAAGCGCAGAGATTACTCCCGCGTTGTGGACGGCAAAAACCCGATCGTTGCGCACGAATACCTCGGCAACCCCGTGGACGGCAAGACCGTTTTCGTCGCGGATGATATCATTGCATCCGGCGGCTCGATGCTCGATCTTGCAGAGAACCTCAAGTCCCGCGGCGCTGCCCGCACAATCGCCTATGCGACCTACGGTCTGTTCACCCACGGCCTTGAAAAGTTCGATGAGGCATATGCAAACGGCACGCTGGATGCGGTCTTCGGCACAAACCTGACCTACCGCATGCCGCAGCTGCTGGAGCGTCCGTGGTTCCACGAGGTTGATGTCTCCAAATACGCAGCATATTTCATCGCAGCAATCAACCACGATGTTTCGATCACCACGGTGATCAACCCGCATGACAAGATTCAGGCGCTGCTTGAAAAACAGCGTGCATCCAGAATGTAACCGCAGCAGATCCGGCAGAATCCACATCCTGCCGGATCGTTCTTTATCTGTGTACAATCAAAAAAATTAAGCAAACGGAAACCGCGTTTCAGTTTCGTTTAAGGTTGATCTGTCATACTATATAACAGTAAAAGAGAAACAGTGAAAAGGGAAATTAACGGGTAAATGATTTTAAGGGAGGATTTTTCATGAAACGTGTCAGTATCAGACGCGCTTCTGCAGCCTGCATGAGTCTCATGCTCGCAGCCGGAAGCGCTTCAGCCATGCCGCAGATTTCTGCACTGGCAGCCGGAGCGGTTGTTGTCAACGAAATCTGCACCAAAAATACCAAGCTTGCAGCGCCGGACGGCGAGTTCTATGATTACATCGAGCTCTACAACACCGGCAGCAGCGAGGCAGCCGTCGGCGGATTTGCACTCTCGGATGATGCAGCGCAGCCGCGGCTTTATGTCATTCCGGAAGGCACCGTGATCCCGGCAAACGGCTATCTCGTCGTTTACTGCGGCGTCAAGGCGGGCGGCAGTGTCAAGGGCGCAGAGTTCGGTCTTTCCAAGAGCGGCGAGACCGTCATCTTCTCGGATGCGCAGGGCAATGTGGTCGAATCGCTGGAACTGCCGGCGATGACCGATGATACCGCCTATGCAAGAGTGCCGGACGGCGGCAGTCAGTTCGCAATCGTCAGCGAGCTTTCTGCCGGAAAGGCAAACCCGACCAATGCAACACAGAAGGTCGCACTGGCTGCGCCGCAGTTCTCGCAGGGGAGCGGCTTCTTCCAGTCCGGCTTTGATCTGACGCTTTCGGCAGGTCAGGGCTGCACGATCTACTATACAACAGACGGCAGCGATCCGGATACCGCCTCTGAGAAGTATACCGGCGCGATCAAGATTTATGACAAATCCTCTGAGCCCGATGTCTACGCGGCAAAGACCGATATCGCAGACGGCTACAAGGCACCGACCGAGCCCGTCCGCAAGGCGATGATCATCCGCGCGGTCGCTGTTGATGCACAGGGCAACAAGAGCGATATCGCCACAAATACGTACTTTATCGGCTATACCTCGAGTGATATCGAGAGCAAGATGCGCGTCATTTCGCTCGTCACCGATCCGGACAATCTGTTCGATTACGATACGGGCATTTATGTCAAGGGCAAAATCTACGATACCTCGCAGGGCAACCCGATGCAGTCATGGGCACATCCCGCTAACTACACCCAGAGCGGCAAGGAGTGGGAGCGTCCGGCACATGTCACCGTCTTTGAAAAGGGACAGGCAACCTACAGCGCAGGCGTCGGCATCCGGATGCACGGTGCTGCAACGCGCTCCGCTTCGCAAAAGAGCTTCAACCTCTATGCACGTACCGAATACGGCACGCCGAAGCTGAAATATGACTTCTTCAACGGTCAGCTGACGAACCACAAGGGCGAGGTCATCGACTCTTTCGATAAGATCACGCTCCGCAACGGCGGCAACGATGACAAGACCAAAATCCGCGACCGCCTGAATCAGGAAATGGTGCCGGATAAAGACTTCGGTACGCAGGCACAGACCGAATGCGTTGTGTTCCTCGACGGCGAATTCTGGGGCACTTACAACATCGTTGAGAAGATCGGCAAGGAGTATATCGCAGACCACTACAAGGTCAAGGAAGAAACCGTCTGCATGATCAAGACCGACGAGCTCTCCGACGGCTCGCAGCAGGGCTGGCAGGATTATGAGGCGCTCAAGCAGCTTGCAAATTCTGCAAACAGTGCCGAGACCTATCAGAAGCTCCGCGAGCTGCTCGATGTTGACAGCTTTGCACAGTACATTGCAACTGAGCTGTTCCTCGGCAACTCCGATTTCGGCGACAACAACTATGCGCTCTGGAAGACCGAGACGATCGACGAGAGCAAGAAGTATGCCGACGGTCAGTGGCGCTTCATCCTGTTCGATACCGAATACGGTCAGGGACTTTACGGTCAGAGCAATGCAAATTCCAGCGAGTTTGAAGCGTTCAAGCGCGAGGGCAGCTGGATCGCAAAGATGTTCTACGGCATGCTCGAGCAGGAGGACTTCCGCAACCGGTTTGTCCGTGCATATTACGATCTCTGCAACGAAAACTACCGCTCCGAGAAGGTGCTCGCACGCCTTTCCGAGCTGAAATCCGCATACACGGATTCCATGATTGAAACCTACAAGCGCTTTTCGTACGGTGCGAGCTCCGGCGGCGGCTGGGGCTTCGACTGGGGCGACATGGGAGATTGGGGATTCCCTGGAGGCGGCTGGCAGCAGCCCGGTCAGCAGCAGGATCCGGCTCAACAGGGTCAGGATCCTGCTCAGCAGGGGCAGCAGGGACAGTGGCCCGGTCAGGGCGGCTGGCAGCAGCCCGGTCAGGGGCAGCAGCCCGGTCAGCAGCAGCAGACAACCGATCCCGCGCAGGCATTTGAGAAGGAAGTCAACACAATTCAGACCTTCTGGCAGAACCGCGCGACCAATGCACGCCAGCACGCAAAGAATGCGCTCGGCAACAAGATTTCCGGCACCGATATGACGGTTTCCGTCAAGAGTGCAGGCTCCAAGGGCGATATCAAGTTCAACACGCTGACACTGACCGGCGACTGGTCGGGCACCTATCCGCAGAACACCGTTCTGAAGCTGAAGGCAAAGCCGGCGGACGGCTACCACTTCGTCAGCTGGAAAGTCACCGGCGCGGATTTCACAAGCGATACCACTTCCGCATCTTCGACTGCGTATCTCGCAGCGAGCGGAGCGAATGTCACGATTGAGGCGGTCTATGAGGTCGGCGATGCGCCCTCTGAGCCGCAGATCGACGAGCCGAAGCAGACCACAGAGCCTCAGCAGACTACCGAGCCGCAGGCAACCGGTGAGACGATGCTCGGCGATGTCAACCTGAGCAAGAATGTCGATGTCTCCGATGCCGTGCTCCTCGCACGCTTCATCGCTGAGGACAAGACCGCTGTGATCGAGCGTCAGGGCCGGATCAACGCGGATGTCAACAAGAGCGGTTCGCCCGATTCCGGCGACGTTCTGCAGATCCTCAAGTACATCGCAAAGCTGATTCCGAACTTCTGATAGATTGTAAATTCATCTTCTCCATTCTAACAGGCAGAGCTCCCGTGCGGTCGGGGGCTCTGTCTGTTTATCACAGAAAAACCGCGGAGCTGTGTGCGTTTCAGCTCCGCGGTTTTGCTTTGCGTGATTGGGATTATACGCCGTACTGCTCGCGATACTGCAGCATCTGCGGCAGATATGCCTTGCCGTCCACGACATCGTTCTCGATCGCTGCGATGATATCGCTGACTGTGACGATCGAATAAACGTCGATGCCAAACTCCGCCTTGACCTCCTGTACAGCGGATTTGTCGCTGTTGAGACCCTTCTCCTGACGGTCCACGGTGATGATCATGCCGGTGATGTCAACATCCGCAACGGATTTCAGCTTCGGATAAACCTCGCGCAGTGCCTTGCCGGAGGTCATGACGTCCTCGATCAGCACAACCTTTGTGCCGTCCTCGAGCTTTGAGCCGACGATCATGCCGCCCTCGCCGTGATCCTTGACCTCCTTGCGGTCATAGGCATAGCCGACCTCGACGCCGTGCTCCTTCCAGAGCGCGATCGCTGCGGCTGCGGCAAGCGGGATGCCCTTGTATGCCGGTCCGAACAGCACATCTGCCTTGAGACCGTGCTCCTGCATGCAGGCAGCGTAGTATTCGCCGAGACGGCAGAGCTGCCTGCCGGTCTTGTAGTTGCCGGTGTTGACGAAATACGGGGCTTTTCTGCCGGATTTCAGCGTGAAATCGCCGAAGGTCAGAACGCCGCACTCGGTCATGAATTTGATAAATTCCTCTTTGTAGGTCATGGGTAAAACATCCTTTCTCTTATGGCTTATCGGAAGGGTGTGCTTCCGGTTATGCTGGTGAACTCAATGCCGCATCCCGGGCAGTATTTCACGCCCTTGAAATGCTTTGTGCCGCAGTAGGGGCAGACTTCCTCCTGTGCCGCGGGATCCTGCGGCTGTGCGGGCTGCTGCGTCTGCGGATATGCGGGCTGCTGCGTCTGCGGATATGCGGGCTGCGGGGACTGCGGATATGCCGGAGCCTGTGCCTGCGGGTATGCAGATTGCGGCGTCTGCGGATACGGAGACTGCACACTCTGCGGATAAGTCGGCTGCGGCGGGAGTGTCGGCTCCGGCGGCAGCTGCATGAATCTGTCCGCTGTCGGCATCGCCGGATTTGTGATCGACTCGAGCGACTGCATTGCATCCTGCATCTGCTGCTGCTGTGCCTCCAGTGTCTGCATGACCGCCTGCTGCATCACCGGCGGCTGCGGATTCAGGAAGGACTGCTGCGTGCCGAATCCCGGCTGTGTATCGAAGAAGGACTGCTGTGCCGCGGCGTTCGTCTGCGGCGCTTCCAGCGGCTGCATCACAGCGGACTGCGGCGTTTCGAGCGGCTGCATGACGGCAGGCTGCGCACCGAACTGCTGCGGCTGTGCCCCAAACTGCGGCTGCTGCATACCAAACTGCGGCTGCATGCCGGACTGCTGCATGGTCGCGAACTGCTGCCGTGTTGCAAACGGATCATTGGTTGTAAAGCGGTTGACTGCAGTGGGGTCGGGGACGGGATCCGGTTCGTCGGGATCGGGCTCTGCGCCGATATATTTCAGCTCGTAGAGACCGAGCATGAAATATGCGTGGAAACAGACGAATGCCAGTGCGAACAGAACCGGTGCCATTTGAGATGCCCATTGCCTCAGTCCCGGTCTTTTCGCGGCTGCGGTTGCCGTATCGAACGAAGCGGCGATGCTGCCCGCGATATCCTCGTTCTGCTCGAGGTGCCGCTGCAGATCGCTGTTGAACTGTCCGGTGACACTGGTGGTCAGGATTGCGTCTGTGTTGTCGCCCTGCATGCCCTCCCAGTACCACTCGACGAAATCGGAGGTGTGAACCTGCGGCTCGGAATAGATGATCAGCCAGTGGTTTTCATCGCTGAACTCGCTGAGATACCGGTCATAGGCATATTGCTCAAGGCTGCTGTATGAGTTCTGCCAGACATTGTTGTTGACCGTAATGACAGCAGGCGTGATGTGCGTTTTGTCGGCGAATGCCTCCAGAGATTTCTCCAGTGCGCTGTCATCGCTGAGAACATTGGCTTCGTCCTTGATGACGATTGTGCTGTTCTTCGGCATGAAGAAAGCGCGCGACTGGCTGAGCAGCACACCGCCGAGCGGGAGCAGGAACGGCAGATAAACAAAGCCGAGCAGCAGACGCGCGGGGTGGAACACCTTGCCGTTCTTTTCTGCTGAGTAGTAATAATGATATCTGCCGAAGCGGCGGTAGCGATAGCGCCTTGCGCCGGGGAAGGGCGTCTTGCTGGTGGTCGAGCGGGAGGATCTGCCTCCGCCGCCGTGACTGCTGCTGTGATGGCTGCCGCCGTGGCTTCCGCCGCCGTGGCTGCCTCCTCCGGATGAATGCGGCATATGATTGCCTCCTTTGCGTCAAAGATGATTTGTGAAACGATATTGCGGATGGGTTCGCAGTCGGTAGAACGAAATCATAACAGGGGCAGAGTGGTTTCATGCTGTGTGTTTTCCGGATAACCGTTCATTCGATGATGTCATCCGGTGACAGGAACGGCAGAGCTGCGCCGCATTTCGGGCATGTCCTGACGCCTATGTAGTATTCGGCACCGCAGTACATGCAGAAGTCTTTTTGGTAGACACGAAGCTCCCCGTAGGGATCGGGCGCATCGTGCTCAATGATGCCCGGCGAATCAGGGTCGGGCTCTGCATGGCGGTATTTGAATTCGTAAAGTCCTGTGCAGAGATAAAACGTGAATAAGAAAAATAAAAACACAGGAATCATGGATGCGGAGAGCGGCGGAATCGGAAAATCATCCGGTTCACTTGCTTTTTCCGCTGCCAGATCGAATGCAGCCGTCAGATCTTCCACGGCAAGTCCGTCCCGCTTCTCAAGTCTGCCGTGAAAATCGGAATTGAACTCCATTGCGGCAGACTGCGTCAGGATTGGATCGGTATCATCCCCCTGTATGCCTGCCCAGCACCAGTTGCTGTACGGATCAGTCAGTTCCGGCGCGGGGGTAACCGGCTCTGAGTAGACGATCAGCCAGTGCATTTCGTCATCAAATTCATCGAGATACCTGTCATAGGCATAGTACTCAAGCGCGGCGTAGTCATCACGCCATTCCTCGTTGTGAATGGTGACAACTGCCGG
Source organism: Oscillospiraceae bacterium (assembly GCA_017523995.1). The sequence continues at coordinate 11,818 of JAFWUX010000209.1, read as the reverse complement.
CACGATTCTGGTTTTCTTATAAAAGTCTGACATGGATTTGCGCAGGGCGCTGTCATTTTGCAAAAGATGCGCTTCATCCTTGATGAGGATTTCCGTATTGCGGAGATGGAACCGTTTGTACTGCTTCACAATCGGGAAAACAATTCCGAAGACAGACATGATCAGAACCGGCATGAAGCACAGCCCGACGAAAATCCGCAGGATGAGCGGCATCTTTTCGGTGTCAGCCTTGTAGAAATAGTGCCAGTGTCCGTGCCGGAAATAGCGGTATTTTCTTGCACCCTGATAGGGCGTCTTTCTGATGGGTGCAGCGTGACCGTAGGAATGCGTACCGCCGCGGTAACTGTGTGAACCGCCTCCGCGGAATCCGCCGCTGTGAAAGCCGCCTCCGCGGAATCCTCCGCCTGATATATGCGGCATATGATGACCTCCTTTGATGTTGAACGGATGATGTCAGGTTTGATTCTGACCGGCAAAAGAATCCGGCAGACAGATGCGGAACGCCGTCGGGAGCGCAGTTTCCGAAGCAAGCTGCTCCGGTGTCACCCATGTAAAGCGTTCGGGCATCTTTGTGACGAGCAGATGCAATGCCGTCATGTGCCATTCGATATGCGTGAAAATGTGGGTACAGCTCCGCAGGGAAATCAGCTCCGCGGCACCGGTGTGCCAGTCCGCAATGTCACTGACCGCCTGCTGTGCCTTGCGTCTGCCGTCAAGATGCGGCAGCTCCCAGAGACCTGCGAGCAATCCGGAATCCGGACGCTTCTGTACGGCGATTTTGTCGCCGCACTGCAGGATGTAAACGGTATATTCTTCGGTTCTGCGCGATTTTTTCTCCTTGCGGACAGGATACTGACTGACCGCATCACAGCGCCGCGCTTCACAGAGATCACGCACCGGACAGCATGCGCAGTGCGGCATGCCGTTCGGGACGCAGACCGTCGCGCCCAGCTCCATGAGTGCCTGTGTCAGCGTACCGCGCGTGCCCTCCGGCGTTTCTGCGTAGATTTTGCGCAGTGTTTCGCGGATATCGCGCCTGACAGCCGGTTCATCGGTGCAGCGGGCATCGCAGAGCAGCCTTGTATAGACGCGCAGGACATTGCCGTCCACGGCAGGCTCCGGCAGATCAAAGCAGATCGAGGAGACCGCACCTGCGGTGTAATCCCCGATGCCTGCAAGCGCACGGATTTCCGCGTAGGTATGCGGAAATTCGCCGCCGTGCTCCTGCATGACCTGCTGCGCTGCCTTTTGCAGATTCCGCGCTCTGCTGTAATAGCCGAGCCCCTCCCAGAGCTTCATCAGCGTATCGTGTTCGCATTCGCTGAGCGCTTGGATATCGGGGAGTGCCGCGAGAAACCGCGCATAATATGGCTTGACCGCCTCCACTCTGGTCTGCTGGAGCATGATCTCCGAAAGCCAGACATGATAGGGGATGCGGTCGCGGCGCCACGGCAGGTCCCGCTGATTTTCTGCGAACCATTGCAGCATCAGCGGAACTGCGCGGCGGAGTTGTTCATTTGGGGTTGCATTTGTGTTCATTTGATTCAGAACCATTGACTGAATTTTGTGATCTGAAAATCCTGCCCGAGCTCTGCGGAGATTTTCTCATAAAGCGCTTCTGCACGCTTATTGAAAGCCGCTCTGTGCTCCGGCGGGACGTTCGGTTTTGCATAGGAATTCTGGGGATCGCGATACTGCTCATAATCCTGATACAGCGTCCGGATTGCCGCTCTTGTTTCCGGAGAAAGCGGCAGCGATTCCGGCTGGATCCGGTAGCCGATGCGTTCCTCTGCGGCGCAGTTGAGCGCGTAGAATTCGCCCTTATCCGGATAAAAGTTGAGCAGATAGAGCGGCGTATGCAGCTCACCGCGTGTGTGGCGGTATTCATCGACTGCTGTCCAGATCAGCATCTGCGGACTCATCCCCTTGGATTCGGCATATGCTTTGAGATCATGGATCGCCTCCGGCGTTCTGCGCAGCTCGATCATCTCGGTTTCCGCCTCATTTTTCGCACGCAGTTCTTCCGTCATACGGATTTCTTCGCAGACACGCAGGACATATTCTTCAAGCGTGTCCTCATCGAACCAGCCGCTTTCCTTGTCAATTTCATAAAGGCGCTGAAAGCCGTACTGTCCGATCAGAAAGTGCCAGCCGTCCGCGGTGATGGTTGCCTCATAGATCTGGCAGAGGTTGAACAGAGATTCCACTTTCTTCGGATCTTTCAGTTCTTCCGCAGAGATTTCGCGGTAATTTCCGCACGGTGCCGGAGAATAGCAATAATAAGCGAGCAGTTTCATAATCAGATATTATAAAGAATCTCGGAGTATGCCGGGAACGGCCACTTCTCCTGCGGAATCAGGACTTCGAGCGCATCGGCGGTTGTGCGCAGACGCTCCATTGCCGGAACAACCTTGTAGCGGTAGGTCTCGGCGGTTGCCTGAACGCCGTCCGCTCTGACTGCGAGCTGGATGACCTCGCGCAGATCCTCGATCGCATCGTAGAGACCTGCCGTCAGGTCGCTGATCTGGGATGCAAGTGCATCCTCAACTGCGGAGCTGATCCGCAGCATCGGGGAGATATGCTCCTTTGCCGCGATTGCTTCGCAGAGTTCCTTTGTATACGAAATGCAGACCGGCAGAATCTTCTTGCGCGCGATATCGAGCATGGTCTTTGCCTCGATGCCGACGGTCTTGCTGTAGTTATCAAGCAGGATTTCCTTACGGGATGTAATCTCCGCCTTGTTGAGGACGTTCATCTCCTCGAAGATTTTGACGAACTCCGGACGGTCATACTGCATCAGTGCCTCGACGGTCGAGGGATAATTCGGCAGACCGCGGCGCTTGCACTCGGCGAACCACTCGTCGCCGTAGCCGTTGCCGTTGAAGATGATATCCTTGTTCTCGCGGATTGTGCGCACGAGCAGATCGTGGAGGGCTGTCTGGAAATCGTCAGCCTTTTCGAGCTCATCGCAGAATTCGGTGATCTCATGTGCGAAGATCGTGTTCATGACGAAGTTGAAGCAGGAGATCGAATCCGCCGAGCCGAGCATACGGAACTCGAACTTGTTTCCGGTGAATGCCATCGGGGAGGTGCGGTTGCGGTCGGTGGTATCCTTGCGGAACTGCGGCATGGCGTCAACGCCGAGGTTGAAGCGCTCCTTGCCGCTGTCATCGAGGGATTTGCCCTGCTCAATCGCATCGAGAACGCGCTGGAGATCATCGCCGACGAATACGGAGATGACAGTCGGGGGCGCCTCGTTGCCTCCGAGACGGCAGTCATTGCCCGCGGATGCGGAGGACAGACGGATCAGCGGTGCATATTCGCGCACACCCTTGAGGAATGCGCAGAGCACGAGCAGGAACTGCATGTTGTCCTGCGGCGTGTCGCCCGGATCAAGCAGATTCTGACCGTCATCGGTCGAGAGCGACCAGTTGTTGTGCTTGCCCGAGCCGCTGATGCCTGCGAACGGCTTTTCGTGCAGCAGGCAGACGAGTCCGTGCTTGAGCGCGGTTTTCTTCATCAGCTCCATCGTGAGCTGGTTGTGGTCTGCCGCGATATTGGATGTGGTGTAGACCGGAGCGAGCTCGTGCTGTGCCGGTGCGACCTCGTTGTGCTCGGTCTTTGCGTAGATGCCGAGTTTCCAGAGCTCCTCATCGAGCTCACGCATGAAATCGGAGACGCGCTGCGTGAGGTTGCCAAAGTAGTGGTCATCCATTTCCTCGCCCTTCGGCGGCTTTGCACCGAACAGCGTTCTGCCGGTCAGGATGAGATCCTCGCGGGCATCGTAGCTTGCCTTGTCGATCAGGAAATATTCCTGCTCGGGGCCGACATTGGTCATGACGCGCTGCACCTTGTCATTGCCGAACAGACGGAGCATCCGGACGCTTGCGCGGCTGACTGCCTCCATCGAGCGGAGCAGCGGGGTCTTTTTATCGAGCACCTCGCCGGTATAGGAGACAAAGCCGGTCGGAATGCAGAGGGTGCGGTCCTTGATGAATGCATCGGAGGTCGGGTCCCATGCGGTATAGCCGCGGGCTTCAAAGGTCGCGCGCAGGCCGCCCGAGGGGAACGAGGATGCATCCGATTCGCCCTTGATGAGCTCCTTGCCGGAGAAATCAAGGATGACGCCGCCGGAGACAGGTGTGAGGAAAGCATCGTGCTTTTCCGCGGTGACACCGGTCATCGGCTGGAACCAGTGCGTGAAGTGTGTGCAGCCGTTCGCAACCGCCCATTCCTTCATGGCGTTTGCGACAGAATCTGCGGCATCCTTCGGCAGCGGCGTACCCATCTTGCGCGTACACATGACTGCCTCAAAGACCTTCTTCGGCAGGCAGTTGCGCATAACGGTTTCGTTGAATACGTTGCAGCCGAAATAGGTATCCGGTGAGGGTGTATTCTGGGTGTTCAGCATAATGACTGTGATACAATCCGCCTTTGCGGACTGTACCCCTCCTTTCATCTCAATCCGGAGAAAGCGCTCCGGTTCCTTACCGTACTATTATAGCAGAAAACAGCGCAGAAAGCAAGTGCTATCTCTGAATCATATGCAGATTCTTTGGATTCCGCCCGATAATTGTGCAGCTTGCCGATACAAGCGGATTGCTGCGCGGTGATTTTCATGGCGGCGCTGTCCGAACCCGTCCGGCAAAGGCGAAAGAGGGAAAATCCGCATGCTCCCATTCCCTGATTCTCTGTCCCTTCTCCGGAACACAATTACGCATATTTGATGGCTTTTCTTTATCATACCATAAACATGGGGATTCCAAAGGGATTCAATCCCTTTGGCGGGGTTTGGGGCAGAGCCCCATTTTTATTCCATCGGAGATACCTATATTTTACGCCCTGCCCACAAACTGACAAGTTTCACGCCGCGGATATGCTATACTGAATCCGGTGAATGCAATGACGATCTATCTGGATGTGCTGCTGCTCTCGAATCTCTGGGCGGATTATGCGCTGCTCCGCACAACTGCCGCTCTGACGCATGCGCCGCTGAGACCTTGGCGCTGTCTGCTGGCGGCGGCGGTCGGGGCGGTCTCCGCGCTGAGTATTTTTCTGCCGCCGCTGCCGGTGCCGGCATTGCTGCTGCTGCGGATTCTGCTTGCGGTGCTGCTCTGCGGCATTGCATTCGGCTTCGGAAACAGGCGTATATTGCTCCGGCAGACCGCTGTATTTTTCGGATGCAGTCTGCTCTTTTGCGGCGCGGTCTGGCTGCTGGCATCGCGGCGGACACCGGCAGGGTGGTATCTGCAAAATACGGTGATCTACGCGGATATCTCGCTGCTGACACTGCTGCTCGGGACAACTGCCGCCGCCGCAATCGCTGCACTCTGGGAGCGCCGCGCCGCCGCGAACCGGCACCGTACATACCGGCTGCATCTGCGGATTGACGGCATGGATTTCAGTCTGCCTGCGCTCGCGGACAGCGGCAACACCCTGCGCGATGTGTTCTCCGGCAAGCCGGTGATCGTCTGCGGCACGGATGCGCTCCGGCAGTGGCTCGCGCAGTATCCGGATGCGGAATCTGCCGCAGCGGATGCAAAAGGCTTCCGGATGCTGCCTGTCAGAACCGTGACCGGAACGCGCCTGCTGCCTGCATTCCTGCCGGATTACGCCGCACTGGAGATGCCGCAGGGCAGGGGAGAGCAGCCGCTCGATATCCTGCTTGCGCTGAGCGGTCAGCCGGAGATGCCTGCTGTCATCCCTGCATGCTGCGTGCCGGAAAGCCACCGCATCAAACGAAAATGAGGTGTATATTATGCAATTGTTTGTGTTCTGGATGAACCTGCTCCGCCGCAGATTCTGCCGTCCTGAGGAGCAGGAGGTACATTTTATCAGCGGTGCCGATCAGCTGCCGCCGCCGCTCTCCCGCGCAGAGGAGGCAGAAGCCTTTGCCGCGCTCGCTGCCGGTGATCCCGCCGCGCGCGAAACGCTGATCGTTCACAATCTGCGGCTGGTGGTGTATATCGCAAAGAAATTCGAGACGCCTGCCGCCTCGCTTGATGATCTCATCTCAATCGGCTCGATCGGGCTGATGAAAGCCGTCGCGACCTTTTCGCCGGAGAAGAACATCAAGCTCGCGACCTATGCCTCGCGCTGCATCGAGAACGAAATCCTGATGCATCTGCGGAAGGTTGCGCAGTACCGCGCCGAAATCTCGATCGACGAGCCGCTCAATGTCGATTGGGACGGCAATGAGCTGCTGCTTTCCGATCTGCTCGGAACGGATGAGGATGCCGTCTGCCGCGACATTGAAAATGAATCCGAGCGAAAACTGCTCCGTGAGGCGGTGATGCGGCTGAATCCGCGTGAACGGCAGATCATGGAAATGCGCTTCGGTCTCAACGGCGAGGAGGAGAAAACGCAGAAGGAGGTCGCCGACCTGATCGGGATTTCGCAGTCCTATATCTCACGGCTGGAAAAAAAGATCATCCGGCGGCTGCGGGATGATCTGGAAGCGGTGATATTCAGTTGAGCTGTTTCTCTGCAGGCGGAAACGCTTTCGCGTAGTAAGCATCTATTTCCGCTGCTTTCAGGTATTCGGCATAGTCTCTGGTTCTGCCGTCGGTTTTATATTGTTCATAGCAGGCATACAGCCGTTTATAATATTCAAATCTGCATGCGAGATATTCGCTGACTTCATGCGCTGCCAAAATCGCTTCACACTGCTGCATGCACTGATCTATGACCGCCTGTTCGAGAATACATCCTTCCGGAAAATGATGCGCGCCCCAGCCGAGTTCATCCACAAAAGATGCAAACAGCAGATCGACTGTTTTCTGATCGCAGGCAATGCTTGCATAGGCGGCTTCGAGATACCGCACAGCAGATTCCGTGCCTGCGGGATGATTCCGGAACAGTTCATAATACCAGCGCAGCTCCGGCATATTTCCCGCTTCACACCGCGGCGTCAGCCATTCACGGACAGATTCGCTGAGCGCGTAGGGCATATTGCCGTTTCCGCGCCGGTGCAGCGGCTCCCATGCGGCTTCGTCGCAGTATTCTGTCAGAAACTGATGCAGAATGCTGTCCTGCTCCGCGGCGGGCAGACCGCGCAGCCATGCGGCGGTTGCCTGTATATCCGCATTTGCCTGCTTTTTCAATCCCTTATCATAAAGCGCAAGGTAGGAAAACAGTCGGTCACTGAATGCTTTGTACAACATGATTTGCCTCCGTCCGTGCAGTGATATGGAAATCTCCGGATTCAAAGCCCTGCGGTCAGCATGCTCCCGAGAATCGTCAGGTGGCTGATATCGAGATTGCTCCACTTGCGGAATCTGCCGTAGAGCCCGAATGCCGCGAGTGCCGCGGGTTTGCCGTCCTGCTCCGCGAGATACAGCACCGCGCCGAGCAGATTCTCATTTGCAAGCCGCGCATAGACTGCATCGTCGATACCCTCGAGCGCGTTGATGTTGTCGATCACGCAGACGCGGTCGGCGTTGTAATGCTGCGCGAACGGCTCCGCGGTCAGCAGCGATGCATCCCCTGCAAAGGGGTGCCCCCAGCTGAATGCGGGCTGCCAATCCGGCGCGGTGAAAATCTGGATGCCGTCAAGCCCGAACTGCGCCCCGATGCGCTGCAAAACACTCTGCATCTCCGGATTGCCGTGCAGATATTCCTGTACGAGATCTGCCGTGAAGCCAGCATTGCTCTGGACAGGCGGCGCGGCATAGAGATCGGAATAATCGCGCGCGCGGTTCGGCTGCACGGCGCCGTGCTTTTCCACATCATAGATGACGTAGCGGTTGTGTCCCTTTTCGTGTGCGATGTAGAGCGCCTTATCCGCCTGCATGAACAGCTCCTCGTAGTCCTTTGCGTTGATCGGATAGCACGCCGCGCCCATCGAGCAGGTGACATGCGCGAGCGGCTTCTGCTCGCCGCCGGATTCCCATGCCCACTCAAATTTTGTCCGGATCGCACGCAGAATGCCGCGCAGATCGGTCTCATCCGCGATGCCCTCCAATACGAGCAGGAACATGCCGCCGCCGATTCTTCCGGCAGCGCCGCGTGTGCCGATTTCCGTCTTGAGAATATGCGAGAGCGTGAACAGTACCTCGTCGCCGTACATGTGTCCGTAGCGGTCATTGATACCCTTGAAATCGTCGATGGTCAGCAGTACCAGTGCAACGGTCTCCGCAGGCTGTGCTGCAAGGACTGCCTTTGCATGCGCCGTAATCGCATTTTTATTGAGCAGATCGGTCGCGGAATCGCGGGTTGCCTCGATCAGCCAGCCGGGCTCTTTGCTCTTGTATTTTGCGTGCAGGAATCCGATTGTGCCGAGTACCTCGCGGCTGCCCGGTGCATCGGAGCGCGTGACGCCGCGGAATGCGCAATACTCCATGCGCTGCCCGTTTGAGCAGACGCTTGTTTCCAGCTCGCACTGAAAACGGTTCGCGCCGGATTCGATCTCGGTGCAGAGCTTTTCAAATTTCGGAATGTCACGCTCCTCGATCATGCCCTTTTCGATTGCCTGCGCTTTCCACTCTGCAAGGCGCATATCGGTCAGGATATTCTCGCGGCAGCAGTCAAAGCTCATCAGCCGGATGCGCTTTGTCCGGAACGAATACCGGAACGCGAGATCGCGCATCAGATTGAGATAGAAGCGGTAGTCGCTGTTCTCGGACATTGACTGCAGAAGCTCCCGCTGCATCCGGTATGCATCGGTAATGCGGAGCTGATACTGCCGCTCCTCGCCCTCGCCGTGCGCCGTCATGCTGACGAGCATCCAGCGGTAATCCTCTGCAATGCCGCGCATGCGCAGCGCGATTTGTTCGGTCTGCCCGTCCCGCAGACCGTGTGCGAGCCCGAGCAGACGCTCGGTATCTGCATCGTGGACAGTCCGCAGAATCGAATAGATCACATCGTCCCCGAAGTAGTGGAAAAATGCCGCATCCGCATAGACCATGTGGAAATGCGCGTCCGTTGTGACACAGCCGTTCATCGGTTTGGTACCGTTCATCGCCATGCACCTGCCTTTCCATTTTATTATAACAAAAATCACATTTGCTGTCAACTTTGACGGAACCGGAATTTTTTTCGATAACCCCTTGACAAATCCGCCGGAATATGATATAATAACCCTTGCAGTGCCGGAAAGATACCGAACTGACCGCACTGGTTCAGATGTGCGAGTGTAGTTCAATGGTAGAATTCCAGCCTTCCAAGCTGGTTACGTGGGTTCGATTCCCATCACTCGCTTCGTCATCTTCGGGATGACAAATGCGCCTTTAACTCAGCTGGATAGAGTAACTGCCTTCTAAGCAGTAAGTCAAAGGTTCGAATCCTTTAAGGCGCGTCTGCTTGCAACCGGAGCATCGCTCCGTTCTATAAATTGAATATGGTGGGTATAGCTTAGTTGGTTAAAGCGTCGGATTGTGGTCCCGAAGACCGAGGGTTCGAATCCCTCTACCCACCCTCTTGGTGAAATGTCCTAAATGCGTGAAAATCTCGCATCTAGGGCATTTTCTTTTGTTCCCGAATGAAAGGATTTTCCGTATTCGGAAACGATTTTCCGTATTTTGAAGCCGTTTTCAAGCCGATTGCACACGGAAGTGCACACGTATTCTGATCAAATGCAGTGCACACGGAATGTGTATACCATACCCTCAAGGCAATGCAAAACTAGCGTAATTTCGATGTTTTTGAAGCGATCGGTTTGATTGCGTATCATTCTGCGCGTGTGCAAATGTGCACATGAAAAACGAGTTTTTTTCGACCTTGTGCATTACGACAAAAACAGTACAGGATCAACAATTGAATCATAACTGAAAGAGCAGCGCTTTATTTTTACGCTGCTCTGTTTTTTTATTGCAATCGAAAGCGGAATATGGTATACTATAAAGAATAACGCATTGCAGATGACAATCTGCATGAAAGGAGGCAGAACGGATGCACGTCAAAATCGACAGGCAGGCAAAAGGCGCACTGCTGTATCTGGCGTTTCTGTTTCTCGGCGGTATCTTCCATGTTATGGATAATGTTGTAGCCTATCAAGACAATTATATTAGCAGCACATGGCTGTTCTGCATTGATCTGATGATTTACTCCGGTCTGATTCTGCACTTTGTGCAGTCTGTCCGGCGAAGACTGCTGCCTTCTCCGGCTAGAACCTATATGATCGCATCGGGAATCCTGATGGAGTTTTTTCTTCTGGTGCGGACGCTCAGTCACCGCATTGTGCAGTGGTCACCGCTGATCAAGCGCCATTGCTGGTATCTCTATTATGTGCCGGTGATTCTTGTACCGACGCTTTTTCTGATGAGCAGCTTTTATTTCGGAGATCGTCCCGAACAGCACAGCCGAATCAAACGCTATCCGCTGATTCTCGGAATTGTGCTTGTGATCGGCATCCTGACAAACGATTTGCATCATCTTGCTTTCAAGCCGAATCCGGACACGGAGATTTTTATCGGAAAAAGCGGTACATACACACACGGCGTTTTGTTTTACGCAGCATATATCTGGGCAGGCAGTATGATTGCGGCGAGTATCGTTCATCTGATCGGCATCTCACACAAAATGAAGGACTGGAAAAAAGCAATTCGCCCTTTTTTGTGTCTGTTGCTGATCCCGCTGCTGACTTCAATCAATAAAATCATGGTTGCTGCTGATCTGCCTGAGCCGTTTCAGATGACAGAGATTCTCATTTTCTGCATGATTGGTGTGCAGGAATATTGTATCCGGAACAGACTGCTGCCACATAATATCAATTATGATGCATTCTTTTCACAGCTTGAATTGCCGGTCAACATCACGAATAAAGAGTTTGTGCCGGTCTATCAGACAGCGGTGACGATTCCGGCAGACAAGGCACAGATGCAGCAGGCGGTGGGCGGTCATATTTATCCTGAGCCGGACACACGGCTTTCCGGAATGGGATTGCAGGCTGGGTATGCTTTTTTCGCTTCCGATGAAAGCACGCAGCATCGACTGAATGAGGAACTGGAGGACGCCAATGATATCCTTTCCATTGAAAATGAGCTGCTTGCCCGCGAGCAGGAGCTGATTCAGGAAAAGGGCGCGATCGAGGAGCGGAGCCGCCTTTATGATAAGGCTGCGCAGGAAATCTATCCCGCACAGAAGCGCATTGCAGCACTCCTTGATACGATTCAGCCGGACACGCCTTCTTTCCGTCAGGATATGGCAAGGGTGCTGTTTATGACGGCATTTGTCAAGCGGCAGGCGAATTTCGTCATGCTGGAAGCGGATCAGGGCGCAATCACGGCAGTGGAGCTGACCGCTGCGCTGAAAGAATCCTTCCATTATATGGATTACTGCGGCATTCATACCGCGGCACGCATCACAGCTTCCAGAGATTTTACCTGCCGGAATGCTATGGCAGTTTATGAGTGCTTTGAGGAAGCTGCGGAAGTACTGATCGGAAAAACAGAAGAACTGTGGCTGCGCCTGACTGATGAAGAACTCACAGTCATGGCGGATACGGAAGCACCGCTGATGCTTCCGGAGCTGCCGCTGCCTGTATCCTGTGTCTGCGAGGACGGTCAGACGGTGATCCGCGTGCAGATCGGCGGTGATGCAAAATGAAGCCGATGATTGAAGTATTCCCGTCTGTATCCGGGATGATGATTTATACATCCGCGCTGATTCTTATAATCGTGCAATTTGGGGTTCTGCTCCTTTCCCTGTACAAAAGGGACGAAAAACAAAGCCTGTTTCTTGAAGCTCTGTTCTTTATCATCAGCTTTCTTGTCGTCGGGCTGATGCTGATTGCTGCAAATGCCTATAAAATTCTGGATCCTGGAGAGGAGCTTGTGCCGGGCAGTCTGCCGGACCGGATTTTTGCTCTCCCGTGGGTAAT
>JAFWUX010000022.1 GCA_017523995.1 Oscillospiraceae bacterium | reverse complement strand
GGCTTACGCCTCAAGGGGGTCAAGGAATCAGGAAAAGGGAGCGCGAGGGAAAAACCTAAAGGGGATAGGGGGAATGTGAGCTCGCGAACCTTCCCCCTGTCCTCTTTGGGTTGTTCCCTCGCATTCGCGCCCCGCGCCCAGTGAAAAAATCTATTTGACGAACGGATAAAAAGCAGAAAACCAATCCGCACCATCCGCGCCACAGTGAAAAATAATAATTGAACAAAAGAATAAAGAGCATCAAGTCAAATCTTTCTTACCAAAAGCAATAACGCAGCATCCCTCGCTTTGCCCTGCGACTGATGCTGCTGTTCACTTGTCAAGGTTCTAAGTGCATGCCTGCAATCCTGTACCGCCGGCATGAACCCCATCGCCTGTACAAGGTTGAATTCACGTACCGACCTACACCTTTGCCAAACCGAACATTCTGTCTTATTTCTCCGGTTCGCAGCACCCGTCTATTACCAATTAGAAATGAGAAATTAGAAATGAGAAATTGCGGTGTCCGCTGCGCGGACAATTTTATAAAGTGAGGAGAGAGAAGTGAGAAGTGAGGAGTTGCGGTGTCCGCTTCGCGGATGATTTATAATAAAGTGGAAGGAAGATTTGCAAGTTCTTCTATAAAGGGGTGCCAAAATGGGTGAAAGTTGTACGAATACGTACAACAATTACAAAATTGTCATAAATTTTCAGCAATTGATACAGATAGACAGCGCGGCACATGGTGCAAATTGTAAAAATCAACATGACGTTTGAGGGCGCATCATTCTATAAAAATATCGCGAAGCGATACCGCAATTTCTCATTTCTAATTTCTCATTTCTCATTTTCCTCCGCTTGACGAATCCGGCGCGGATGTGGTACAATGGGGGCAGGAGTGTGATTGCGATGAACACAAAGGAACAGGTGCTGCAGATGCTCGAAGCGCAGCGCGGTACATATCTTTCCGGCGAGCAGCTGGCGCAGAGGCTGGCGGTCTCGCGGAATGCGGTCTGGAAGGCGATCCGTGACCTGCGCAGTGCGGGGCATCAGATCGACGCGGCGACCAACCGCGGATACTGCATCCCTGCGGACGCCGATACGCTCTCGCTCGCGGGCATGCTGCCGTATCTTGCGCCGGAGATCGTGCCGGAGCGGATACAGGTCTTCCCGACGCTGCCCTCGACCAATCAGACGGCAAAGGAGCTTGCGCTCTCCGGTGCGCCGCACGGTACGGCGGTGATCGCCGCGGAGCAGACCGGCGGCAGAGGGCGCTATGCACGCAGATTTGTCTCGCCCGAGGGCGGGCTCTATCTCAGTGTGATTCTGCATCCGGAGCGGCTGCAGTTTGCGCATATCACTGCCGTGACGGCGTTTGCGGCAGTCGCCGTCTGCGAAGCGATCGAGCAGGTCACGGGCCTGTCGCCGCAGATCAAATGGGTCAACGATCTGTTCCTCGGCGGCAGAAAGGTCTGCGGCATCCTGACAGAGGCGGTCACGGATATCGAGAGCGGTTCGCTCGGCTGGATCGTCCTCGGCATCGGGATCAACGTCAACACGCGGACTGCCGACTTTCCGCCGGAGCTGCGGGAAATCGCGGGCGCGCTCTATCCGGACGGCGCTCCCGTGCGCGGCAGCCGGTGCAGGCTCGCCGCAGAGATCCTGAACCGTACCGCAGGGCTGCAGGTGCCGCCGCAGGAGCGGGATGTCATGGCAGCCTACCGTGCCCGCCTGATGATGCTCGGGCAGACTGTGACGGTGCATGAGGGCGAGCGCTCGTATCAGGCGCTTGCGGTTGACCTCGACGATGCCGGTCACCTGATTCTGCAATCTCCGGACGGCACCCGCCGCACGCTCTCCGCGGGAGAGATTTCGCTTTCAGTGAAATGAGAAATTAGAAATTGCGGTATCGCTTCGCGATGATTCATAAAGTGTTATGTTTCTGCTTCAAAATCATGCGCGCAGCGCATACCTTCATTTCTCACTTCTCATTTCTAATTCCAAATTAAAGCTTGATTGTCACCTTTCTTGATGCTAATGGGTTGACAATCGGGCTTTTTTGTGTTATAATGGCAGACGAATCAAAACCAAGGCGGGGGATATGCATGAAGCTTCGGGCGCATCATCTGCTCTGTATGCAGAACTTTACCGGTCACGGCTACAGCGCGGCGTTCACGGCGCATATGACGGCGCTGCTGCAATCGCTTGCTGCGCATCCGGAGACGGTTGTCCGGCTCGTCCGCGGCTGCGATGATCTCTGCGCTGACTGTCCGCACAACATGGGCGGTGTGTGCGATTCTGCGGAGAAGGTCGCGCGGCTGGATGCCGGTGTCTGCGCTGCGGCGGGGCTTGCGGCGGATTCTTCCGGCACATGGGCAGAGCTGACGGCGCTTGCACGCACAAGCATCCTGCAAACGGCGGAATTCGATGCGATCTGTGCCGCCTGCGAGTGGTATCATTTATGCAAACAGTTAGGAGAAGAATATGGAAAACACAGCAACAGCGAAGAAAATCCGAACGATTGATCTGGTATATATTGCCGTGGGCGCGGCGCTGATCGCGGTCTGCGCATGGATCAGCATTCCGTTCACTGTGCCGTTCACGATGCAGACATTCGGCGTCTTTTTTGTACTCTCGGCGCTCGGGGGCAAGCGCGGCACATGCTCGGTGCTGGTGTATCTGCTGCTCGGCGCGGTCGGGATGCCGGTGTTTGCGGGGTTCAGCTCGGGGATTGGCATATTGCTCGGCAACACGGGCGGCTATCTTCTCGGGTTTCTGCTCACGGGCGTGATTTATCTTGTGATGACGAAGCTGCTCGGTGAGAAGCTGCCTGTCCGGATTGCGGCGCTGGCGATCGGGCTGGCGGTGTGCTATGCATTCGGGACGGTGTGGTTCCTGTATTTGTATACGAAGGCGAACGGGGCTGTGGGGCTCGGGACGGTGCTTTCGTGGTGTGTGCTGCCGTTTGTGATTCCGGATGTTGTGAAGCTGATTCTCGCGACTTTGATTGCCGGACGTCTCCGCACGATGATTTCAGTATCTTCTGCGGCGTGACAATCGGGAGTTCCTTGTATCCGGATGTAATGTATGGATTGGATGAAGCCGCCAAATCGACGCAAATGCGCTGATTTGACGGCGGTTTTTTATTTTGCGAAATGTATATTCTGCGTTGATGTTCTTTATCCTTTCGTTCAAATGTTTATTTTTACTGGGCGCGGGGCGGTCGGCAGTGCCGACATCCATATTGCTAAAGGAATATTTTGTGTTAATGTTCTTTATCTTTTGTCAAAATGATGGATTCCGCTGGGCGCGGGGCGCGAATGCGAGGGGAAGAACCATAGAGAGAGGGAAGTCCTCGCTGAAGCTCGGGTCTCTCCTCTCCCTAAGGTTCTCCCCCGCACCGTTACGCCGGTGCTGCGCTCACCTCTTTCCTTATCCTCTCCTCTCTGAGGCGTAAGCCACTTGCTTGATATTTGCCGCTTGCTGAAACGTACCCACTAGATTTGGCTGAGTTACTTGCTTGACATAAGCCGCTGTTTGATTACCAAATAAACCGCTGCTCTAAGACACAACCAATGCCAAGTGAGTGGCTTACGCCCCAAACAATGCCAACAACTTAAGATGTTGCGTTTCCCAGTGAATTGTGCTGCAATTCACTTAGGGGCGCCCTCTATCGCAGGGCGCCCCTCTCCGAAAAACGATCCACCGGATCGTTTTATCGGATTCACCCCTGCGGAGCTCCTAAAGCAGGGGAATTTCGCACTCTGCGGAGTGCGACCAAAGGGC
>JAFWUX010000208.1 GCA_017523995.1 Oscillospiraceae bacterium | reverse complement strand
AGGGGACTGAAAATCCCCGTGTCGTTGGTTCGATTCCGACAGGAGGCATTCAAATGCGGATTTAGCTCATCTGGTAGAGCGCCACCTTGCCAAGGTGGAGGTAGCGGGTTCGAGCCCCGTAATCCGCTTATCGCGGTTTGGAAATATCCTTATCGTGAAAAAAATCCGGAACCTTGTGTTCCGGATTTTTTGTTTACTCCCCTATTTTTTCGGTTTGCAAATCAGGATGCCGAAAGAGATCGTTGTAGTCAGAGATTCAATCGAATCTAGCTTCGCGATATCCTTTTCAGATGTCTTGTGAATATACGGCGTCATCGCGAACAGCGCCTTCAAATGTTCTGCCGGCACAGTGATCGTATCGGTCAGTGATTCATAAGCATCGAGCACAAAGCCTTCCGGCGCTTCTGTGACCGGCTTGTTCTCATACGGCTGCTCATAGACTGCCTGCTTGAGCTCCCAGAGATGCTTTTCCAGCGGAATCACGCGGAGCAGAATGCCGTCCGGTTTCAGGATTCGCAGAAACTCCGCGGGCTCACAGGGTGCAAAGAGGTTCAGGATGCAGTCACAGCTATGATCTGCAGTCGGAAGATGATTCACCGATGCGACCGCCCAGTCCGCATCCGGAATCCCCTGCTGCTTTGCACGTACAGCCGCAAACCGCAGTATATCCGGCGAAATATCCACGCCGCAGAGCGAAGCCTGACAGCCGTTTTCACGCAGCGCAGCCGTCACAGCGCACGAATACCAGCCTTCCCCGCAGCCGACATCCATGATCTGCTGCGTTTTTTTTGTCAGTGTGATTGCACAGATGCGGTCGAGCAGCTTCTGATAGTATCCGGCATTGAGAAAGACCTGCCGCGCCTTTGCCATTTCTGCATCATCTCCGCGCTGGCGGCGGCTCTGACGCTGCAGCAGATTGACATATCCGGATTTTGCACGGTCAAAGCTGTGCCCCTTTTTACAGATGTACCGTTTCGGTTCAGGCGTCAGTTCTCCGCCGCATACGGGACAAATCAGATTCATTTGAAATCAACTCCTGTCATGGAAAAGCAGTACAGAGCACATGTTCTGTACTGCTTTTGTTTATGGTTCAGTCAAGCGGCACAATCACATAATGCCGCGTACCGAGACCGTGCTGTTCAGCCGCCTCAGCCGTATGAATCGCATTGCGCGAATCCATGCGTTCGATCAGCGCAGCCTTGCCCGGATCGTCCGCATTCTTAACCGCGTCATAGCACGCCCAATCCACAGCAACCGGATCAAGCGAAGCAAAAATGCCGAGATCAGCCATTTCCGGTTCTGCCGGATTGCTGTCACAGTCGCAGTCTACGGAAAGGCGGTTCGCAACATTGATATAGACAATGTTCTCCGCGCCCATGTAGTCGATCACTGCGGAATCCGCATCCGCCATGCTTTCAAGGAACGAATCATGATCCGCAGACCAGATTTTTTCGACATCACCGGCGCCGTGAATATTCGCTTTGCCGTGAGATGACGCCACACCGATCGACATATTCTTCAGCGCGCCGCCGAATCCGCCCATCATGTGGCCCTTGAAATGCGAAAGCATCAGCATCGAGTCATAATTCTGCAGATGCGTGCCGACGAAATTCTGTGCAATATGAAACGGCTCGCGAACCGGAATCGCCATTTCGCCTTCCTCGTCCATGATATCACAAGGCGCAATGTCAAGGAAACCGTGATCCTTAATCGCCTGCCAGTGATCCTTCGCGTTGCTGCGCGGTCCGCCGTATGCTGTGTTGCACTCGACAATTGTGCCGTTCAGCTCCTGCACAAGCGGCGCAATTAGCTTCGGATTCAGAAAATTGTGTCCGCCGGGCTCACCGGATGAAATCTTGACGGCGACCTTGCCTTTCAGCGTCACACCGAGCGCATGATAAATCTTCTGCAGCGATTCTGCGGTGATACTCTTGGTAAAATAGACTTTTGCCTGCTCCATATCACGATTCCTCCTTTTCCAGTTCTGCACGGACCTCACGGAGCGTCAGTCCGTGTTCTCTTGCAATCTTTGCCAGATCGTCATATTCCGGCTTGGATTTTGTCACGCCGAAGCCGCACACTGTTTTTGTCCGCACTGCGCCGTATTTCGTTTGCTGTTCGTTGACATTGCGTTCAAGCGTAAAACGCTCGCAGAGATGTGTCCGTACACCGATCGTCGATGTATGGCGGAAAATGAGACCGAGCATCTCCTGCCGCTGCGATTCCGTACAGAGACAGACCAGCATCACGCCGGGGCGGCTCTTTTTCATTGTGACAGGAACCGTGAACACATCACGCGCGCCTGCCTCCAGCAGAACCTCCTGTGCAAAGCCGAGCTCCTCCCCTGTCATGTCATCGACATTGCAGACAAGCTCGACGATCTGTTCCGGCGCATCCTGTGTTTCGCCGAGAAATGCGCGGACAGCATTCAGCCGTTCAAATTGCTTTTTTCCGAAGCCGTATCCGATTTGTTCGATCTGCATCACTGGCATCGGGACAAACGCATCCGCGAAATGCCGCAGCAGTGCCGCACCGGTCGGCGTGCAGAGCTCGCCTTCCACTGCACCGCCATAGCACGGAATCCCCTGCAGGATATGCGCCGTTGCAGGTGCAGGAACCGGCAGAACGCCGTGCGCACAGCGAACAAATCCGCTGCCGACATGCACCGGAGACGCAAGAATCCTGTCCGGATGCAGCATCTCAATCAGCAGGCAGACACCGACAATATCCGCAATCGCATCCAGCGTGCCGACCTCGTGAAAATGAATCTCAGAGACAGGCTTGCCATGCGCGTGACTTTCCGCCCCCGCAATCAGCTGATAGACCGCCAGCGCATGCTTCTTCACAGATTCCGAAACAGGCAGCGCTGAGATCTTTTCTGTGATATCCTGAACGGATGCATGGTGATGATGCCCGTGGTGATGCTCATGATCGTGATGATCATGTTCATGGTGATCATGTTCGTCATGACCATGCTCGTGATGATGCGCATGTTCATGATGATCGTGATCAGAATGATGATGCATATGCACATCCTGCGATTCTTCCTCCCCGCCGTGGATGACAATATGCATCTGTGTGCCGGTGATACCGAGTTTCTGCGTTTTCTCCGCAGAAACCGAAACACCTGCAAGACCAAGCGCATTCATCTGCGCGAGAAACGCCTCGCGGTCAGGCAGAAGCTCCAGCAGTGCAGCGGTCAGCATATCGCCCGCAGCACCCATGCTGCATTCAAGATATAGTGTTCTCATTCAGTCCTCCGATGTGGTTGATCTGGCTTGCCTGATAGCCCGCGCCGAATCCGTTGTCAATATTCACAACGCTGACGCCGCTCGCGCAGGAATTCAGCATAGACAGCAGCGCGGATACGCCGCCGAACGCTGCACCGTATCCGACGCTTGTCGGCACAGCGATCACCGGACAGTCCGCGAGCCCGCCGATCACGCTTGCAAGCGCGCCTTCCATGCCAGCAACCGCAACAATCACAGAAGCAGACATGATTTCATCCATGTGCGCAAGCAGACGGTGCAGTCCGGAGACACCGACGTCATAGAGCCGAATCACGCGGTTGCCGAGCACTTCAGCAGTAAATGCTGCCTCCTCAGCCACCGGCTGATCGCTTGTGCCGCCGGTCGCAATGACAACGCTGCCATGACCGGACGGCTCCGGCATATCACCGATCAGACCGATCTGACCGGTCTCATGATAATGAAACGGTACAGCCGCCGCAACCGCAGCCGCTTTCTCCGGAGAGATGCGCGTGATCAGAATCCGGCTCTGCCCATGCTGCTGCATTGCTTGCACAATCCCGAAGATCTGCTCCGCAGTCTTGCCGGCGCCGTAAATCACTTCCGGAACGCCCTGCCGCAATCCGCGGTGCAGATCAATCTTCGCATAGTCAAGATCGGCAAACGGCGCCTGCTTGAGCGTCAGCAAAGCCTGCTCAGGCGCAATCTCATGCGCGGCAACTGAACGGAGCAGCGAGAGAATCTCCTGCTTATCCATTGTTCTTTTTCAGGAGCACACTGTGTACCGTACCGGTCGGATCCTTGACCAGCACGATTGCAAGCCAGATCACCAGCCCCAGTGCGACAACAGAAAGCCCCAGATAGCTGTCATTGAGCATGTCAGCAGCAGCCGGCGTAAAGAACGCTGCACGGAGCTCGAGATATTCCGCAACAGCATCGACAAGCCACATCAGCGACGCACCCCAGAACATCAGAGCAAGCGTTCCGATTTTCAGGCGGCGTGCCTTTTCGCTGGTATACCAGATCACGGTTGCTGCAACAGCGGCAAGACATGAAATCAAAAGCGTCATGACTGTGCCTCCGCATGCAGCGGGAGCGCAGTCTTTTTGCGCTTCTGCATCCGGCTGACCACCGCGCACATACATCCCCAGACAGCCGTGACAAGCAGCGCCATCGCAACGCCGGATGTCGCCATTTCACGGAACATCTCTGCGCGGTCGGCAGCATCCGCAGCAGCGGTCAGGAAGGGAAAGAACGGTGTCACTTCACCGTGCC
The DNA here is from genome assembly GCA_017523995.1 of Oscillospiraceae bacterium. Next base: position 89,818 of record JAFWUX010000208.1, on the reverse strand, counting down.
AGATATGCTCAAATGCGAGCAGCGCAGAGCCGCCCCAGAGCAGCTTGTTCAGCCAGCCCAGCTTCTCAGAAAACAGGATTGCAGCGGTATCGCCCGCGGGAGCAGCTGCTTCGTGTTTCTTCACACATTTTGCTGCGATTGTCGTGACGATCGCCTCAGTTGTCGGTACAATAAAACATGCCATAATTATTTCCTCCTTATTATATGCCGTTTCCGGCATGAATACCATTGTTCAGCGCCTCATTCAGGCTGCCGGTGCGGTAACCGTTCAGATCAAGGCAGACATAGCGGAAACCGATTGATTTCAGTTCCGCAGTCACCTGCTCACGGATAGAAACCATACGCTCAAAATCAGCAGGCAGCACTTCAATGCGAGCAATATCGCCGTGAATCCGGACGCGAACCTGCCGGAAACCGGAATCGAGCAAAAACCGCTCTGCCTGTTCCGCCATAGCAAGATTTTTAGCAGTGATCAGATCACCATACGGGATACGGGATGCAAGGCAGGCAAAGGATGGCTTCTCCCATGTTGGGAGTCCCATTTCCTTTGAGAGCAGGCGGATCTCCTGTTTGGTCAGTGAGACCTCGCGCAGCGGGCTGTAAATGCCGAGTTCCGCAATCGCCTGCATGCCGGGGCGGTAATCCCCGAGATCATCCAGATTGGAACCCTCTGCGATTTTACTGATCCCGTTTTGTGCGGCGATCTGCTGAATCTGAGTGAAAATCAAGCGCTTGCACAGATAGCAGCGATTCGGCGGATTCTGTATAATATTCGTATCATGCAGCACATCCGCATGAATTACGATCTGCCGGATTCCGCGGTTTCTGCAAAATTCCACAGCATCGGATTGTTCGCGGCGCGGAAAGAATGCAGAATCTGCTGTCACCGCAATGACACGTTCTCCTAACACGGCATGTGCAGCGGCAAGTAAAAACGTCGAATCCACACCGCCGGAGAACGCAACCGCAGCACTTTCATAAGACTGCAGCAGCGTCTCAAGCGCCTGATATTTCCGATGCGCATTATCCATAGAATCACCCCATGATGAAATTATAGCATATTATTATGAAAAAGTCAATTTCATCCTGTATATTTCTCATATTTCTGCCAATCATATACATCGAAAGCGGCAGCTCGCCGCTCAGACCGGCGGCGGGAATCCGCATCGCTCCGGTCTGCCTCCGTCGCGGAATATGGTGAACGAAATGAAAGATCAGAATGCACCGCTTTGGCGAAACGGTCAGACGCCTTCTTCCGGCGATCAGTCCGGCACACAGAATGACGCAGAGCGTCAGGCTCAGCAGCAGAACCAGAAAAGCGAACAGAACAAGCGCAGTCACTAAAAAGAACAGCACACGCCGAATTCGCGTGTGCTGTTTCATTTATGTTATAATGGAGCGATCAGCCGATCACACGGATGCGGATGACACCGTCAATTGCCTTCATCGTCTCAGCAATTGCAGCAGCATCTGCGCCGGTCACGTCGATCATGGTGTAAGCGTAGTCCTTGCGGCTGGCGTTAACCATGTTCTCGATGTTGCCGCCTGCCTCGCTGATCGTCTTGGTCAGGGAAGCGATAACAGCCGGAATGTTCTTGTGCAGGATGCAGATCTTCTTGCCGACTGCGTTCATCTCAGCATTCGGGAAGTTGACGCTGTTCTTGATGTTGCCGTTCTCGATGTAGTCAACGAGCTCCTTTGCAGCCATAGCAGCGCAGTTGTCCTCAGCTTCTTCGGTAGATGCGCCGAGGTGCGGGATTGCGATGACGCCTTCCATACCTGCGGTCTTTGCATTCGGGAAGTCAGTGACATACTTGCGAACCTTGCCGGACTTCAGAGCAGCCTCCATTGCCTCATCATCGACCAGAAGGTCACGGGCAAAGTTCAGAATGATCACGCCGTCCTTCATCATTGCGATGGTGTCAGCATTGATCATCTTCTCGGTTGCAATGTTCGGATCAGCGTTCTTTACGAGCGGTGTGTGAACACTGATGATATCGCAGTTCTTGAAGATCTCCTCGCGGGTCTTTACATGGTGGATCGCACGGGACAGATTCCATGCAGCCTCAACGGAGATATACGGGTCGCAGCCGTAAACTTCCATGCCGAGGTGAATTGCAGCGTTACCGAGCGGACCGCCGATTGCACCCAGACCGATGATACCGAGCTTCTTGCCCTTGATCTCAGTGCCTGCGAACTTGGACTTGCCTTTTTCGACCAGCTTTGCGACGTTCTCGTCATCCTTCACGGTCTGAACCCAGTTGATACCGCCGACGATATCACGGGATGCAAGCAGCATACCTGCCAGAGCGAGCTCCTTCACGCCGTTTGCATTTGCACCCGGGGTGTTGAAAACAACAATGCCGTTCTCAGCAGCTCTGTCAAGCGGAATGTTGTTGACACCTGCACCTGCTCTTGCGATTGCGAGCAGATTGCTGCCGAACTCCATCTCGTGCATAACAGCAGAGCGGACGAGAATCGCATCCGGATTCTCAACGGTATCTGCAACCTGATAGTTCTCGCCAAGCTCAGCGAGACCGACCGGAGAAATCTTATTCAGTGTCTGAATCTGATACATGGGAAAGACATCCTTTCATCAAAATATAGATAATACGAGAAAATTAAGCGTTTTCAGCCTCAAACTTCTTCATGAACTCGACGAGCTTCTCAACGCCCTCAAGCGGCATTGCATTGTAGATAGAAGCACGCATACCGCCGACGGTTCTGTGACCCTTGAGGTTCTCGAAGCCTGCAGCCTTTGCCTCAGCAACAAACTTCTTGTCGAGCTCCTCGTTGCCGGTGATGAACGGAACGTTCATGAGGGAGCGATCCTTCTTCTCAACGGTGCCCTTGAACAGCTTGCTCTGATCGAGGAAATCGTAGAGGATCTTTGCCTTCTTCTCGTTGTGAGCCTTCATGCCCTCGAGACCGCCCATCTTCTTGATCCACTTGAAGACCTTGCCGCAGATGTAGATGCCGTAGCAGGGCGGAGTGTTGTAGAGAGAATCGTTCTCAGCCTGAATCTTCCAGTCACACATGGTCGGGGTCTGCTTGAATGCAGGACCGTCAGCGATCAGATCCTCACGGACGATAACGATCTGGACACCTGCAGGGCCGACATTCTTCTGAACGCCGCCGTAGACAACGCCATACTTGGAAACGTCGATCGGCTCAGAGAGGAAGCAGGACGAAACATCAGAGACAAGGATTTTGCCCTTGGTGTTCGGCAGCTGCCAGAACTTGGTGCCGTAGATAGTGTTGTTCTCGCAAATATAAACATAGTCAGCATCTTCCGGAATATCGAGATCAGAGCAATCCGGAATGTAGGAGAAGGTCTTATCAGCAGAGGATGCAACACGGACGACCTCGCCGTACTTCTCCGCTTCCTGCGCAGCCTTCTTTGCCCACTGACCGGTGATGATGTAAGCAGCCTTGCCGTTCTTCATCAGGTTCATCGGAACCTCAGCAAAGATGAGCGATGCGCCGCCCTGCAGGAAGATGACCTTGTAGTTATCCGGAATGTTCATCAGGTCGCGGAGATCCTGCTCTGCTTCCTTGATGATCTGATCATATGCCTTGGAACGGTGGGACATCTCCATAACGGACATGCCGGTGCCGCGGTAATCCATCATTTCGTCTGCGGCTTCCTTCAGGACTTCCTCCGGCAGAACAGCCGGGCCTGCGCTGAAATTGTAAACTCTGCTCATTGTAATAGCCTCCATAAAATCATATTCGGATAGATTGTCTGCTGACCTTACAAAAATTCCACAGTATCAATCCTGCATATAGTATACTATATTTCGAGGGTAGTTGTCAAGGGCAAAACGGCAAGATTGTGAAAAAAATAACGATTTCAGACAAACCAAAGTATACTGTCAACACTCTATAGTTGAATTTTGGTTACTTTTCCCCGTATTTCAATTCCCGCGCCGCTCTGCGTTCCTCTGCTTCACGGAGAGACATCGGACAGCCGCAGTAATCCTGCCGGTAGAGTTCATATTCCGCCGAAAGCGCAACTGAACGCGCATAGCCGCCGCGCTTTTTAAAATCCGAGGGCAGATAGCGGACGGACATCTCTGCCGCGATCTCCTCGCCGCACGCATTGATATACGGCGCATTCTTATGCGGACTGACAGTCAGCGTTGTTGTGAAGTAATCGCAGTGCTGTTCCTTCGCCGCTGTCGCTGCTTCACGCATCCGCTGGGCGATGCATCGTTCGCAGCGCTCCCCCATTTCCGGCGTATCCTCCACGCCTTTGACTGCCTCCCAGAACGGTGCATCGTCATAGGGCGGCGCAAGCAGTGTAATCGGATGCGGATGCTCCAGCTTTTCAAGGAGCTGCTTTTGCGTTGCAAGTCTCCGGTCAAATTCGGATTCCGGCGCGATATTCGGATTATAATAGAACAGCACAATCTCAAAATACGGGATCAGCTGTTCGAGCACCGCCGTACTGCACGGCCCGCAGCAGCTGTGCAGCAGCAGCTTAGGGACTTGACCTTCCGGGATTGCAGCGATCTCCCGCTCCATTTCCTTGTGATACTGACGTTTTTCCATTTTTCTCTCCATATAACAGAAAAGGACGGTTTCCCGTCCTTTCCGTAATCATTCAACTGAAATCAGATAGTAATAAACAGGCTGTCCGCCGTGGAGCAGCGTGATCTCAATCTTATCCTTAAACTTCATGCTCAGCTGATCGTAAAGCATCTGTGCCTTATCTTCGGTCACATCCGCGCCGTAGATCACGGTGACATAGCTGGAATCGCCCTTGACCATTTTCTTGGTCAGCTTATAGGCTGCCTTGTTGACATCCTTTTCGGTGAATGCCAGCTTGCCGTTATCAAGTGCGAGCACTTCGTTCTTCTTGATCTTCTGACCGTCGAGCTCAGAATCACGCGCCGCAAAGGTCACAGAGCCCGAAGATACGCGCTCAAATGCCTTGGTCATCTGTGTGCGGTTCTCATTTGCATCGACCGACTCGTCATAGGCAAGCATTGCTGCGATGCCCTGCGGAATGGTTCTGGTCTGCAGCACAATGACATTGCGGTTTGCGAGGTTGATTGCCTGCTCAGCCGCCATGATAATATTCTTGTTGTTCGGCAGGACAAAGACCGTCTTTGCCGGTGTTGCATGAATCGCTCGCAGAATATCATCCGTAGAGGGGTTCATGGTCTGACCGCCCTTGACAACCTGATCGACACCGAGATCGAGGAATGTCCGCTCGAGACCGCCGCCTGCTGCGACTGCAACAAAGCCGAACTCCTTGGTCGGTTCAACCGGAACAACCTCCTGCTGCTTGACGATCCGCGCCTCCTTGACCTTGCCCTCATGCTGAATGCGCATGTTCTCGATCTTCGGCTTCGGCTCGTTGATGAAGTGACCGAATTCCAGCGCCTTGGTCAGTGCCATGCCCGGTGCATCGGTATGGACATGCACCTTGATGATCTCGTCATCCTCGACCACAACAACACAGTCGCCGATGGTCTCGAGATATGCACGCAGCTTTGCGCCGTCAACGGATGCATCATTCTTCTCGATGATGTATTCGGTGCAGTATGTGAAGTTAATTTCCTCGTCATACTGTGCAACTGCTGCGTTGAAGTCAATCTTCGGATCCGGCGCAGCTGCCTTTGTCTCAGCAGCCTCCTCCGGAAGTGCGGCGCCGCGGAACGAATCCAGCATACCGCCGATGATAATGCAGAAGCCCTGTCCGCCTGCATCGACAACATTTGCTTTCTTCAGTGCCGGCAGCATTTCGGTGGTCTGCTTCAGAACAGCATTTGCCTCATCAAGGATGCCCTGCCAGAACGAAACCGGATCAAGATCCGCCTTTGCAAGCTCCTGCGCCTTGTTTGCAGCCATGCGGGAAACCGTCAGGATTGTGCCCTCTGTCGGCTTCATAACAGCCTTATATGCGCCGGCAACGCCAAGCTCAAGTGCGTTGGCAAAATCAGCGTTTTCGGCTGTTGTCAGACCGGCAAGACCTTTGGAAAAGCCGCGGAACAGCAAAGATGTAATAACACCGGAGTTGCCTCTTGCGCCGCGCAGCATCGAGGATGCCGTGACATCCGCAACCTCAGATACAGTGGCATCGTCGGAGAGCAGTTCAAGCTCGCGCTTTGCAGCACTGATCGTCATGGACATATTGGTTCCGGTATCGCCGTCCGGCACCGGATATACATTCAGCTCATCCACAGAGCGTCTCTGGTTTGTAATCAGAATCGCAGCATGAATGATCGCTGCTTTCAGTTGTTTACCGCTAATCAAAACTTGCTCCTCCAATTCTCAGGCGCGAATGCCGTCAATATATACATTGATCGCAGCCGGTTGAAATCCGGTTGCCTGTTCGATCGCGTAGCGCACCTTATTGCGGATGCTGTCGGTGATCGCTGTCATGTTTGCGCCGAGTCCGGTCACAATATGCAAATCGACTACGAGTTGATTCTGCCGTGTACGCAGACGGATTCCGCGGCGGATATCACTCGGAAAAAGCTTCGTTTTCAGAGTCTCGATCGGCGAGGAATCATTCAGGTCGGCAACGCCAAAGCAGTTCGTGACTGTATGCTCTATCAGAGAATAGAGATATGTTTTGGTCACGCGAATACTGCCGATATGGTTTTCAATCACGATCATATAGGGCACCCCTTTCTTAAATGTCATATTATATTATAGCACAAAGCGAAAAAAAATACAAGAGGAAAGCTTCACTTTTTCAAAGAATTCAGGTTTTTATAAGAATTCAACGGAAAACGCCGCGAAACAGCGTATGTTCCGCGGCGTTTATACAGATGATCAGTCAAGAATTGCAAGATCCACGTTCGGGAAAGCAGCTTTCGCTTCTTTTGCAAGATGTGACGGTACTGCCACCATGCTGAGCGCATCGCAGTCCTCGAAAGCATCTTCCTCAAGCACAGTCACGCTTGCCGGAATATCCAGCACATGCAGCGATGTGCATTCGGAGAACGCACCGGAGCAAATCTTTTGCAGTGTGCTCGGGAACCGGACCTCCGTGATTGAATCAAGACCGGCGCAGGCACCCGGACGAATCTCGGTATAGCCCTCCGGAATCGTCAGAACCGGCTCACCGTGATAAATCTCTCTGCGGACATGTCTGGTGAATCTTCCGTCACCGACATCCACCGCAGCCGCCTCCTCTTTCTGCTCCTCAAGCCACGTAATTGCAACATTTTCTCCGAACAGCTCACCGGCAAGCCATTCCAGCTCACGCGGCATCGTAACGGATTCCAGTGCATCGCAGCCCTCGAACGCATCCGAGGCAATTTCCTTAACGGAAAGCGGAATTGTGACATTTTTCAGCAATGTCGAATCAGAGAATGCGCCGCTGCCGATTTTGACAATCGTATTCGGCAGAATTGCTGTCTCCATATTCTCAAGGCCGGCGCAGGCACCGGCACGGATTTCAAGGTATCCCGCCGGAATTTCCAGCACAGGTTCACCGTGATAACACTTGTTGCGCTCCTTGGCGGTAAATTTGCCGTCCTTCGGAATATCTCCTGCAGGCTTCGCAGCTGCCGGTGCGGATACAGGCGCAGCTGCGGGTGCAGGCGCCAATCGGGATTCGCCGGACTCAGAAAGAACGCCAAGTGCAGACAACGCAGCAGCATCAAAGTTATGTCTGCGCCATGCCGAAACACGCGGCGCGGACTGGAAGTCATCATCGAATGCGGAGAGAACCGGCAGCGAATCCTCACCGAGCGGCGCCATGCCTTCCAGCGGCGGCAGCTCAGTTTTCTGCGGCATTTCTGCAGCAGGTGCAGGGATTTCCAGCTCAGGGAGCCCCGGCTCTGCAAAGGACTCTGCATGTGTTTCGGTCTGTGCGGCATCGGTAAGCGCGGACAGATCCGGAATCTCGTCAGCAACTTCCTCGACGGTTTCCTCAACAGTCTCAGTGACCTCGTCTGTGATATCCTCAAGCGATTCAAGTGCAGGCTCGACGGACGGAATCTCGTCAGCAATATCTTCGACGGTTTTCTCAACATTCTCGGTGACCTCGTCTGCGATATCCTCGAGCGTGTCAAGTGCAGGCTCAACAGACGGAATTTCGTCAGCGACTTCTTTGACGGTTTCCTCAACGGTCTCGGTGACCTCGTCTGCGATATCCTCGAGCGATTCAAATGCAGGCTCGACGGACGGAATCTCGTCAGCGGCCTCATCAACGGTTTCCTCGACAGTCTCGGTAGCTTCGTCTGCGATATCCTCGAGCGATTCGAGCTCAGGCTCAACGGACGGAATCTCGTCAGCAACTTGTTCGACGGTTTCCTCGACAGTCTCGGTGACCTCGTCTGCGATATCCTCGAGCGATTCAAGTGCAGGCTCGACGGACGGAATCTCATCAGCGGCTTCTTCGACGGTTTCCTCGCCAGTCTCGGTGACCTCGTCTGCGATATCCGCAAGCGTATCAAGCGCAGGCTCGACGGACGGAATCTCGTCAGCAATATCTTCGACGGCTTCCTCGACAGTCTCGGTTACTTCGTCTGCGATATCCTCAAGCGAATCAAGCGCAGGCTCAACGGACGGAATCTCGTCAGCGGCTTCTTTGACGGTTTCCTCAACGGTCTCGGTGACATCGTCTGCGATATCCTCGAGCGTATCAAGCGCAGGCTCAACAGACGGAATCTCGTCAGCGGCTTCTTCGACGGTTTCCTCAACAGCCTCAGTGACATCGTCAGCAATATCCTCGAGCGTATCAAGTGCAGGCTCGACGGACGGAATCTCGTCAGCAATATCTTCGACGGTTTCCTCGCCAGTCTCAGTGACCTCGTCTGCGATATCCTCGAGCGATTCGAGTGCAGGCTCGATGGACGGAATCACGTCAGCGGCTTCTTCGACGGTTTCCTCGCCAGTCTCAGTGACCTCGTCTGCGATATCCTCGAGCGATTCGAGCGCAGGCTCAGCGGACGGAATTTCGTCAGCAACTTCTTTGACGGTTTCCTCTACGTTCTCAGTGACCTCGTTTGCGATATCCTCGAGCGATTCGAGCACAGGCTCAACGGACGGAATATCGTCAGCAGCTTCTTCGACAGTTTCCTCAACAGTCTCGGTGACCTCGTCTGCGATATTCTCAAGCGATTCGAGCGCAGGCTCGACGGACGGAATCTCGTCAGCAACTTCCTCGACAGTCTCGGTAACTTCGTCTGCGATATCCTCAAGCGATTCGAGCGCAGGCTCGACGGACGGAATCTCGTCAGCAACTTCCTCGACAGTCTCGGTAACTTCGTCTGCGATATCCTCAAGCGAATCAAGTGCAGGCTCAACGGACGGAATATCGTCAGCGACATTCTCGACGGATTCTTCGACAGTCTCGGTGACCTTGTCTGCGATATTCTCGAGCGAATCAAGTTCAGGCTCGACGGACGGAATCTCGTCAGCAACTTCTTCGACGGTTTTCTCAACGGTCTCAGCGACCTCGTCTGCAATATCCTCAAGCGAATCCAGCGCAGGCTCAACGGACGGAATTTCGTCAGCGACTTCTTCAACGGGTTCCTCAACCGTCTCGGTGACATCGTCTGCGATATCCTCGAGCGAATCAAGCGCAGGCTCGACGGACGGAATCTCGTCAGCAATATCTTCGACGGTTTCCTCAACGTTCTCGGTTACCTCAGCTGCAATATCCTCGAGCGTATCAAGTGCAGGCTCGACGGACGGAATCTCGTCAGCAACTTCTTCGACAGTCTCGGCAACCTCGTCTGCGATATTCTCAATTGTTTCAGCAACCGGAACCGGCTCAACTGCGGGCACTTCCGCTGCAGCTTCAACAACAGGTTCCGCCGCCTCCTCGGCAGCCGCAGAGAATGCCGCCTCAACAATATCCGCTGCTTTCTCCGTAACCTCCGCAGGTGCATCGAAGAATGACAGCTTGACCTTCGGGCACTCACGCACAATCTCAGCCGCACGGTCGGAGAATCTGCTCGGGATGACGATCTCCTGCAGCTCCTGACAGCCGACAAACGCGCGGACGCCAAGAAAACGCAGGGTATTCGGCAGGACAACGCGCTTCAGACTCGTGCATTCCACGAATGCAGCGGGCTCAATCGCAAGCAGTCCCTCCGGACAAATGACTTCCTCAAGCTGCTTCATGCGTACAAACGCGCTGGTACCGATCAGCCTGACAGACGGCGCCAGTACAAAGCGGGTCATGGCGTGCTTGCCGATGATGCCGTGATACATATACGATGCGATGACCAGATAGCCGTTCGGAACGGTCACTGTTCCGTCAATCGGATCAAGTTCAGCGGCATCGCTGGAAGTCAGAATCCACGGGCAGTCTGCCGTCAGCTGACGCACACGGATCGGACGAGCATTGCCGAAATACATCAGGATCGACGGCTCACGCATGAACAGAACAGCCGCCGCATCGCGGTCAAATTCATCAGGCAGGAAGATATCACGCAGACGCTCGCAGTCATAGAACGCTGCGTAGTCAAACTCGGTCAGAGCCTTCGGAACAGTCAGTGTCATCAGGCGCTGATTGTAGCCGAACGCATAGCTACAAAGGCGAATGACGCCGAGCGGAATCTCGAACTTTGTCTGATTCGACATTTCAGAAAGTGCAAGCGGCGCAATCACCGGATGCATACGCATTTCTTTCAGGCGCTCATTGAAATCAGCGCAGGAGCGGCTCAGTTCCAGCGTAAACATGCGCTGTTCATTGACCGGCTGGAAGTTCGGTGCAACAACGCTCATGATGCCTGCAGTCGGCGGCTGCTCGTAATGCTTCATGACACCGGTCAGCCAGTTGACGGTAATCTTGACAGGACCGTCCAGAATATCCGGAAGCTGATTTTCAAACCGCTGCGGGATCGTGATCGAATTCAGATTCGTACAGCCGGAAAGCGCGCTGCTGCCGATCACCTGTACAGACTCCGGAATCCGCAGGCTGACAAGCGTGTTGCAGTTCGTAAACGTATTTTCGTTGATCATGCGCAATGTCTTCGGCAGACGAATCTGCTCATACTGACAAGGCGCAGCAAATGCATACGGTCCAATGTAAGTGACCGAATCCGGCAGAACCAAACGGAACGGACCCGTGCAGCCGGTAAATGCATTCATCTCGATGATTCGGAGTCCTTCCGGAATCACGATATGCCGGACGGATTCGATGCCGCCGAATGCATAGGCACTGATTCTGCGGATACTCTTCGGCAGGATCACAGTGGTCAGGACATGCTCCGGCTCCTCAGTGCGCAGATCAAGTTCTTTCATGCAGTAAGGCGCGATCGCGGTGCAGCCTTCGGGCAGCTCCAGAATATGATTGCGAACCGTGAGCTTCTTGACCTTCTGTGCAGTCAGGATGTCCTCATACTGCTCCATCAGATCCGCGACCGTTTCAATGCGCGGTCTGGAAAGGATTTTCTTCTTCGGCCAGTGCAGCTTGATCTCCGGACGATAAAGGAACAGATCAACCGCTTTTTTGTCCGGATAATCTGCCGGCAGATAGACATCCGTCAGGCGGGTACAGCCTGCAAATGCATCCGGCTCAATCTCAGTCAGAGAATTCGGGATTTCAATTGCCATCAGGCGCGGGCAATCCCAGAATGCCTGCGATTCCACGCGGCGGACGCCCTCAGGAATCTCAAACCGCTCACCTGCTTCCGCATTGCAGAATGCGCGGCGTGCGATTACAGTATATCCCTTCAGCGCATTGCTGCGTTCAACAGGTCCGGGCAGAGATTTGCAAACATCATGGGTAAAGACTTTCTCATTCTCCGCGTATTCACCAATATGAACAGGGACAAACGGAACGGTATTATCGAAAACTTCTTCCGTGAATGCGACGGGTGCGGGCTGCTGCATAGGAGTCTGCTCCTCATTTATAATAGTATTTGGCTGCGCTGCTTCAACAGGCTGCGGCTGGACAGGAATCACCGGCTCTGCTGCAATCGGTGCAGCTGCTTCCGGCTGATTGATCGGTCCGGATACCGGCTGCTGAACAGCTGCGTTTTCAGCAGGAGCAGCCTGCACAGGGACTGCCGGCTGTGCGGCGATCTGTCCGGAAAATGCCGGCTCTGCAGGTGCGTGAACAGCCTGCGAGCTGGAAAATGCCTCGACCTTCTGCTGCAGTTCCGGCAGTACGCTTAACTTCTGCTGTACATCGGAAATCGCACCTGCCATGCTCTGCAGATCACCGGCAGCATTGACCGTCTCAGCAAGGGCATCAACCTTCTCCTGAATACCGGAAATCTCGCTGACCTTCTCCTGCAGTTCCGGAATCACGCTGACCTTTTCCTGCACATCGGAAATTGCACCGACCGTCTCAGAAACTTCATTGATCGCGTCTATCTTTTCCTGTACGGCGTCAATTGCGGAAACCTTATCCTGAATGGAATCAACCGTTTCCTTCATATCGGAAATTGCACCGACTGTCTCAGAAACTTCATTGATCGCGTCAATCTTTTCCTGCACAGCGTCGATCGCGGAGACCTTATCCTGAATATCGGAGATCGTCCCGGCCATTTCCCTGAGATCGCCGACAGATTCAACCGATGCTTTCAGATCAGAGAGTTCATCGACTTTCTCGCGGATATCATGAATCGACTCCACGGCATCCTTCATATCAGAAATCGAGCCGACCTGTTCCTTCACCTCAGAAAGCTCCGTTGCGATCTGCGAAACATCGCCGATCGCGCCGACCTTATTTTCAAGATCGGAAAGGCTGCGCACCTTTTCTTCTACGGAATCCTGAATATCGGAGATATGCTGCATCTTCGACTGCATCTCAGAGAACTCGTCAATCTGCTTCTGCAGATTTTCAAGCGTCTCGGCAGAATTCTGGAGCGACTGCACAGCATCATAATTCTTCTGCATCTGCGAGAGATTGGTCTGCAGTTTCTCAAGCATATCAGGATCGACAGAAACATTGCCCGCAGTATTGCCGACAAGATTCTTAAGCTGCGACTGCATGGATGCAATCGAAATCTCAATTCTGCGAACCTCCTCCGGATCAATTTTCTTCTTGCGTCCGTCAGAGAAAGCAGACTGAATGCGGACATCCGAAGGCAGCGGTTCAGCAGTCTCCGGTGCGCGCTCCTCATCGAACTCGTCATCCTCAAAGGCAAGCTCGGGCAGACCTTCATCATCGTGCCAGTCCGGACGCGGCATGCCGGGATCCTGCCATGTGATCGAAGGATTCGTCAGGTCACCGAACACGCGCTTTGTCTCGTTCTGATCGTGAATAATGCGCGGAATATACAGGATCTCAAGCGACGGGCAGTTTCCGAGCGTAGACTGCTTGACCGTCTGGCATCCTGCGGGAATATAAAGTCTCTGTAAAGAGCGGCAGTTCCAGAATGCGCTGTTTCCGATATATGTAACCGATTCCGGAAGCTTCATGCTGCGGATTGCAGCGCAATCGGAGAAAGCACCGGCACCGATCTTTGTCACCTTTTTTCCGAATTTGACTCTGCGGAGCGAGAAGCAGTTGCTCAGGAGTTCATCCGCGACCTCGGTCAGCTCCGGCGGCAGCTTGATTTTTTCCAGTTTCGGCAGATTCATAAACGCACCTGCACCGATCATGCGTATCGTATCCGGCAGCGTGATTTTCTTCAGCATGCGGCAGTTTGCAAATGCGCAGGGATCAATATGCTGCGTACCGGTCGAAACCTCGATCTCCTCGAGCGTCTGCAGATACGAAAATGTGAAGGGCGCGATTCTGCGGATCGTATTCGGGAGCACAAGCTTTTTAACGCCGCGCGTTGCAATGTTTTTCATCGCATTCGGCATAATCGAATGGTAGATCGCAGGGATTTCGAGTACACCGTCCTTGATCTGGAGCATGGATGCACCGCCGCTCGTCAGAATGCCGGAGCGTTCGTCCATGATCTGCTGAACGGTCTTGCTCTTTGCAAACGAAACAACCTTGGAACCGATCGAGATCGTTTTGCCGAAGAACAGCGTTGCTTTCGGACAGTTAAAGAACAGCTCCACAGCAAGATCCTCGTCAAAATCCGAAGGGAGCGTAATGGATGTCAGCGCATTGCAGTCATAGAAACACCAGCGGTCAAACTGTGTCAATGATGCGGGAATCGTCAGGCTCTCCAGATTACTGGTATTCTTAAAGCTCCTTGTGTAAAAAGCATAGCTCGCGATTCTGGTTACGCCTTCCGGGATCACAAGTGATTTCACCTGGGAAAAGCCCGCCAGCGCACCGCTCTCAATTGACGTATAATCGGACGGGATCCGCACCTTATCGGTATTCGTCCGGATCAGGCCCTTCGCATCCTCACGTGTGAAAACACGTTCTGACATGTGTCTCTGCCTCCTTTACAGTTAAAAATTGATAAAAAATGCAACATCAAATCCAGCGATATTATCAATTAGAATTATTATACCATTTTCAAGAAACAATTTCAAGTCTATTTTGTGAATTTCTACATTTTTTTGAAAAGAATAAAAAGAGACGCACGGAAACTCCGTGCGTCTCTGGATAAATCGTACAAAATCAGTCCAAATGGGCAATGTGACGAAGGATTGTGATCACATCATCACCGTTGTTTTTGCCGTCGCTGTTCGTATCAACGCGGTTAATCGCGCCGTCCGCCAGCTTCACGGTCTTATCCTCAGCGAGGAAACGTGCAAGCATAACAGCATCGGAAACATCGACAAATCCGTCTGCATTGATGTCAAGCGGGTCAATTTCCGGAACAGCAACCTCAACCTTGCTGACAATATCCTTCACAGTTGTGATGCCTGCGCCGATCGCGATTTCGGCAGGCTCAGTCTTCACGCCGCCGATATAGAGATCATACTTGGAACCGGCTTTCAGTTCCGGCGAGGAAATCAGCACATAGTCGTATTTCTTGTTCGGGTTCTTGGAGAAGACAACCGTATCAGCACCTGCATTTTTCAACTCAACGCGCTGATCCTTGACCTGCTGCTCGGTTGTGTTGAACATCAGGATCGGCTGCGCGGATGCGCTGACCTTGATCGTATTGTCCTTCTGCTCTGTCTGACCTTCCTTCACAGTATCCTTCGTTGCAGTCGCGAATACAACGCCGCCGGTGATCTCCGCCTCGCCCGCAACATTTGTAAGCGCACGGTCACCGTTTGCTTTCAGGGAACCGCCAGTGATCGAAATACCCTTGTGAACTTCGTTCGTCTTGGAATCCGTCACGTTTGCTTCGCCCTGAACAGCATCATTGCCCGCCTTGATTTCCGTATCGCCGCCGGAGATCAGCACATAACCCTTTGTGGATTTGACGCCGTCGCCGCCTGCATTGACATCGAGCTTGCCGCCCTTGATCTCGACAGATTCCTTGCCGCGGACGCCGTCTGCGAGCTCAGCCTTGACGTCGATATCGCCGCCGGTGATCTTGAGGTCATTGCTGCAGTGGATGCCCTGCTGATAATTTGCAACAATCTTCAGCTTTCCGGTGCCCTCAGTACCGCCGCTCTTGATTGTGATATCATCCTTAGCATAGATGACAGCGGTTGTATCGGTGCCGTATTTTTCGCCGTCTGTCAGCGTATTCACGGTGCCGTCCATGAGATTGATCGAAGTGTTCTTTGCATTCACAACATAGACAGGAGCAGCCGTCAGACCGGTGATATCCACATTGTTGAAAAACAGCTTGACGGTTTCCTTATCAAGTGTTGTATCCTCGACATTGACAACGATCTGACCGTCATTCAGCTTACCGGTGAACTCATAGGAGCCGGATGCGGAAATCGTGATCTTCGTACCTTCGATCTTGACATTGCTGCCCGTTGCGGTTGCAGAAGTCTCACTCAGCGTGATTTTCGCAGTCATAGCTTCCGTAGCAGTTGCTGCATCCTCTGCACAGACAGGAAGCAGCGGCATTGCACTCAGGAGGATGCCGGTACTGAGCATCACTGCGCCAATTTTCTTGATGTTTTTCATTTCTGATCATCCTTTCATTCATGATATAATCTCGGCGTTCCCCCTTCGCCATTCATGTTCAGTTTAACATAATTTGCCCCCGATGTCAATTGCATAAAATCATTTCCGCAAAAAATAACCGGATTTTTCGTGTTTTATTAAAGCTTCTTTCAGATTTTGCGATTCTGTACAGTTTTGATTCCGGAAGCGCAAAACAGTTTTTTCAATATTTTTTCATTTTCCTTCTTGCAATCGCAGAATAAAACATGTATAATAGTATAGTATACAGTTTGAATCAGGAAGGAGTTTTTCGTTTGATACTCAGGCATCTCAAAAAATACTGGCATTTTGCGCTGCCCGCTTCCGTATTTATGGTACTGGAGGTCTATGTCGATCTGCGGCAGCCGCGTCTGATGGCAGAGATCGTCGATCAGGGTATTCTCGGTCTCAGCAACGGCGGTGTCTCCGATATCGGCATCGTGACGAGCACCGGCATCCGCATGATTCTCGTTGTGATTTTCGGCGGACTCTGCGGCATTCTCAGCGGCGTCTGCACGAATCTTTGCAGCCAGAATTTCGGCAACGATGTCCGGAAATCGGCATTCCGGCGCATTATGCACTTTTCATTCTCACAGACCGACGATTTCTCTGTCGGTTCCCTGATCACGCGCACAACCAGTGATGTCACGCAGGTGCAGAACATGGTCGCGCAGCTCATCCGCGGATGTGTGCGCTGTGCAATGTTCTTTATTGCGGGCAGCATTGCGCTGGTTTCCCTCGCCGCGGATTTCGGAACTGTCATCCTGATTGCCATGCCGATTCTGCTGCTGGAAGTCGCGTTTGTGCTCTGGCGGACAAACCCGCTGTTCCGGCTGCTGCAAAGCCGGCTTGACCGGATGAACACCGTCATTCAGGAGAATGTTGCCGGTGCGCGCGTAGTCAAGGCGTTCGTACAGGAAAAGCGTGAATCTGAGCGGTTTGCTAAGAGCAATGACGATCTTGTGGATACGCAGTTCCGCGTCCTGATCCTGATGTCCTATATGCGTCCGGTTATGAACATCATCCTGAATCTCGCAACGATTGCGATTATCCGGATCGGCGGCATGCGCGTTGAGGACGGCAGCATCGCACCCGGTACGGTCATGGCTGCGATCACCTATCTTTCGCAGATTCTCAACGGCATGATGATGCTCGCCATGATCTTCCAGACCGTTACACGCGGTATTACATCCTCGCGCAGACTGCGTGAGATTCTCGAAGCTGAGCCGCCGATCCAGGACGGCGACCAGACTGCAGAAGCAACGAAAACCGGCAGCATCACCTTCAAAAACGTCAGTTTCTCTTATCCGGATAATGACGCTTCTGTCCTGCGCAATATTGATCTGACCGTCAGTCCGGGTGAAACGCTCGCGATCATCGGCGAAACAGGCTGCGGCAAGAGTTCACTGATCAATCTGATTCCGCGGTTCTATGATGCAACATCCGGAACCGTCGAGGTAAACGGCGTGGATGTGAAAAACTACAAGCTGCATGATCTGCGCGAAAAGATTTCTGTTGTACTGCAGAAGTCCGAGCTCTTTACCTCGACCATCCGCGAAAATATCCGGCTCGGCAATCCGGAGGCAACCGATGCAGAGATCGAAGCCGCTGCAATTGCCGCGCAGGCAGATGACTTCATCCGGCAGCAGCCGGACGGTTACGATACACCGGTCGCAGAATCCGGCATGAGTCTCTCCGGCGGACAGCGTCAGCGCATTGCCATTACACGCGCGCTGGTCAAGCATGCAGAGATCCTGATTCTGGACGATTCCACCAGTGCGCTGGATTTCCGGACAGAAGCTGCGCTGCAATCCGCATTGCGCGAACAATATCGCGATGTGACGAAAATCATCATTGCGCAGCGCATCTCCACGGTGCAGCATGCAGATCGCATTGCCGTGCTCGAAAACGGCTGTATTGCCGCCTGTGATACCCATGAAAATCTGATGAAGACCTGCAAAATCTATCAGGATATCTACGCTTCGCAGGTCAAAAAGGAGGTGTGAGCATGGCAGAGAAACCGCAGACAACCGCTGTGCAGCCAAGTTTCCGGCGCGGTCCGGGCAATTTCGGTGCGCCGGTCGAAAAGGCACAGGATTCTAAAAAAACGCTCCGCCGCCTGCTCAGTTACTTCCGTGCGGAGCTCCCGTTTGTGATTATCATGTCGGTGACCGTGCTCATCAGTGTGAGCGCATCCGTTCTCGCACCGAGCTATCAGAGTAAAGCGATTGACAAGATCGTCTCGGCAGAATACGGGCTGCTCCCCCGCCTGCTCGGCATCATGCTGGTGCTGTATCTGATCCACGGCGTCACAACGCTGATTCAGGGATACATCAGTGCATCGCTCAGCCAGCGGATCGTCAGCCGCCTGCGCAAGGAGCTCTTTGACCGCATTGTGCACCTCCCGATCTCCTACATAGATTCGCACTCGCACGGCGACCTCATCAGCCGCATGACCAACGATGCCGATAACATCTCCAACATCGTTTCCTCATCACTGAGCTCGCTGTTCTCCGGTATTCTGACGCTGATCGGTACGCTGTTCATGATGCTGTATTTCAGCATCCCACTCGGACTGCTCTCCTGCTCAACGGTAATCCTTACCGTGCTGTTCACGAGTTTCATCTCCAAACACATGCGGCGGTATTTTGTCAAGCGGCAGACGCTGCTCGGCAAGCTCAACGGCACTGTTGAGGAAATGGTCACGAACTATAAGACGATTACAGCATACAACCGGCAGGATCAGGTCATTGACGATTTCACCGAGACAGCCGATCAGCTCACGAAAACCGGCATTATCGCGGAGATCATCTCAAACTGCATGGGACCGGTTATGAATATGCTGAGCAATATCTCATTTGTGATTGTCTCGGTGTTCGGCGCATATTTTGCGCTCAAGGGCTATATCACGGTCGGTGTGATCTCGGCGTTCATCATCTACTCCAAACAGTTCTCGCGTCCGATCAATGAGCTTGCACAGCTCTACGGTCAGATTCAGACCGCAATTGCCGGTGCAGAGCGTGTCTTCTCAATTCTGGATACCGATACTGAGCATTTTGAAGGTGATCCGCTGACTGAGGTCAAAGGCATCATCGAATTCAAAAATGTCAATTTCTCCTATGTGCCGGAAAAGCGCGTGATCTCTGATTTTTCGCTGAAAATCGAATCCGGAAAGCGAATCGCGCTTGTCGGTTCAACCGGCAGCGGCAAGACAACGATCATCAATCTGCTGATGCGCTTCTATGATCTGGACAGCGGCGAGATTCTGCTGGACGGCAAAAATATCAATGAGATTGCGCTCGGCGACCTGCGCGACAGCGTCGGTATTGTTCTGCAGGATACGAAGCTCTTTTCCGATACAATCCGTGCGAATCTCACATACGCAATGGAGGAAACAACGGACGAGGAGCTTGCCGCAGCGGCAAAATCCAGTCACTGCGATAAAATCGCTGCAAAACTGCCGGAGGGTTACGATACAATGCTCTCACAGACCAGTGTCAGCCTTTCGCAGGGTGAACAGCAGCTCATCGCCATCGGCAGAGCATTTCTCTCCTATCCGCGGATTCTGATTCTCGATGAAGCAACGTCCAGCGTCGATACGAGAACCGAACTGAGCATCCAGAATGCAATGAATGAACTGATGAAAGACCGCACCAGCCTGATCATTGCACACCGGCTCTCCACGATTCAGGATGCTGACCAGATTATCGTGATGGATCAGGGCAGAATCGCTGAGATCGGTACGCATGAGGAGCTGCTCCGGCAGGGCGGCAAATACTATGATCTCTACATGACACAATTCGCCGGACAGGCCATCTGAATACAAAAAGAGTGAGGACACATTGCCCTCACTCTTTTTTTGCATCAGTTTTGCGGTGCGTTGGGAATGCCGGTAATCTCCGCCCATGTCACACTGCGCTTGGAAACCTCACCCTTGACGTAATAAGTCAGGATGTACTGTGCATCCTCAACGCCGATATCGCCGTTCATGCTGATATCAATGCAGGAGATGCCTTCATAGGTCACGCCCACGCCGTAGATATGTCCCGCCATCTTCTGTACATAGCTGTTCAGAACAAGCTGCGCATCCTTCGAGTCGATCTTGCCGTCGCTGTTCGCATCGCCGAATTTGCCGTGGGTCTCGCCCTCAACATATTTCATCAGCGTATCGCGGTAAGCGGCATTCATCGAAAGATAGTCGGAATAATCCTGCTTTGCCAGCAGCGGCAGGATCCGCGGGAAGGTCATCTGCTTTGTTCCGAGCATGTCCATATAAATTGCCGCGATCATTGCGTGTCCGAGCGGTGTCGGATGAACATCCTTCTCAAGGATTTTCGAGAACATCCAGCCCACGCCGGAGAATGCGGCGGAAACATCTGCAATTTCTACGCCGTCCAGAGCACGCATTGCCTTGTTCAGCACCTCGAGATTATTGCCGACATAGTTGCTCAGTGTGTGATAATTCTTGATATCCGATTCCGAATACTTTTCCGTTGAAAAATACCGATCAGGCAGCTCTGCGGGATTGTAGATCGTCTGCATAATGATTCTTGCATCCGGATTCATCGCCCGCAGCTTTTCCAGAATCACGGTATAGTTTGAAGTTGCTGTTTTTCTCGGCTCGCGCACCGCCTTGGTCAGTCCGCTGATCAGTTGAACAGCCTTATCCTCCTGCGCAAGGCGCTTGACCGTATCCATAACGCTTTCGTCTTCGAGCTGGAGTGTCTTGAAATATTCCTTCGCAGGCGCGATCAGATCATTCGCTCCGATGCTGACACAGATAATCTTTGCAGAAACAACCGGCGCAGATTTCTGCGAATCATCGAGAAATGTGATCAGATCGCCGGTCTTGTATCCGGAGACTGCCAGATTCGTGACTGTGCCGCCCGTGTATTCACGCAGATAATCCGCATAGGATGCTTCGCCCTCTTTGAGCCCCTGACCGGATGCAATGCTGTCGCCGATCACAACAATCGCGCCGTCATCCGCAGCAGAAGCCTGCATCACCGGCAGACATGCAGCCGTCAGACTGCCGAGCAGCAGTGCCGCACAAAGGACAGAGCCGTGTTTTATCAGTTTCTGATTCTTCATATTGTTATCCTTTCCAAAAAAGTACTCATGCAGCGAAGTTGCTGCATGAGTACAGTTTAACAGATTTCAGTGAATTTGTCAATGCCCGCAGCGGATTTCCAGTAAATACAGCATTTACTGCACAACCGCAATGCCGTAGAGGACAAATGTACCGCCGTCCGCACTGGAAATGGAGACATCGAGCTTGCCGGTGTTCGGCTGATAGTATCCGACATCGCCGTCAAGACCGCCCCATGTCCACTGGAGATTACTGGAGACCTTCGTTGTCTTGCCGTTGACTGTGACATTGACAGCACCCATGCCGCTCGAGTTGGACTTGAACAGCAGCAGGAGTCCCTTGCCTTCAACGGTAAACTTCAGCGGATTGTTGCCGCTCTTGCTGTAGGTAAAGCCGTTGGAGTAAGCGCCCTGATCGGTGCCCTTCTTCCACGAGCCTGCGCTGAAGTTCTGCTGTGCGGAAATATCAATGAGCTTGTTGTTTGCGTACTCTGCGCCGAAGACTTCCTTGGACGGAATCTCGTATTCATCCGAGGCGTTCTCGCTGCGCAGTGCCTGACGGTAGTAGTAGCCGATGCAGTCCGCAATCAGCTTGTGACCGGGGTTGCCGGGGTGGAGCGTATCGCCGCTGCCGTACTGGGTATCCCAGTTGAGATTGCCGCCCTGAATTGCGCCCTTGCCGCTGATCACAGGCAGATCGTAGTTCTCGCCGACCTTTGCCATCCAGTCCTCATTGGAGCCCATGGACTTCTGGCAGAGCGTGATCAGTGCGACCGCAGGGGCATTCTCCTGCATCAGGCACTTTTTCACAAGCGCTTCATAGGACTTCTTGAAACGGTCACCGCCCTGATCGTTGACGGCAAACTCGATGAAGATGATATCGCAGTCCTTCGAGAAGATATCCTTATCAACACGCATGTTGCCGACAACCGAGGATGTACCTGCCACACCGGCATTGACAAACGAAACATTGTTGCCGGTGCCGAAGGTTTCCTTGAAATAGTTTGCGGAGAGATTGACGAAGCGGTTGCCGTCCGAGGTTGCGGAGCCGCCGCCGGTGATCGAACCGCCGATATAGCCGATCGTCACCTTTTCGCCGCTCTGAGCCTTTGCGATCTTCTCGCGGATGCGCGCCGTATTGCCGAGCCGCAGCAGACCGCCCTGCAGTGCCTTGAGATAGTTGCCGGTCGCTTCCTCTTTATAATTGTCCCAGTCACCGACGATATTGGTTTCCGGCTTTGCAGGCGGGAACAGGATCAGGTTTTTGAGCAGCGAGAGATCGACTGCATTGATGACCTTGTCCTCGTTCATATCCGCGCCGTCTTCGACAGTTTCCTCCTCGGTGATCAGATACTTTGTCAGATAGACAACATCCGAGACATCGACATTGAGATCGCCGTTTGTATCGCCCTTTTTGATGGTCGCCGGTGCACCGTTGACAAGCACGGTATCGACATAGAAATCGGTGAGCGATTCGGTTGTCTCCACGTAGATCGACATATCGCTTGCATCCGCAGGAACCGTGAATGCATCATTGGAGAGCACGGTCCATTCACCGCTTTCAGCAGTCGCGAGCGCAATCTCCGGATAGGTTGTGCCGTCCGCGGTTTTGCACTGCATCGAGAGCTTCATCTCGACTGCCTCGCCGCTCTTCTGGCAGACTGCCGCCGAGACCTTATAGGTCTGACCGGGCTTCATCAGCGAGGAAACATCACGGTTTGCGCCGTTCCATACATCCGCGCGGTTTGAGACAAACAGTGCGCAGTCACCGGTATACGATTCATCGGATGTCCACTGCACCTCTGCGCTGCCTCTGCCGGTAAAGCTGTCATTTGTTGTCTCGAATTCCGCTTCGAGCAGCTTTGCAGCTGAAGCAGTCATCGCCGGAAACATCGCAAGCCCCGAAAGCGCCGTTACGATGCCGGTCATGAACGCCGTTCGCTTCAAATGATTTGTTCGATTCATAAACAGATTCCCCCTTATTTGTACAGACGAGTGATAACCCGAATCTTTACGGTTGTCCCCATGAATTCCGCATACGCGGTGTATTTTAGTAACATTATAACAGATTCCGTACTTTTTGTAAAGTATCAATTACGCATATTTACTGTCAAATCTTCATCTGCACAGCAAAGTTGTACGCTTGATTTGCAGACAAAGATATGGTATGATACAGATATCAGCATACAAGTTTATAATTAAATGATAAATTTTTCTTTGCAATGCACAAATCCGGTTTCCTGAACTGTGTTATGAGTAAACGGGCATTGAAATCCCAGATGAATACGAAACGGAGGTACGCTATGAATCAGCAACGATACCGGCAGGCTGTCCGCAGCATTTGCTGGAGCCCGCAGCAGCGCGCTGCAATCGAAGAAAAGCTCAGAGCTGCTCCGATAGCATCCGATGATCCCGATTCGTGGATCGACGGGCTGGAGGATCCCATGGAGGCATACAGGCAATCACAGGAAGCGATGCGGAAATCGGAGGAATATAATATGAATGCGAAGAAAATGAGAAAGATTATGTGGATCGGTCTGGCGGCGGCGATCCTTGCAACGGGCGGCACAGTCGCGGCGATTGCCTATGCAAAGAAGCATCCGCGCACACTGGAAATCAAATGGAAAAACGGCACGGAGCTGAACCTCACCGGTGAGGAAGTCACGTCGCTCTATATGACAAACCACTATGTCAACCCCCAACTCAATCTCGAGGACATTGTCCCGACCGGAAACGGCTGGTATTACCGCAAGCGCGTCACACTCATGAATAAAACGAATCAGTGGGGCGGACTTGCCGAGGAACTGATGCTCTGCTATACCGACAGGGAAACCGGTCAGACGGTGCCCGTCTGCGCAAAGCCGAACTGTCTGCATGAAGCGGATGAATACTGCACGGCGACGACGATCAACTACGCCCCTTCCTATATGAAGTATTATGACGGCTATCTCTACACGATGACGACAAAATACCTCAAGCCGGATGCACGATCCTCGCAATGTAATCTCGATGGACCGGAAACCTCTCCGGATAACTGCCGGCAGGTGCTGCTCCGCTATGCGCCGGACGGCACGGAGATCAAAGAGCTTGCGGATTTCGGCGGCGGCATCGGCGCGGCGAGCTGTACCGTCAACCGCGGATATGTCTGGTGCCTCGTGCAGCTTCAGCAGGCAGGAGAGGAAGTCGAAAACCCGATCACGCATATGACGCAGACCTTCACGAGCGGCGGCTGGCAGATCTGGGGCTATGAGCTTGCAACGGGCAAATCCGTTCTCGTTTACGATGCAATGGGCGATCCGTCGGTCAACCACGCAAACACCGCACCGAACGATATTTATGCATTCGGCGATTATCTCTATTTTGTCCGGTCGGCGAAGGACTGGTCGGGCGGACAGGGGCTTGCGCGCCTTTCGCTCCTGACCGGCGAGGTCACGGATGACAAGGAGGAGATTCTGATTACCGGCGACCACTGCACATGCCTTTCCGCTACGCATGCGATCCGCAGCAAGCAGCACGGCGGCGGCAATGATTACACCTATGATTTCTACATTCTCGATCTGCAAACACTTGAGGAGAAGAAACTCTCGCCGGACCTCGACAAAGTTCCGGAGGATGAACCCGCACTCGGCAGAGATTATTACATCACATTTATGAATGACCGCTATATCTTTGCAAGGAATTATGATATTTCCATCGGATCACATGTACTGCCGGCGACAATCGGCATTTACGATTATGACGGCAATCTTGTGAAGCTGGTTGATACCGGTTTTCAGAACGAGTCATGGCAGGAATCAATCAAAACCGAGGACGGCTATAACGGCGGTTTCCTCAGTTACAACGAATGGTTCACACTGGTGGCAATCGACGGTGATACGGTCTATGCGAGGCATATACTCAGCGGTGATCCGGAAACGCTGAAAAAGCGCGGCAAGGAAGCAGTCAGCGATGTGATGTATACCACAGTGGACGATCTGCTCAGCGGTACGCCGCACTGGCAGAAAGCCTATTCCCTGACAGAGGAGGTGCACGGCGATGCTCAGTGAACAGAATATCGCGCTCTATGCGTTCCAGAAATTCGGCGATACGGCATTGCAGGCGGCATTCTGCTGTCTCGGGAACCGTGCAGATGCGGAGGATGTCGCGCAGGAGGTTTTCTTTGCGCTGCACCGCAAGCCGCGCGAATTCAATGACGATGAACACCTGAAAGCCTATATCCTGCGCGCGGTCATCAACCGCTGCAACAATCTCCGCAAATCACTCTGGCGCAAGCTGCGCACCAGCCTTGAGGATGTCAAAGAATCAGAGCTTGCAGAGAAAACCGATTCGCTTGAGGATATCATCGCAATGATCAAGGCGCTGCCGCCGCCCTATAATGTTGTAGTCTATCTGCATGACTGCGAGGGCTATACAATCCGCGAAATCGCGGAGATGCTCGGCAAAAAAGAAAATACCATCGGCGCACAGCTCCGCCGCGGTCATGAAAAACTGCGCATGGAAATCCGGGAATCGGGGGTGCTTTCATGATGAGACCGCAGGATTACCGCCGTGCGGTCGAAAGCATCCGCTGGACGCCTGAGCAGCGCAGGACAATTGAAGCAAAGCTGCGTGCACCCGTCACCGATGAGACGGAAAACCGGTCACCGGCGGAAACGGAAACCATCCGCACACCGATCCACTATAACATCTATGAAGAACAGGAGGCTCGTATGAAAAAGGAACGCAAACAGGCACGCATGTATCTGCTGATTCTCGCCGCCGCACTCCTGACCATCGGCGGAACGGTCGCGGCAGTTGCATGGAGCAGCCGCAAGTCGCAGGACGGCAGCAGTCAGGCGGAGGAAAGCAAGCCCGAGACGAAAAAGCAGAAGAACGAAAACTCCATCACCGAGGATGATCTCACGGAGGCGGTCATCTCGCCGAAGCTGACCGACCAGCAGGACGAGCCGGAATGCCACGGCTACTCCAAAACCGGAAAAGGCTTTTACTTCTACGGAACCGAGCAGGGATTGGTGGATAAAGAGACCGGCTATAACGGCTCGGCACTCCGCTATTACGATGAAGCATCCGGCGAGACGGTTTATGTCTGCGCTAAGCCGAACTGTCTGCATGACGGCAATGATTTCTGCACGGCGACCACAAAGATTTACACACCGATGTCCGATCCGGTCTATCTGGACGGGTATGTGTACGAGATCGCGATTGACCAGCGTGAGTATCTGGAGAAAAAAGAACAGTGTGAAAAGTTCCCGACCGTACTGCTGCGCTATGCACCTGACGGCACGGAAATCACACAGCTTGCCGTGCTCAACGAGGATCCCAACGCCCTGCCGAACCAGTGTGATCTGATTGCGCACCGCGGTCAGCTCTGGATGTACTGCAGTTATGTGCGCGTGATCAACACCTATGACGAAAATATGGATATCTCCGCGCAGGACAGCAGCAGCAAATATGATATCTCCTGCTATGAGCCCGAGAAACAGAAGGTCACAGTTCTCGCTTCGTCCGGTGAGATGCAGAAGAATTACCGCACATGGTACCGCGGCGCGCGGCTCAAAGGCGTCGGCGACTATGTCTACTTCCACAAGCATCAGCAGGACTGGCGCGACAAGCTCAAAGGCTGCGGCGTGTTCCGCATCGAGTGCAGCACCGGACAGATCGAGCAGCTCATCAATCTCAAAGCGGACTACACCGAATACTATACGGTTGCAGGCGATTATGTCTATTACACATACGGCAGAGAGAAACACAGTCTCATCCTGCATGCATACAATCTGCAGACCGGCGAGGACAAAGAGATCAGCGGGCTGATTGACCTTGCGAGATCGCAGGCTGCGTGGTTTGATCCGGAAATGCTGGACGATCAGGTTTATCTTTATCCGGAGGCGCTTCTTGCAGATGCAGAGCATGTCTATGTAGCATGGCAGTTCGTAGATCAGCGGAAGGAGCATATGGATGAAGACCATCCGGACGACGGGGTGTCAGACTTTATCACCGAACTTGATCATGACGGAAAAATACTGCACACAGTCAATATCCGTGAGTTGAAGAACGTTGCATATCCAGAGGAATACATCCGCAGCGAGCTTGCGGCAAACGGCTATAAAAAGGACGAAAAAACCTTTATCAAGCCGGAAGACCTGACCGAAGCAGATATTCAGGATGCGATCGAACACCATTGGAAGACAACTGTTCAGGTTGATGAGGAATACATCCGGTATGACGGCGCTGACTTCTATCTCTACGATTACACAACGCTGTACCGCATTTCGCGCGAGGAGCTGTTCGGGGATATGAACGCAAAGCCGCTCCTTTACGTCAGAGTACAGAAGGTGCGGTGATCGGAATGGCAAATAAACTGGAAATCCGGTCTCTGACGAAACAGTACGGCGATTTTCGGGCACTCTCTGACGTCAGCTTCACGCTGGAACCGGGCGTCACCGGACTGCTCGGCGCGAACGGTGCGGGCAAATCGACGCTGATGAAGCTCATGACCGACCACATGCCGCGCACGAAAGGCGAGATTCTCTGGAACGGAAAGGACATCCTCAAAATGGGGCGCAAATGGCGGGAGCTCGTCGGCTATACACCGCAGCTGCAGGGCGTCTATGATGATTTCACGGCAAAGCGGTTTCTCTATTATATGGGCGCGCTGAAAGGCATGAAGAAAAAGGAAATCCGCGAGGAAACAGACAAAATGCTCGAGGCGGTCAATCTGACCCATGCGGCACACAAGAAAATCGGGACATTCTCCGGCGGCATGCGGCAGCGCGTTCTGCTCGCATCGAGTATGCTCGGCAAGCCGCAGGTGCTCATCCTCGATGAGCCGACCGCAGGACTCGACCCCGAAGAACGCATCCGCATCCGGAACGATATCGCAGAGCTTGCCCGCGACAGAATCGTCCTGCTCGCAACACATGTTGTCAGCGATATCGCATGCATCGCCAAGCAGGTGCTCCTGATCCGCAGCGGAAAGGTCATCGCATTTGATACGCCGCAGAATCTGCTCGCAAACGCAGAGGGCAAGATCGGGGAATTCTCCGGCACATATGAGGAAATCCGCGCCCTGCAGGAGAAATATCCGAACGGTGAGATTGCACAGCACCGCGACGGCTTTGTCCTGCGTATTGCAGAGGACCCGCTGCCGGAAAACTGCAGACCCGTCTTCGACAACCTGACACTCGAGGACGTCTGCCACCTCTACCTCAAAGGAGACCGGCAATATGGCTGAACTGCAAAGACTGCTCCTCTCGCCGAAACGCCTCATCATCCTGCTGATGATCGCGGTCGTGAATCTGGCGATGTTCTCCGGTTTCTGCCGGACCAGACGCGAGGAGGATATCGCATACTATAAAAGTATGCGGATGTACGGCATCAACACCAAACTTGAGGAGCACAAAAAAACCGAGAAGTATCTCAAAGAGGACTATCCGGCATATCTGGAATACGTGCAAAACCAGTCGCAGGCGCAGGCAATCCTCAGCAGCCTGACAGAAAAAAACGCCTACATCAACCGGAATCTGGAACTGACCGCAAAAACCTATCGCAGGCTTTCCGGCATTCAGCTGCGCGACGGGGAAAACCGCGGCATCAACGCAGTCAGGGATTATGCAATCACAGACTATCTGCTGCTGATTGCGCCGCTGCTGCTGATTCTTGAGATGCTCGCAGATGCGGACACCGCGGTCGGCGACCTGACACGCTCGACCAAACGCGGCAGAGTCCCGCTCTGTGCATGGCGGATTCTTGCGGTGATCCTGATCTCGGCGGCATCCGTGCTGATGCTCTACGGCGGCAACATCCTTTTCACCTGCAAATTCTACGGCAATCCGGATTTTCTGCGCCCGATCCAGTCCGTTCCGGAATATCAGGTCTGTTCGCTGCGTGTGAACGTCGGCGGATATCTGCTGACGGCAGGCTGTATGAAAGCGCTCGCGCTCACAGTCATCTCGCTGCTCGTCTGGGTGACGCTCGCGCGGTTTCATCCGATCATGGGCTGGTCCATCTCGGCGGTGTGGCTCGGCGCATCCTATCTGTGCAGCCGCTTCATCGTCCCGACATCCGGCATCAATCATCTGAAATTTCTCAATGTGTTCACGGCGCTTGAAGCGGATGTATTCTTCACACAATACTGCAATCTTAACTGGTTTTCGCATCCGTCCGGCTTCATCGGGAATATGCTGATATTCTGTCTGCTGCTGTTTGCAGCCGGTGCACTGCTCTGTCTCCGGCTGATCGGCGCAGAATATCCGAAGAAACTCGGTCAGCGCATGGAGACACTCAAAGAAAAGCTCGCGCGCTTTCAGACGCGGCATCTGCCGGTGCATTCACTGTTCGGGTGTGAGGGATGGAAACTGCTGATTGCGCAGAAAGGACTGCTTCTGCTGCTGATCACCGGACTGCTCGGCTTTTCCCTCTGGCGCGATATCCGCATCTATATCCCGAGCAATGCCGCAACAGAGCGGTTCTATTCGCAGTATTCCGGCGAGGTAACACCAGAGAACATCAAGCGCGCCGCATATATCGTAATCGGTGAAGCGCGCAGTATCAAGAACAGCAAGATCAGGCTTGCAAAGGCATATCTCAACAAGGAACCTGCGCGGGATATCGAACGCATCAAATCGAACATAACACGATCTCAGGGAGAATTGCGGATATACAGTCAGCTGTTAAATGCCATGCTGGAGGTCGCACGGTACTCGCGCAAAACCGGCAGACCGGCTTGGTTCATCCAGCAGAACACCTACCTGATTCTGTTTCAGGAGTCCGCCGCCGAACGCCGCTGCTGCATGGTGCTGCTGCTCTATCTGATCTTTGCGTTCTCCGGCATCCGCGCCTATGACAACCGCTACGAGACAAGTATGCTGCTGCGGAGTACAAAGCGCGGCAGGAGCGGCATTCTCTGCGCACAAAGCCTGTGGATCCTGATTCTGACTGCGATTGCGGTCACGGGACTTCACGGCGTCTATCTGCTGCACCTGATCACCGATTCCGGATTTCCGTCACTGGAAGCGCCGATCCAGAGTCTGGATATGTTCCGCTGGGTTCCGTTCCGTTTCACACTGCGCACCTGTATTGTCATGCATTTTGTGCTGCGAGAACTTGCTGCACTCGCCCTGACCGGCATCATTTGTCTGATCAGCCGGTTCAGCCGGACACCGCAGAAAGCACTGCTGATTGCGATGGTTCTTCTTCTGCTGCCGAGCGCACTCGCCGAGAGCGGCATCACCCAGCTGAATCGTTTTGATTTCGTTCATTTTCTGACCTGCTGTCTCCGTTCCGGATGATCGGAGACAGCTTTTTTCTGCTTTCCCGCCGGCAGCTGCTGTGATTCGACAAAAAAACTGTCAGGAATGCCAAAAAGTGTACCCGTCTTTTCCGTAATGCACAAAAAACTAGACAAAATTTTCGCTATCTTCGCAAAAGTGTTGATTTTTTTCCGGAAGTGTAGTATAATGATATATGTAGAAAAATAAACCCCGAGCGGAGGTAATTTGTATATGCAAGTCGATTTGTTATCAACAACTAAGGGAAGTCCGAAAGTCATCCACGGCACAGAGAACGGAAAGAAAACTGCCTGTGGTATCAATCTGGTAAAGCCTGAAAATATCGGCATGTTTACCAATGCGGGTCAGATGAACGATGTCATTCAGCTCACCTGCGAAAAGTGCAAAACCGTTATTGCAAAAAAACTGATCCGTGAATCCAACAAGGAAATGGCTGCACAACTCAAAGAGGAGCAGCGTCAGCTGAAGCGTGAACGCGCTGCAGCAAAGCATCACCATGATGCACCGGCTCCGCCCCCTCCGGTTCAGCCTTCTGCACCGGCACACAGCAGTCCTTCCGGCGGTTATATTCCGCCTTCGATGAGAAAAGCTATGCAGACACCGCAGCAGCCGATCGTGACCCCGCCGCCTGCACCGTCTGTTCCGACACCGATGCCCGCTCCGGTTCCGGTTGTTCCGCCGATTCCGACTCCGGCACCGATCGCAAATTCTGCCGACGACGTGCTCGCACAGTTCGCTGTCCCGAGTGTTCCGTCCTCGCTGCCGCAGACCCCGCCGCCTGCTCCGGCACCGGCTCCGGTTGTCAATTCCGCCGAGGATGTGCTCGCACAGTTCGCTGTCCCGAGCGTTCCGTCCTCGCTGCCGCAGACCCCGCCGCCTGCTCCGGCACCGGCTCCCGTTGTCAATTCCGCTGAGGATGTGCTCGCGCAGTTCGCTGTCCCGAGTGTTCCGTCCTCGCTGCCGCAGACCCCGCCGCCTGCTCCGGCACCGGCTCCCGTTGTCAATTCCGCTGAGGATGTGCTCGCGCAGTTCGCGATTCCGAGTGTTCCGTCCTCGCTCCCGCAGACCCCGCCGCCTGCTCCGTCACCGGCTCCGGTTGTCAATTCCGCTGAGGATGTGCTTGCACAGTTTGCTGTCCCGAGTGTTCCGTCCTCGCTGCCGCAGACCCCGCCGCCTGCTCTGGCACCGGCTCCCGTTGTCAATTCCGCTGAGGATGTGCTCGCACAGTTTGCAATCCCGAGTGTGCCGACCGCGCCGCAGCCGACTGCACCTTCTGTGCCTGAGATTCCGGCACCGGCTCCGGTTGTCAATTCCGCTGAGGATGTGCTCGCACAGTTTGCAGTCCCGAGAGTCCCGAATGTCCCGACCGCTCCGGCTGTCCCCGATATTCCTGCACGTTCTGATATTTCGGATTCTGCACATGTCAGCGGCAGCTCAGTCAATCAGGATGATATTCTTGCGCAGTTCGCGCTCAAGCAGCCCGGCACACATCCGTATCCCGCTGATGATGCGGTTCCGTCCGCTCCGGCTGTCAGCAATGATCCGCTTGCAGATCTGCTTCTGATGCCGAAGGGTCAGGAAGAAGCCGGCAATACTGACATCCTGCCTGATATTGCAAATGTTCCTTCGAGCATTCCGACTGTTCCGACAGTCCCGACTGCAATGCCGCAGGCTGCATATCCGTCGCTCAATGTTCCGCAGGCTCCGCCCGCACCGCCGGTTCCGGAGATGCCCGTTCCGCCTGTTCAGCAGGCATTTACGGCACCTGTTCTGCCGCAGGCCGGTTATCCGGTTCCGCAGGTTCCGGCATATCCGCAGGGATTCGGTCAGGTTCCGCCGCAGGGCGCATATCCGATGCCGAACAACGGCTATCCGACACAGCAGTACAATCCGTTTGCTGTTCCGACGGCGCCGAAGCAGTCTCAGCCTGAAACACCGACACCGCTGTTTGTCGGTTACAGCGCAGACGGCCGTCAGCTTTTCCAGACCTACGATGCACTCGGCAATCCGATTCCGATCAACGAGCCGGTTTACAGCGCACCGCCTGAGCAGAAGGACCACAACATCGCTGCACAGGTTGCTGCAATGGCTGCAAACACCGCAATGCACGGCAATGCCCCTGTCATGGATATGGATGAGATCATGAAATCAATGGGCATTGAGGATCCGACCAAGCGCAAGAAGGATGAGGGCAAGGCAATCAACTATACGGAATACAAGATTCCGGAAAAGAAGAAGAAAAAACCTGCTGCCGCAAGACCTGCCGCATCGGTTGCAAATCCGGTTCCGGAGGGTCCGGTCTCCGCTGCTGAGGCAAAGCGCAGAAAAAAGGTTGACAAGATCAACAAGGAATTCGAGAAACAGCTCCGTTCCCGCGGTATTGATCCGAAGACCGGCGGCATCATCATTGATTCCAGAAAATAATACATACGGAAAAGCAGCGACAGTTTGCCGCTGCTTTTCGTTTCATGAAAGGAGTCTGAATTATGGATCTGAATGAACAATCTGCTGCACCGGTAACCGCCGCCGAGGATAACATTCCGGCTGCCCGCAAAGCCTATACGTTTGCGCAGCTCAATCTTGCGCTGTTCTATGTGTTCTATCTTCTCATCAGCATCATCGTGGTGCATTTTATGCCGGAGGACCCGTCGGAAACGGTCAATTACCTTTCGCATTATATCCCGATGTATCTCATGGCATTCCCGCTGTATCTGCTGATCTCCCGCCCGCTGGAAACCGCACCGCCCGAAAAGCAGAAAATGAGTTTGTTCCAGTTGATCAAAGCGTTCTTCGTCTGTGAGTTTATCGGGATAATCGGCAACCTCATGGGAATCATTGTCAACGTGATTCTCTCATTCATCGTCGGGACAAATACCAGCTCTGACTTCATCGTCGGCGGTGTGTTCGGAGATACCCCGCTGCTGTTTATCTTTCTTGCAGTTGTCTGCGCGCCGTTTGTGGAGGAATTCCTGTTCCGCAAAATCCTGATCGACCGCATCCGCAAATACGGCAATACC
This sequence comes from Oscillospiraceae bacterium, assembly GCA_017523995.1. The sequence goes on along the minus strand of JAFWUX010000208.1, from coordinate 56,534 downwards.
ACAGCGATTCTGATCTCCGGCATCATGTTCGGACTGTTCCACGGCAATTTCACGCAGGCATTCTACGCAGCCATGCTCGGCATGCTGTTTGCGTTCATTTATATCCGCACCGGCAAAATTCAGTATACAATCGCGCTGCATATGAGCGTCAACTTCTGGGGCACGGCAATGCCCTATCTGACACTGAAGGATCATGACATTGATGAGCTGATCACCGCGATTTCCTCGCTGAATCCTGACCGCATCCTCGAGATGGCAAGCAGCATGAAGCCGTTTCTGCTGATGGTTGCGAGCACGTATCTGTTTGCATTTATCGGCATGATCCTGCTGATCGTCTACCGGAAAAAGCTGACGGTTCCCGCCGCGATCGCGCCGCTCCCGAAGGGCAGACGCTTCGTCACGGCCTGCGGCAACATCGGATTTATTGCGCTGTTCGCTGTCTGCATTTATCAGTTTATCCGGCAGTTCGGCGCTTTGCTCTGAATAAACAAAAACCTCGGAATCAATGCGATTCCGAGGTTTTCTCAAATCATGGATTATTTGCCGTATGCCTCTGCGAGCTTCTTGAACGCCGGCAGACTGCGCTCGATCATTTCGGTCGTGACGCAGTATGCGATGCGGACATAGCCCTTGCAGCCGAACGAATCAGACGGCACGAGCAGCAGCTCATAGTCACGCGCCTTCTTGCAGAATGCATTTGCATCCGGCTCCAGTGCCTGTACCCACAGATAGAACGCGCCGTCCGGATAGATGCAGCGGTAGCCGTATTCGGTCAGGGACTTATAGAGCAGGTCGCGGTTTCTGCGGTAGATTGAGAGATCACCGGTCTTGCCGAGATTCTCTGCAACAACGCGCTGTGCAAGGCTCGGTGCGCAGACGAAGCCCAGCGCTCTGCCGGAACCGCAGACAGCCGCATAGACATTGCGGTTATCCGCCATTTTCGGCGAGACAACGATATAGCCGATACGCTCACCCGGCAGGGACAGCGACTTGCTGTAGGAATAGCAGACAAATGTGTTATCATAGAGATTCGGCAGATACGGCACAACTGTCGCATCATCATAAACGAGCTCACGGTATGGCTCATCCGCGATCAGATAGATCGGATGACCGAATTCCTTTTCCTTTGCGCGGAGCAGGTCGCAGAATGCCTTGAGGTTCTCCTCCGTGTAGACAACGCCGGTCGGGTTGTTCGGCGTGTTGATGATAACCGCCTTGGTCTCCGGCGAGACAAGCTCTGCAAATGCCTTGAGATTCATCTGGAAGTTCTCGAGATCAGCCGGAACCTCCACGAGCTTCGCAGCGGCAGCCTCAACGAATACGCGGTACTCGGGGAAGAACGGTGCAAAGGTCATGCAGGTGTCGCCCGGGCAGAGAATCGCATGCAGCGTGACGGTCAGCGAGGCAGCAGCGCCGCAGGTCATGTAGATATCCTGTGCGGAAATGCCGGTGCCGAAGCGCTTGTTGATATCCTCCGCGATTGCGGTGCGTGTCGGCTCCGCACCGACAGCAGATGTATAGCCGTGCAGCAGAACAGAGTCGGTTTCGTCCATCAGTCTGCGCATGGTATCATGCACGGATTCCGGTGCCGGAACGCTCGGATTGCCGAGGCTGAAATCAAATACATTCTCTCTGCCGATCTCCTTTGCGCGGCGGTTGCCGTATTCAAAGGTCTCACGGATAACAGACGGCGCTTTGCCCAGCGCCAGCATGGAAGTCTGATAGGGCTGAAATACCATAATAAACTCCTCTTTTCATTGTAAATTGATACTCATATCATACCAGAAAAAGCAGATTTTGTCAAGTTCAGCGTTCAGCTCTCGCGTTTTTCCAGAGAGCTGACCTTGAGGACAAGGTATTTCCGCTCCTGTCCCTCGTGTTTATCCTTGCGCTCCTCGAGCGTGCCCTCCACAGTGATGGTGTCATAGTCATTCAGTCCGCTGAAATCAGACCACTCCAGTTCCAGACCAATGCCCTCACCGTTTGAGACCGGTCTGCCGTAAATCGAATAGAAGGTCTCATCCCCGTCCTTTGTCGGATAGAGCTCGCCGACCATATGAAACTGCTGCCCGAGATAACTTTCGGGATCAGCATACATCTCCATGAGCGTATCGTAAAGCACGCTTGTCTTGATATACTGCATCTCCTGCGAGGATTCCGCCTTTTCGCCGCAAGCGCAGAGCAGAAGTCCTGCCGCCGCTGCAATGATCGCAATTTTCTTCATAAAATCACCTGTTTGTTTTTTCATCATGCCGTCAGCCTGCGGCAAACCGCAAGCGCCGTTGCAACACTCTCAGTATATCATATTTTGACGTAAAATGCAAGATTTCCGGCAAAGAATTCCTGTGCGGCGGATGTTGCAAAAAATATTTTCAATCCGCCCGACATTTTGCCGCGTTCAATTGTATTCATAGTGAAAGGGGTGATGAACCGTGCAGCAGGCTGATATTGAAGCAATCTATAAAAGACATGTGCAGACCGTTTACCGCGTCTGCTTTGCCTATATGAAAAATCCGGCTGACACGGAGGATGCCGTACAGGAAACATTCTTCCGGCTGATCCGCAGACAACCGCATTTTGAAAATCCGGAACACGAGAAAGCATGGCTCATCCGGACAGCATCGAATATCTGCAAAAATGAGCTGAAACACTGGCGGCGCAGGCAGACTGATCTCGATGCACATGCCGATCTGCCGGCACCGGAACAGACAGAATCCGGCGACATTATGGATGCGATCATGTCGCTGCCGGAGCGCTGTAAAACCGTGATCTATCTCTACTACTACGAAGGGTATCAGACTGCGGAAATCGCGAAGATGCTCAGAAAGCCGCACTCCACGATCCGGAATCATCTGCGTGAGGCGCGGCTGCTGCTCAAAGAAAGGCTCGGTGATGAAATATGAAGAACGCGCAGATCATTGCAGCATGGGACAGCATCCTGCCGGACGCTGCCGCTGAGACAAGAATGCGGAATGCAATCCTTGTGCACGCAAACCAAAAGCCCGTCCGGAACCGGCACAGATTCATGCTTCCGGTCGCCGCATGCATTGTGCTGCTCATTGCCGCCGGATACCGGTTCCGGCTGACAAGACCGCTGCATGCGGAACTTGACAACGGCATGCGCATCACCTATCATGCCAATACAAAAGGAATCGGGGAAGCGATGTATGCCTACGATTATGAGGTTTGCAGCCGTGAACTGACTGCAGAAGAACTGAACCGGCTGCTCCCCTGCTCAACACAGCCGGATCCCTGTCATGCAGTTTTCCGCGCGGAAACAGGCGAATTTCTGCGTGCTGAAACAAAAATCGGTGCGGTGCATGTGCATCTTGCGCGGGAGGGACTGCCCGTGACGGATACCATCGTTACCGGTGAGACGGCAAATGCAGAAATCAGCGGCGTGCCGGTGACATTCGGCTATTTTCTGACCGATCCGAACAGCCGCGGCATCCAGACGGCAGTGCTGTATGCATCTTTCATGCGCGAAGGCTTGCAGGTGTATCTTGAAACCGGCGGCGATGAGGCGGACAGCGAACAGCTTGGTACAGAGCTCGGCAATCTGGCATGTGATCTGCTCGATGCTGACGCGCCTGATCTGTCCGGAATTCGGTTCGATTCCGTCACCGAATAACAAAATCCGGACATTTCCGATTTTGCGGAAGTGTCCGGATTTATCTTATTATATGCGCGCTGTTCAGCCGATCGCTTTCAGGATTTCTGCAGTCATTTCTGTGCAGGAGCAGCATTCTGCATTGCTGTCCCCGAGCAGATCGGCAGTGCGGAAACCGGCTGCGAGCACCGCATCGACGGCATCCTCAATACACTGCGCCTCTGCGGAAAGCCCGAATGCATAGCGGAGCATCATCGCGGCGGAAAGAATCGTCGCAATCGGATTTGCCCTGTTCTGTCCGGCGATATCGGGCGCAGAACCGTGAATCGGCTCATACATGCCGCGTGTTGTTTCGCCGAGCGATGCAGATGCCAGCATCCCGATCGAACCGGTCAACTGTGATGCCTCGTCCGAGAGAATGTCACCAAACATATTAGATGTCACGATCACATCAAACTGCTGCGGATTTCGCACAAGCTGCATTGCGGCATTGTCCACGAACAAATCCTGATACGCAACCTCCGGATATTCCTCGGCGAGCCGGTGCATGGTTTTACGCCAGAGCCGCGAGGTCTCCAGCACATTCGCCTTGTCCACACTCGTCAGGCGCCTGCTGCGTTTCATCGCGATTTCAAACGCCGCTCTGCCGATGCGCTCAATCTCGTAAACACTGTATGCCTCGGTATCAAACGCTTCTTCGCCGTATTTGCCCGTGCGATAGCCGCGGTCGCCGAAATAGATGCCGCCGGTCAGCTCGCGCACGATCATGATATCAAATCCGGCAGCAACCAGATCTGCACGCAGCGGCGATGCACCGCGCAGTGCCGGAAAGAGCTTTGCAGGGCGCAGATTCGTATACAGCCCGAGTGCCGCGCGAATCCCGAGCAGCGCCTTCTCCGGACGCTGTTCGCCGGAGAGATGATCCCACTGCGGGCCGCCGACAGCTCCGAGCAGCACACTGTCGCTCGCAAGACAACCGTCCACTGTCTCACGCGGCAGCGGCATGCCGACTGCATCAATCGCGCAGCCGCCGATCAGATACGGCGTAAACCGGAAATCATGCCCGAACTTTGCGCCGATCCGTTCCAGAACCGCAACAGCACTGTCCACGATCTCCGGACCGATTCCGTCGCCCTTCAGCAATGCAATGTGATACTGCATCGTTGTCCTCCTATTCTTTACAGCACGCCGTCGCGCACTGCCTGCATCAATCCGCCGTGTGTGATGATCGTCTGGATAAACGGCGGGAACGGCTCCGTGCGGTATTCTGCACCGCTTGTCAGATTGCGGATGATTCCGGCATCGAGATCGGCTTCGACCTCGTCACCCTCCGCGATTGCCTCCGCCGCCTCTGGACATTCCACAATCGCAAGCCCGATATTGATCGCGTTGCGGTAGAAAATACGCGCAAAGCTCTTTGCAATCACAAGCGAGACACCGCTTGCCTGAATCGCAATCGGGGCATGCTCACGCGATGAACCGCAGCCGAAATTCAAGCCCGCAACCAGAATATCGCCCTGCTGCACTCTGCCCACAAAAGTCGGATCGAGATCCTCCATGCAGTGCTTTGCAAGCTCTGTGCGATCGCTCGTATTCAAATAACGCGCCGGAATGATCACATCCGTATCCACATTGTCGCCGTAGCGAATCACATGACCTGTATATTTCATTGCTCCATGACCTCCCACGGACTCGTGATGCATCCGGTCAGCGCGCTGGCTGCCGCCGTCGCCGGGCTTGCAAGATAGACCTCGGATTCCGGATGTCCCATTCTGCCGACAAAATTGCGGTTTGTCGTCGCGACAGCACGTTCGCCTTTTGCAAGAATGCCCATATAGCCGCCGAGACAGGGGCCGCAGGTCGGGGTTGAGACAACCGCGCCGCTCTCAACAAAGATTTTCAGCAGCCCCTCTGCCATTGCATCGAGATAAATCTGCTGGGTTGCCGGAATCACAATCACGCGGACACCCGCTGCACACTGTCTGCCCGCCATGATCTCCGCGGCGGCACGCAAATCCTCCAGTCTGCCGTTTGTGCACGAACCGATCACAACCTGATCCACCGGAATCTTTCCGATCGCATCAAAGGTTTTGGCATTCTCCGGCAGATGCGGAAATGCGACAGTCGGTTCAATCTGCGAAAGGTCAATTTCGATTGTCTGCTCATATTCCGCATCGGCATCCGCCTCAAAAATCTGCGGTGCAGCTGCTCCGTGCGCTTTCAGATACGCAAGCGTCAGATCATCCACCGCGAAGATGCCGTTCTTTGCGCCGGCTTCAATCGCCATGTTCGCAATGCAGAGCCGGTCACTGACCGAAAGCGTATGCATGCCCTCACCCGTGAATTCAAGCGAACGGTAAAGCGCGCCGTCCACGCCGATTTTTCCGATCAGGTGCAAAACCACATCCTTGCCGGAGACATAGCGGCGCAGTCTGCCGGTCAACATGACTTTGATCGCGGCGGGCACCTTGAACCATGCCTTGCCTGTCGCCATGCCGCATGCCATATCCGTCGAGCCGACACCGGTTGAGAACGCGCCGAGTGCACCGTAGGTACAGGTATGCGAATCTGCGCCGATCACAAGATCACCGGCGGTCACAAGTCCCTGCTCCGGCAGAAGCGCATGCTCAATCCCCATTTTGCCGACATCATAGAAATGCGTGATCGCCTGCGCGCCGCAGAAATCGCGGCACATCTTACATTGCTCCGCCGCCTTGATATCCTTGTTCGGCACGAAATGATCCATGACCATCACAACCTTGCCGCGGTCAAAGACCTGTTCTCTGCCGAGCCCGTCAAACGCCCGGATCGCAACCGGCGATGTGATGTCATTGCCGAGCACACGGTCAAGATTCGCGAGCAGAAGCTGCCCTGCCTGCACATGCTCTGCGCCTGCGTGCGCTGCGAGGATTTTTTGCGTCATGGTCATGCCCATACGGATTCCCTCTTTCTTCAGACAGCGCTGCTGTCTTTCGGTGATGCGGTCAGCATATTATTGACCGCGCTGACGAATGCCTTGATCGAGGATGTAATAATATCGTTGTCGATGCCAACGCCCCAGAAGCTTGCTCCGCTGCCGCTGAGAATCTCAACATAGGAGACAGCCTTCGAGGACGAGCCGACTTCCAGTGCATGCTCGGTATAGGTGTTGATCGTGTAGTCAAGCCCTGTGTAGGAGCGAACCGCATTGCTGACTGCATCCAGACGGCCGTTTCCGTTGTTCGTCGCGGATGCCGTTTCGTTGTGATACTCAATGTCGATGGTCGCCTCAATGCCGTTGTGCTGGACAAAATGCACTGCGGTCAGATTAAGCGGCGATGTAATATCAACATAGTGTTCCTTGAAAATCAGGTAGACCTCGTCCGGCTGCAGTTCCTTATGTTTGTGGTCGGAAACGCCCTTGACCAGATAGCCGACATGCTCGCGCATGCGCTTCGGGAGATTATAGCCGAACCGTGTCTCGAGAATATAGCCGATGCCGCCCTTGCCCGACTGACTGTTGATGCGGATGACATCCGCTTCGTACTCCCTGCCGATATCCGCCGGATCAAGCGGCAGATAGGGCACAGTCCAGAGATCGGTGTGCTGCTCCTCGCGCCATTTGAGTCCCTTTGCGATCGCATCCTGATGGGAACCGCTGAACGCCGCAAATACAAGCTTTCCGGTATACGGCTGACGGTCATTGACCTCCATGCGCGTCACGCGGTTGTAAAGCTCCGTGATTGCCGGAACATCCGAGAAATCGAGATTCGGCTCGATGCCCTGCGAATACATATTGAGCGCCAGTGTAATGATATCCACATTGCCCGTGCGCTCACCGTTGCCGAACAGCGTGCCCTCGACGCGCTCTGCACCGGCAAGCAGACCCATTTCCGTATCCGCGACCGCACAGCCGCGGTCATTGTGCGGGTGCAGCGAGACGATCACATTCTCGCGGTATTTGAGGTTTTCGCACATATACTCGATTTGATCTGCATAGACATGCGGCATGGAAAGCTGCACAGTCACCGGCAGATTGATGATGACCTTGTCCTCCGGTATCGGGTGCCAGACATCCAGAACCGCATTGCAGACTGCGAGCGCATACTCCGGCTCGGTGCCGGTAAAGCTCTCCGGCGAATACTCAAACCGGATATTGCCTTCGTGCTTTGCGCGGTACTCCTTGCAGAGTTTTGCGCCTGAGACCGCGATCTCCATAATCTCCTCACGGCTCTTGCGGAACACCTGCTCGCGCTGCGCAACCGATGTCGAATTATAGAGATGCACAATCGCGTTTTTACATCCGCGGAGTGCTTCAAAGGTCTTCTGGATGATATGCTCGCGCGACTGCGTCAGAACCTGAATCGTCACATCGTCGGGGATGAGATTCTGCTCGATCAGCGTGCGGCAGAATATGTACTCCGTTTCCGAGGCTGCCGGAAAGCCGATCTCGATCTCCTTGAACCCGATGCGGACAAGCTCTGCAAAAAACTCGAGCTTTTCCCCGAGGCTCATCGGAATCACAAGTGCCTGATTGCCGTCGCGCAGATCGACGCTGCACCACTGCGGCGCGCGGTCGATATACGATTTCTCCATCCATTTATGTGATGTTTTCGGTGCTTCAAAAAACTGCCGCGTATATTTCTCGGCGTGGTTCATTTTCTGTTCCTCCTGATTGTCAATCATAAAAAAGCACGCCTCTCCCCGATGATACGGAAAGAGGCGGTGCTGTGAGATTCATTGCAAAAGGGTGCTTCCCTTTCTCGCATTTATGAGAAAATTATAGCACATTTCCGCGTGAAAGTCAAGCAGATTCTGATGTGAACGGCGCAAAGCCCTTTCGCACGGAAAATCCCTGAACGGCTTTGCAGACAGGACAGTTCTGCGGCGGCTCTGTTCCCTCGTGGATGTGTCCGCAGTTGAGACAGAGCCAGAGCGTCGGCTGGTTTTCGCGGAACAGTCTCCCCTCCTGCATCCATGTCCCGAATATGCCGAAGCGTTCGGCATGTGTCCGCTCGATCTCCGCGATCTGCCGGAACAGTGCTGCGGCTTCGGGCTGCTCCTCACGCGCCGCGGTCTCCGCAAATGCCGGATAGACGCCCTCCGCTTCATTGCGCTCAAACTGCTGCGCAGAAAGCAATGCCTGCGCCAGATCATGCGGCGCGTCCAGCGGATATTCCGCCGCGATCCGGATGCCGCTGACGCCGTTTTTCGTCAGCAGCTCCGCAAACTGCTGTGCATGGATCAACTCCTGCTTTGCCGTAAACTCAAACACCTGCCGCAGAACATGAAGCTGCTGCGCGGCTGCCTCCTTTGCGGCGAGCAGATAGCGCACATGCGACTGACACTCCCCTGCATAGGCGCGCATCAGCAGCGTGCAGGTTTCCGTTTCCTGAAAAATCATACGGTTCCTCCTTCGGGTGAATTCTGTATCGTCATACAGCAATCACATTATGCCCGAAAAGCTGGATAATATGATTTCAGTACATGATCGAATCTGTGCCTGTCCATGAAAAAGCCGCAGGATTTCCGGCAACAGTTCCAGAAATTCTGCGGCTGTTATTATGATTATAAACGGTCGAGATAGCGGCATGCGGCAAGTGCTGCCGATGCACCGTCTGCGGTCGCTGTCACAACCTGACGGATCGCCTTTGTGCGGCAGTCGCCTGCAACAAAGATACCGTCCGTATCGGTACAGCAATTCTCATCCGAGATGATGTAACCTGCCTGATCAAGCTTTGAAAGCGCTGCAAATGCTTCGTTTTCCGGCTGCTGTCCGATTGCGACGAACATACCGGTCACTGCAAGCACCTCGGGCGTTTTCTCCGCGCCGCGCAGAATGCGGATACCGGTCAGCTTTTTCTCACCGAGCAGCGCATCCACAGTTGCCTCACAGATTACGGATACATTCTCAAGGCTTTTGATCTTCTCCTGCAGCACCGGATCACCGGTCAGCGTCGGGAGATTCTGCACAATGGTCACCGAGGTGCAGAGCTCGGAGAGGAATACAGCGTCCTGCAGAGCGGTGTTTCCGCCGCCGATCACAGCGACATCCTGATCGCGGAAGAATGCGCCGTCACAGACTGCACAGTAGCAGACACCTTGTCCGGTGAGCTCTGCCTCATGTGCAATGCCGAGCGTGCGGTGCTTCGAGCCGGTCGCGAGGATCACGGTTTTTGCATCATAGCTCCCGTATTCGCCCTTGAGCGTAAAGCCCGCTGCTGTCTTTTCAACAGCGGTAATATTGTCCATCTCCAGCACGGTGCCGTGCGCCTCCGCCTGCTCCATCAGCTTTTCGGCAAATTCCGAGCCGCTGATCGCCATAGCAGTCGGATAGTTCTCAAGCTTCGGAGAAAACGTGATCTGTCCGCCGAAGTTTTCCTTCTCGATGACAACCACCGTTTTTCCGGCACGGCGTGCGTAGAGCGCGGCTGTCAGTCCGGCAGGACCGGCACCGACAACCGCGATATCATATACATTCTGCATCATTCAGCGCTCTTGACCGCTGTTTCCGTGAACTTGCGGATGTTCGAGACATTGACGATCTTCTCGAAGCCGCTGCCGTTCGTGACAACCAGCGTAGGTGCCTGATGAATGTCATAGAACTCGACCATTGCAGGCTCCTCGTCTGCGATGACCTTCTTATAAGCGATGCCCGCTTCACCGAGGAAGCGCTCTGCCATCTTGCAGTTCGGGCAGGTTCTCGTCGCAAAGAGCAGAACCTCCTGCTCGGTCTCGCCGGATTTCACTGCGCCGACCGATTCCGGCACATTGACTGCGCCCTTGCGCTTCAGGATGCTGCGCTCAATGACATATTCCTTGCGGTCCTTGAACTCCTGCGCCTTGCCGTCATTGAAGTTCTTGACCGGACGGTAGTAACCGGTGATACGGCTGTAGACTTCCGTCTCACATCCGCACTCTGGGCAGGTATACTGCTCGCCGATGAGGTAGCCGTGGTTGCGGCAGACCGAATAGGTCGGGGACATGGTGTAGTACGGCAGCTTGTAGTTCTCTGCGATCTTGCGGACGATGTTTGCGGCAGCCTTCCAATCCGGCAGCTTTTCGCCGAGATATGCATGGAAGACGGTACCGGATGTATAACGTGTCTGGAGATCATCCTGAATATCCAGTGCGGAGAAGATGTCCTCAGAGTAGCCGACCGGCAGATGCGAGCTGTTGGTATAGTACGGAGTCTTGCCCGGCTCTGCTGCGGTGATGATATCCGGATACTTGGCGACATCGTGCTTAGCCAGACGGTAGGTCGTGGACTCAGCCGGCGTTGCCTCGAGGTTGTAGAGATCGCCGTACTGCTCCTGATAATCCATGAGACGGTTTCTCATGTGATCGAGCACCTGCTTGGTGAACTCCTGTGTCTCGGTGTGGGTCAGATCCTTGCGCAGCCACTTTGCATTCAGACCGACTTCGTTCATACCGATCAGACCGATGGTCGAGAAGTGGTTGTCAAGTGTGCCGAGGTAGCGCTTGGTGTAGGGATACAGACCCTCGTTGAGCAGCTTCGTGATAATGGTGCGCTTGATCTTCAGGCTGCGTGCAGCAATATCCATGAGCTTGTCAAGGCGCAGATAGAAATCTGCTTCATCCGCGGAGAGATATGCCAGACGCGGCATGTTCAGCGTGACAACGCCGACAGAACCGGTGCTCTCGCCGCTGCCGAAGAAGCCGCCGCTCTTTTTGCGGAGCTCACGGAGATCGAGACGCAGACGGCAGCACATGCTGCGGATATCGCTCGGCTCCATATCGCTGTTGATATAGTTGGAGAAATACGGCGTGCCGTATTTTGCGGTCATCTCAAACAGGAGCTTGTTGTTCTCGGTCTCGGACCAGTCGAAATCTCTGGTGATCGAATAGGTCGGGATCGGATACTGGAAGCCTCTGCCCTGTGCATCGCCTTCGATCATGGTCTCGATGAATGCCTTGTTGACCATGTCCATTTCCTTTTTGCAGTCCTTGTACTTATAGGGCATCTCTTTGCCGCCGACGATGCAGTTGAGCTCTGCAAGATCATTCGGAACCGTCCAGTCCAGCGTGATGTTGGAGAACGGAGCCTGCGTGCCCCAGCGGGACGGCGTATTGACACCGAACACGAAGGATTCGATACATTTCTTCACCTGATCGTAAGGCAGGTTATCCTCCTTGACAAACGGTGCAAGGTAGGTATCAAACGAGGAGAATGCCTGTGCGCCTGCCCACTCATTCTGCATGATGCCGAGGAAGTTGACCATCTGGTTGCAGAGCGTTGCAAGATGCTTTGCCGGAGCGGAAGTGATCTTGCCCTCAACGCCGCCCAGACCTTCCTGAATCAGCTGCTTGAGCGACCAGCCTGCGCAGTAGCCGGTCAGCATCGAAAGATCGTGGATATGCATATCGCCCGAGCGGTGTGCATTTGCGATCTCCTCATCATAAATCTCAGAGAGCCAGTAGTTCGCGGTGATGGCACCGGAGTTGCTGAGAATCAGACCGCCGACGGAATAGGTAACGGTCGAGTTCTCCTTGACGCGCCAGTCGCTGACCTTGACATACTTATCAACGGTCTCCTTGTAATCGAGCATCGTGGACTTCATGTTGCGGAGCTTCTCGCGCTGCTTGCGGTAGAGAATGTATGCCTTTGCGACATCGCTGTAGCCGCCCTCTGCCAGCACATGCTCAACGCTGTCCTGAATATCCTCAACAGCGACCATGTCATCCTTGATCTTGTTCTCAAAGTCGGCAGTCACGCGCAGTGCAAGGAAATCAATGACAGACGGATGATACTGTCTGTTCTGCGCATCAAATGCTTTCCGGATCGCTTCTGCGATTTTCGTGATCTCGAAATCGACCACTTTGCCGTCGCGTTTGGTAACCTGATACATGAGTAAGCCTCCTGATAATAGTATTGAGCCGAGAAATCAAATCCCGCGCAGCGCGGCATTCGGCACATCCCTGCGGACAATCTCAAGGAACTCCCGCATCTCGGAGGGTGTGCAGCCGGAAACTGAATTGTCGATCAGTCTGCCGGTATTCTGGAAATTCTGCAGATAATAGGCATTCGCGCCGCGGATCCATTTTCCGATGGCGGAAAAGTCTTCGGCAGTGTGATACTGCTTTACGACCGTGGTACGGAACTCATAAGGGATGTCCCCCTGCTGCATGAGGTAGCGGACACTCTGATGCACAGAGTCAATGCTGAGCCGCTCAGTGCCGGCGGTCACAGCATATTTCTCAGGGCTGTTCTTAATGTCCATCGCCACCATGCTGATCAGTCCTGTCTCACAGATCCGGCGGAGCTTTTCAGGCTGGGTGCCGTTCGTATCAAGCTTGATCTCGAACCCCATTTCGTGAATCGGCTGCAAAAACGAAATCAGATCGGGCTGGAGCAGCGGTTCGCCGCCGGTGACGCATACACCGTCGAGCAATCCGATGCGTTTTTTCAGAAACGCGTACAGCTCGTCCGCTGTGACCGTTTCCGCAAACGCCTCCGTCACAAGTCCTGCATTGTGGCAGAACGGGCACCGGAGATTACAGCCCCATGTAAACACCGTGCAGGCAGTTTTTCCCGGAAAATCCAGCAGCGTGAGCTTCTGTAAGCCTGCGATTTTCAAGTCTACACCCCATTTTCAGATTCGTTAAAATATGCAGCATATTCGCACCTTGCCCAAATCCACAGGTAAGCTGGTAAATGCTGAAAACACAAGATATAGTGTTTGCATTTCAAAATTGCCACAATACCTCGTGTTGTTATCTATTATATATTCTTTTGCACGGTTTGTCAATAGCAATCTTGCGTTTTTAGATATCTTATAATGTTTTAACGATATTGGCGTTTGTGTAACAATTTCCATGCCGGCAGGTTTTCCGCGCATACGCGAGGAAATCTATTTGTTATATCGTTTACCAACATAATTCTGACCTCAATATGGATAAAAGAAACCGGATTCCTCCTCTGATTTTTTACGTGTCAATCCGCGCGGCGGCACTTGACATTCTACGTATAATATGGTATAATGGTCATGTTACAAAAACAACTGTCCGTCTGAGACGGAAGGCATCATGAGGTACACATACCATGTCTGATTACGAAAAAAACTGGGTGGTCGTTGATTCCTCCGTTCTGCCCGAGGTCATTCTCAAAACACTGACTGTCAAGCGCATGCTCGCAAACCGCGAGGAAAAAAGCTCCTCCGCGGCATGTCGGGCGGTCGGGATTTCCCGGAGCGCTTTCTATAAGTACCGCGACTCCGTATTCATCTATGAGGAGCAGATGCGCGATCAGATCTTCACGGTCTATCTGCTGCTGCATGATGAGGCTGGCATCCTTTCCGGCGTGCTGCACACGCTCTCGGATGCAAACGCCAATGTCCTGACGCTCAATCAGAGCATTCCTGTGGACGGTGCGGCTGCGGTGACAGTCACCTTCCGGCTGCAGGGCGCTGCCAATGTCTCGGCGCTGTGCAGTGCGCTCGGGGAACGCAAGGGCGTTGTTGAAGTGCGGCTTCTCTCCGGAAGCTGAGCGGCGGATGCCGACGCACGGCAAAATTCAAATGAAATGAGGTCAAAAGCTCCCGGTCGCGGGAGCGAGTATGCACATGAAAAAATTTGCAGTTCTGGGATTTGGTACGGTTGGCTCCGGTGTTGTGGAGCTGTTCTATCGCAATCGGAAGAAGATCGAGCAGAAGGCAGGCGAAGCATTTGAGCTTGCTCATATCCTCGATCTTCGTGATTTTCCGGATTCGCCGTATGCAGACAAATTCACAAAAAGCATGGATGCGATCCTCTCCGATCCGGAGATCACGGTCGTTGCAGAATGCATGGGCGGTGTCGAGCCCGCATTCACCTATCTGAAGCAGTGCCTTGAAAAAGGCATCAGCGTTGTCACCTCGAACAAGGAGCTGATCGCGAAAAAGGGCGCTGAGCTGCTTGCAAAAGCAAAGGCACACGCCTGCAACTGCTTCTTTGAAGCGAGCGTCGGCGGCGCAATCCCGATCATCCGCCCGCTGCACCGCTGCCTTGCCGCAAATGAGATTTCCGCAATCTACGGCATCCTCAACGGCACAACGAACTATATTCTCAATAAAATGCTCACCGACGGCATGACCTTTGAAGCTGCGCTCGAAAAGGCACAGAAGCACGGCTATGCGGAGCGTGAGCCGAGCGCAGACGTTGACGGTCACGATGCATGCCGCAAGATCTGCATTCTGGCTTCGCTGGCATTCGGCAAGCATGTCTATCCGGAAAGCGTTTACACCAAGGGCATCCGCGAGATTTCGCTTGAGGATGCATCCTCTGCCGATGCGCTCGACGGCGCAGTCAAGCTGATCGCATTCGTCAAAAAGCTTGATGACGGCAGAATTCTTCCGGCTGTCCTGCCGATGTTTGTCCCCCACGAGAACATGATCTCGCGCGTGGACGGCGTCTTCAACTGCGTTGAGGTCTGCGGCGACGCAATCGACCGTGCATACTTCTGCGGCAGAGGCGCCGGCAAGTTCCCGACCGCAAGCGCTGTCATGGGCGACGTCATCGAGGCAATCAAGCACCACAAGACGGTGTTCTCGCAGGATTGGGAAGATGTCGGGACACAGGACTTCATCGCCGGTATCGACGAGCTGACCTGCGGCATGTTCATCCGCTTTGAAGGCAGCTATAATGAAATCGCAGTCAGCGAGTTCGCATCGAAGTATCTGGCGGAAAACGGTCACGCGGATGAGGCAGTCACCGCAGTGAACAATGCCTGCCTGATTACGGTTCCGCTTGCGAAAAACGAGCGCGATGCACTGCTGGACGCATTCAAGGCAAACGGCATGCCGGTTTCCCACTGGATGCCCGCAATGGAAGCGTAATCCAAGAACAGCGCGCATGTTCATATAGAAGATACGCCATAGTATTTGTGATGTCCGGTCAGAAGTACTATGGCATTTCTATTGACAGCACTTCAATTATATTGAATGACAAAATTTGGAAGTTACCTGAATGGTAAAAGAGGATGAAAGAATGAAAAAATCAAAGAAAAAAATCGTCATCATCATTCTGTTATGTGTGCTTATTGCCATCATCGCAGGATGGTGGGCACTGTCTGTCAGTATATATAACGATAATTTTAACAAACGCTTTGAAAGCTACGAGCCGTATCTGCTGTATGTTGAAGATTACAAAGGATTGTCCTGTTCCGAGTATACGTTTCCGTCAGACAAGGGGCAGAAACTCCAGGGCTATTGGTACAGCGCAGGCGATGAACAGAAAGGTATTATTGTGATTGCGCACGGTTTCGGCGCCGGACACAATTCCTACATGGAATGCGCAAACTTCTTTGCGCAGAACGGTTATTATGTGTTTGCTTACGATGCAACCGGAAATGACAAAAGTGAGGGCGAAGGCGTGGGCGGTATCCCGCAGGGACAGATTGATCTTGACAACGCTATCACCTTTGTGGAAAACAGCGGCAACTTCCCGAAGCTGCCGATTGCCTTGTTCGGTCACAGCTGGGGCAGTTACAGCGTATGCAGTGTTCTCACATATCATCCGGAGGTAAAAGCTGTTATTGCGTGTTCGGGCTGCAACCGTTCATCTGATCTGTTTGAAGCGGGCGGAAAGAAACAGGCAGGTAACGTCATTTACACGATGATGCCGTTCATTCGGATGCACGAGCGCATCCGATACGGAAAATATGCTTCCAATACAGCGATGGACGGCTTTGAAAACAGCGATGCAAAAGTCATGATCGTACACAGTGAAGATGACGGTGTTGTTCCGATCGAATACGGTTTCGACCTGTATTACGATGCATATAAGGATGACCCGCGATTTGAATTTATCCGGCTGAAGGACAAAGGGCATAATTTCATTTTTGACGATCAGACATATGTAAACGAGTTCAATGCTGCGTTTGATGAATGGCTCAAAACGCTTGATTATGATTATAACGCAGAGGAAAACAACGAACGATTCAAAGCGGAGAAAGCAGATTATATTCATCAGCATCTCGACAGAAACAAATGGTGCAATATGCTTGATACAGAATTGTTTTCAAGATTTTTGAGTTTTTACAATGATAATATGTGATTTCACTTAAAAAATCAATCAAGAAAGCCCCTGAGTGTTTTTTGACACTCAGGGGCTTTTTATGGGTATCCTTTCAGATTATGCTTCGGTTTTGTAAAGCGTGATGCTCTCAAATGTCAGGTTCAGTCCGCCGACTGCACCGACCGGAAATACGATCTCACTGTCCGGCGCATCCGCAGCAATTGTAAACTTCTCAGAAGCCGCGCCGCCTTTGCAGACGCCCTCGCAGTAAACCTTCTTGTGATCGGTCATGCTGCGGATAATATACGGAATCTCCGCCTTTTCGCCGCCCTTGACGGTAAAGCTGAGTGTATATGTACCCTTTGTCAGGTTCAGCTTGCGGACATAGCCGAGAATCTCCTCGGGCGATGTGCCGCCGCTCGAAATGTTGATATTGAGCGATTTGTTCCAGTCGCTGAAATACGGCCAGCCATCTGCGCCGTTGGATTTATCAAAATCGCAGCCGTATTCACCGTCTGCGGCAAAATCCAGACCGACACCGCTGTACGGAATCCCGAGCGCCTTGCAGATGTGATCCGCAGCGAGATAGGAATTCTTCTCATGCGTCACCGGAGATGGATGCCAGTCCGCGCCGATGCCGTCCTGCGTGATGTTATGCGTCGGGGACTCATAGCAGATCGTTTTCGCATCCCCGAACTCCTTGACCGCAGCCTCGAGATACGGATACAGCTCCTGACAGCCCATGATGCCGAGTGTGCAGACGATCGCAGCATCCGGATTGCACTTGCGGAGCTGCTTGAGGAACGCCAGATACTCGGTCTGATATTCCTTGCCGCGCGTTTCCAGTTCCTTGCTTGCGTAGGAATCGTCATTCGTGCCGAGGTTCACAAAGACCACATCCACCGGATGCGCTTCAAAATCCCACGGCACTGCGTAATCCGTGCTCTTTGCAACATTTTGATAGACCGGCGGCACAAGCGAATCCGCATTCTTTTTCCCGTCGCTCGAATAGCCGGAGACGATGCCGTAACCGCTGTAACTGACCGCGCTGTAATCAGCATTGAGCAGCTGCGCCGTCAGATATGCATAGGATTTGGAGAAATCCTCAGTCGCGGTCTCAAAACCGACATACTGCGAATCCGCACCGACACCGTAAGCGCAGGTGATCGAATCGCCGACGAACTCGATGGTCAGATCTTTCTTCGCCGTCGGCTGCACCGGTTTCGCCGCTGAGGACTTCACATCAAACTGCTTGACACCAATCGCGCCGTTGTTTGCCTCGGAAAGATGCATGACCTTGACCGTTGCAGTGCGCTTTTCCGTGCCGGAAAACAGCTTGACAACCTGCTCCGATTCGCCCATGACAACATCCTTGATGAGCTCGCCGTCCACATAGACGCCGTAGCGCGGACGGTATTTCGCATCGCTCCGGACATTGCCGTCGCCCTCAATTGTGACGCTCGCCTCCACGCCCGTAACGGTACACTCAACGGCTGAGCCACTGTGCACGAGCCATGTGACGCCGTCCTTCGTGAGCGTTCTGCCGATCAGTTTTGTCTGCTCGGTGATCGCGGTCACGGTCTGGGCTTTGACCTCTCCGGTATCCGCCTGTGCCTCTGCAAGAACCGCACGCTTCATCAGCGTCAGATCCACTGCATTGACCAGCCCGTCTCCGTTGAAGTCGTCTGCCTTTGTCATTGCGCCGTTTGTCGTCAGTGTTTTCACCAGATGCCGGACATCGCTTGCAGAAGCCGCCGAAGCATTCAGCGGCATTGCAGCCTGTACAAACAGCATCGCTGCGGCAAAAACGGCAATTCTCTTTGTTTGCATGGCAAACCCTCCCCTCGTATTATATTGTCATTATAGAACAATCCTGCCCGAAAGTCAATGACATATCGTACCATTTCGCAGTAGAATCGTACAAAAATCCACATGTATCAAAAAATCCCGCACAGTCTCCTGTACGGGATTTTTTCACATTCAATTGATGCGGATTACATATCCTGTGTGGATTCCTCCGCTGCTGTCTCACCCTGAGATGTCATGGAATCATTCACGTTCGCTGCATTCTGAACAGCGTCAGAGGCAGATGCCGCCTGATACGCAAATTCAAACTTCGGAGACTTCAAACCAAGTACGCCGCGCAGGTCATTGCCCTTCACGCAAACTTGCCCGCCGATGAGCGCGCTGGCTACATAGCCGCCGTCACCGTACTCAAGTTGAATCCAATCATATGGGTTGCCTGTGAGCGTGACATGGTAAGTGTTTTCGAGTGTGGATTTGAGCACGTCGGCATGAAATACCTTGGTGCTGTTAAAATGCGGATCGGAAGATTCGTCATGTCTGACGGGCACGCTCTGCAAATAAGGAAGATCAGCATAGAAGATATCCTTGCAGGAAGCCGTTGCGCCGCCGCTGGATGCATAGAACGATGTGAGTGCCGGAGCGTTCTCGTAGTACACAACGATACCGAGAACAGATCGAACAGCATCCACGATTTTTTCGGACGGATTCGCCTTGCAGATCATACCGGCACCGTATCCGTTATACAGATAGTAGGTATAAGCTGCAATTGCCTGTGCCTTGATGGCTTCGACAGAGAAAGAATCGCCCATTTCGTTATTGACAATCTGCGAGAGGATCGACACAACTGTATCAGTCTTTCCGCCGACTGTCATGGTTTCCCATTCCGAAGTACCGGTCTGAACCAGCATCGTTCCGGGATAGTAGAGACTCAGGATTTGATCGTACGTCCAGCCGTCATACATTGCATAGAAATTTGCGCCGTTCTGGCTCATTCCGACGCCGTGTCCGAATCCGGAGGAATAGAACACAACGCTGCCGGGTTCTGCGGCAATGGTTTCGCGAGCTGTGACAACAGGTTCTTCATAGGTTGTTACGACCGACGTAACAGTGGTAATATCGTTTTCGCTGTCATCTGTGACAGCAGTTGTCGTTGCAGTAGTAGTCGTTGGCGTTTCGTCCGGCTCAGAATCAACTGCCTCATACCGAACAAGCATAAGGCTGTCATCATATTCATAAAGATCAGCCTTCCGCAAATCGGCAACTTCATATGCGTCTGCACCCGACTGAAGGCTGCTGCGCGAGTCGGCAGGTCCCAAAACGGCTTGTACGTCCGTCCCGTTCTCATAGCCTCCTGTTGTAGCGGCAAACGCAGTATTGGCAGCTCCTGAGCGCAGCATGGCGTCTCTGTCGCTCTGAATTGCACATGTACTGGTGAAACACAGAGCCATTGCAACCAGAATCGCCACGCGGTTTCTTCGCGTTCGAGCTTGCATAGTTTCTCTCCAATTTATCAATCTCACCGGGTTAGCCCGGCTTTATTTCCCCAAGATTGCTGTGGGGATTTTGTCTAATCGTTTGTGTCCTCCCTTCGCCGTCCGGTCAGTCCCAATCCGACCTTTCAGCGCGCGCCATCCGGGAACGACGCGTTGTTCTGCGTCGCAGTTTACCTGCGTACATCTCTCTGTTAAGCTAAATATCTCATATCGCGGAGATGTGCTCCGCAGCTCCCGCCGCGGGTGAGGACGGCTGTACGCTCGCCGCTCAGATACGATATAAGACAGCATAACCGAAAGAAAACAGTCCGCTCAAAGCGGAAACAAGTACGTTTACCTCCTTGACATCCCATTTCCCTTCAGTTTGATTTCGGTGAAATCAAAACCTGAATTACGCATTCGGACCATACGGCACGAATTTCTTGGGATCGTAATTAACAGGGCGGCCTCCTTTATAGTAGGCCTTCGGGTACAGCACATTTTCATTCAATGTGGCATTCTCCGTACCCTCTTTCGGGTCTTCGCCTGCACGAACTTCTCGACACATCAGAATCAGCTTGGCATTGGCGACCAGTCCGTTGCACGTGTACAGCGACAAGAGTTGATCTCCATACTTCACATCAACATTTGTGTTGATCATTGTGCGTTTCTTTGCTTCGTTCACATAATCATAGAACGCGTCCTCATCGGCAAAGTCCAATGTATTCCAGCAGTCAAATGCAAGATCCGAGGTGTAATCCTCGCCGTCTACAACAAAGATGGCGAAAATCTTGAACACGTAATCTTTATAGAGAGAGGAATAATTGACAATCGGGTGTGCGCTGTAGAATGACGGATTGTTGATATAGTCGCGCAGACTTCCGAACATCGTTCTATTATTCATGTTGTGTCCGTAAATGAAAACATTTCCGGAGTTGTCGAATACTCGACGGTGATCGACTACCTCATCAAAGTGGTTCCGGAAATCCATAAAGATGCAGCCAGATTTGCTCTGCTCCTGTTTGAACGTCCGGTTGAGATAGTAGTCGTTCGGGTTTTGATTCGGATCGCTTAATCTTTGCTTCTGCACCACCGGATAGCTGACCTCGGTGCCCTCAATGCTGACATAGCCGACAGCATCGGGGTTGATGGGGAGCAGCGTCTCGCCGAAATAGTTGAAATCCAACCATTCAACCATTCCGCCGACAGATTCTTCTGTATTGCTGTCCTCGTTGAAATGCCGGTTCGCCTTTGCCTCGTCAATCCGCGCCTGAATTTCCTCGTACATCTTCTTTGCCTTGTACAGGTCGATATAGTAGCTGCCGATCAGAAATGTACAGACGCCGACAACAATCAGCGCGAGCGAAAAGACAATTTTCCGGAAGGACTCAAACAGAGAGTCGCCTTTCCACGGTACAAAAAATTTTAAGCTCTCCTTAAAGGTATAGTGTTTGCGCTTTTTCTTACCGTTTCCCTTCCGCTGCCGCGGTGCCGCCTCCGAGACCGCCTCCTCCCGAGTCACCGTATGTGTCTCAGGTCTCGGCCTTCCCGTATGCCGCACAGCAGCCTTTGGCCGTTCTGCCGGAGCAGTTGTGACCGCCTCCCGCGGGACACGATGTCCTGCGGACGCTTCTGTTCTGCCGGAAGAATATTCGACATTCGGCTGTTCATCTGCTGTAGTGTGACGTTTTGCTTCGACTTCTTCTAAAATCGCCGTAATGTCGTCCTGTTCATGATTCTGCCCTCGTTCCGTTTCCCGAAGCACATCTCTCAGCTTATCTTCGTCCGAAATCTCCGCACGTCCCGCGGCACCCTTCAGCATCCGATGCGCACTGTATGTTCTTCTGGTCCCGTTCGGAGTGACATCCGCCCGAAGCGGGGAATCATTCCCGGGTACTGCGTTCTGCGCACCTGCAGGTTTCTGCGGTACGTCAGGGCAGCTAGGTTCTTGATAGGGATTTTGCCTGATATCCATTTGAACGCCTCCATCATTTGCTTCTGCATCCGTTTCCGGAGAGCATCGGTACGCTCGCCCTTTCGCTTCTGCATCCGCACAGGTTTTGCATGTGAGAGTCTGTACATCTCCCAGTCAGCAATCAATATTCCCTTTCGGGAATTCACATTTCGTGTATCTTCTCCGGATGCCGCCGGTCAAGCCGACGACAGCAAGTGCATCTGACAGGCAGAAACCGTGTCAGCAGGACGGCTGGAAGTTCCGCCGTTCCGCTCCGGAATCCCGCCGATCCGGTTCCCCGTGGGATTCATGCACTGTGATACGGCTGCTGGTACGCAGTCACCGGAAAACCGGCAGATCACAGTCCGCAAATCCTCTGATTCGCCGGACAGGACATGAAGCGAGTTTCGCTTCATCCGGTCAGAGCAGCCGCAGTTCCGGTCACAAAACACGGGATGCGCCTGACACTGATGTATCGTTCAGAGAAAAGACTTGGGGCAGCCGGGCAGATGCCGTAAGCCGCAGTAAGCCTATTCTCAATGAACATTGTACTACATCAGGCGCCGTATTGTCAAGTCATCCGCACGATATTTTGTAATATGCAACAATTCAGAGCGGCATATTTTGTCGAATTTTCACATTCAGTCTAAATCATGATATCATATAATCAATGTATCTGCTTGCAAATTGTTCCACATGAAACACTGATCAGAGCATCTGCTCCTCGGAGATATGCTGTGCAAAGACCTTTTTTGTCGCACCTGCAATTGCTGCCTCAACCATCGGTGTAAAATCAACCTCTGCCTGTGCTGCGGCGACATCCTCCAGATGCGGACGCAGCTTCGGGTGCCGCGGCGTAAAGACCGTGCAGCAGTCCTCATAGGGCTGAATCGAGATATCAAAGGTATCAATCTTGCGCGAAATCTCGACGATCTCGGTCTTATCCATGCCGATCAGCGGACGGAGCACCGGCATTGTTGCCACGGCATCCGTACACTGAAGTGCCGCAAGCGTCTGGCTCGCAACCTGTCCGAGGCTCTCGCCCGTGATGATCGCGCCGCATTCCTCGCGCTCTGCGAGTCTGCATGCGATCTCCATCATCAGGCGGCGCATCAGGATTGTGAAGTATTCCTCGGGACAATTCCGCTGGAGCTGCTCCTGAATCTCCGTGAACGGCACACAGTAGAACGCCATGCTGCCGCACCACGGCGTCAGCTTTTCGCAGAGCTGCTCAACTTTCAGCAGCGCACGCTCAGAGGTATAGGGCGGAGAAGCAAAATGACATGCCGTCACACGCAGACCGCGCTTCGCCATCATATAAGCGGCAACCGGACTGTCAATGCCGCCGGAGAGCAGCAGCATCGCATTGCCCGCCGTGCCGACCGGAAGACCGCCCGCACCCTTTTCACGCGCTGCATGAACATACGCATTCAGATCGCGGATCTCAACAGTCACGGTCACATCCGGATGGTTGACATCCACGCGCAGATGCGGATAATGCTCAAGCAGAATGCCGCCAAGCTCCGCGCAGATCTGCGGCGACTTCATCGGGAAGGCTTTGTCTGCACGCTTCGCCTCGACCTTAAAGGTCTTTGCCGCATTCAGCGCATCCGCAAGATACGGCACCGAGCGTGTCGAAATATCCGCAAAGGATTTTTCGCAGGTCAGCGCACGCGCAAGTGCCGCAATGCCGAACACCTTTTTCAGACGCGGCATCGCAGCAGCGAGCAGTTCGCCGCAGGCTTCATCCGTTTCCGCCTCCGGCACAACGTAAATCGTAGACTGTGCCTTGGAATACGAAAACTTGCCGAGCTTTTTCAGCCGGTAGCGGATGTTGCGAAGCAGCACATCCTCAAAGGAGCCTCTGTTCAGTCCCTTGAGCGCCATTTCGCCGTATTTTACCAGAATAATCTCTCTCATGTCACAAACCTCGTTTATAATATAATCAGTTCAGCAGCTCCATTTTATACGGAGCCGCAATTTTATATCTGCCTGACCAATCACCATTATAGATAGTATATTTGTCAGTTTCAGGTTTTTACCTGTATGCATTTGAATCGCATTCTTCATTATGATCACTCCTTTTTGTTTCACATTCAGGATGACCGTTTTTTAGAATCCTAAATATAAAAACGCAATATACAATATATGCGAAAGCGCATGAAATATAGTTGTATCTTGATAAACCATATATTTCACTGTCTGAGAACAGTTTATCAAATAAGGGACTGAACGCAAATACCAAAATCAATAATGCGATCATCATGTTTTTTATCAATACGATTTTATGATACGCATAATCCCTGGTGTCAAACGCCTGGGGATTTGTCGCTACAGATAATAAATCTGCTGACTTTTTCCTTATGAACCTGAAAAAAAGGAAGCCAAGTGTGTACAGAACAAACCACTCAAATGCAGCTTGTTTATTGTTGCTGTTCAGCAAAACAATCGTAATGCTCCCAACAATGCTGTAAATAACAGATAGTATGCAAAGCGCCTTCTTCTTGCCTGCCAGTTCACTTGCATATTGTAAATTTAAAATTGTAAATACGATTGGAATACAATTACCATATAAATTAGTATTCATAATATTGAAAAAATAATAGTATAATCCTGACAAAGCGTCAGGAGAATTCTGTTTTCTCATTCAGCAGCCGGTACATCGTAATCATATCCGGATTGCGCTGAAATCCGTTCTTCAGATAAAAGCGCTCGCTCGGATAACCGCGCGTTGTTTGCAGAACAATGCCGACACATCCCGCCGCACGCATTTCCTGCTCGATCCGCTGCATCAGTCTGCTGCCGATGCCCTTACCCTGCATCTCCGCAGAAACGCAGAATTCATCAATCACATATTCTTTGCCGTATAAATAGGTGCAGACCCGTCCGGCTGCAACAGCAAGAATACTTCCCTGCTCATCATAGACAAAGCCCGCGGAGATCGGTGTGCCGGTCAGCTCGGAGATGCGGGTTTCCGCAAGCTGCTGCGTCCAGTTTTCGTTCCACGGTTCTGCGGCAAATGCGCTGCAGAAGACCGCGCCGCAGCCCTGCAGATCACGCGGGTCATATCGTCTGACCATATGCGCTCACCTCTTGTGCACCAGCTGCTCCTGCGCCGCTTTCAGTGCGGTACAGAGCGCCGTGATATCCTCTGCGGTATTCTCCGCGCAGAAGCTCACGCGCAGGGTGCTGTCTGCGAGATCCTGTTTGATGCCGAACTGCTGCAGCACACCGCTCTGCTTTCCCTTTGAACACGCAGAACCGCTCGATACGTAAATCTCACGATCCGAGAGAAAATGCAGCATCGTCTCCGAGCGCAGTCCCTTGACTGAAAAGCTCAGGATATACGGGCTGCCCTCTGCAGGAGAATTGACCGTGATGTCCTCCAGCTCCGAAAGCTGCCGGATGCACTCGCTTCGCAGACCGGAGACATATTCCGCACGCGCAGAAATCGAACCGGAAAGTTCCTTCACCGCCGCGCCGAATCCGACGATCAGCGGCACGGATTCCGTTCCCGGGCGCATAGTCCCCTCCTGCTCGCCGCCCTTCATCAGCGGGATCAGGCGGACGCCTTTCTTATGGTACAGCGCGCCGACACCCTTGCATGCGTGAACCTTGTGTCCGCTGACTGTCAGCAGATCGGCATTCAGCTTTACCGGACTGACCAGCAGCTTCATGAATCCCTGCACGGCATCACAGTGCGTGATGACCTGCGGGAACGCGCGCTTGATCTGTGCAAATGCCTGCTGCACCGGCAAAATCGCGCCGGTCTCATTGTTCACGAGCATCATGCTGACAAGGCAGGTATCCTCATTCACCGCTGCTGCAATGTTCTCCGCATGCAGGATGCCGTCCGCATCCGGTGCCACACGAATCACCTCATAGCCTTCTGCCTCAAGCATGTCAAACGCACCGCGCACCGATGCATGCTCAACGGTTGTTGTAATGACGCGGCGTTTTCTTCTGCCGTATGCATAAGCAGCGCCGCGAATCGCCAGATGATTGCTCTCCGTCGCACCGGATGTAAACATCACAGCAGCAGCCTCGCATCCGAGCGCTGCCGCAATCTGTTTGCGCGCCTGCTCCATGCAAAGCTGTGCCTCCAATCCGAACCGGTGCAGAGAGGACGGATTGCCGTATGTCTCGCGCATCATTCCGCACATCGCGTTCAGACACGCCTCCCCCGGACGGGACGTCGCAGCGGAGTCAAGATAAATCGTCATTTTTGTGAGAATCCACTCCCTCATTTTAAGTCTGAACCTATTATAACATACTTTTGCGAAAAATGCAAAAAAACTTTTTGAAAAATTTGCGAAAACCCCTTGACAAATCTTTCGGAATGTGCTATAATTACAAAGTCGCAGGGAAACAGCGGCAAGGATGTGCGGATATGGCGGAATTGGCAGACGCGCATGGTTCAGGTCCATGTGATAGCAATATCATGGAGGTTCAAGTCCTCTTATCCGCATCCAAAGCCCTCATACAAACCGTATGAGGGTTTTTCGTTTGCAGGTGTAGTTTAATGGTAAAACATCAGCTTCCCAAGCTGAGGTCGGGGGTTCGATTCCCCTCACCTGCTCCATATCAAAACGGCGTATCTGCGTGCTTTTCACGGCGGATACGCCGTTTTTTGTGCTGCATTTTCTCGCGTGTCATATTCGTGTCATCCCAGAATCCGCAGTAATCCACAGTCATGCTGATACCGATAACGGCGATCTGTAACTCGTGAAAAAAGCAGCAACCGGCGCTGAAAAAACGCATTCGACATTTTTCGCGTCTTTTGATCCCGTTCCGGCGGCTGCGGCTTTTCGCGGTTCGCACGGCATACGCCTCTGAATTCAACATATCTGCGTTAGTTTTGTGCATGCCATGCAGATGTTTCATCCAAAGCGCCAACAATCCGTCAGCACGCAAAACCTGCTGATTTTGTCGAATCATGCCGATTTGACTTGACTTTTTCCTGATTCTGCGTTATGATAAATATAATACCGGAGAAAGGAGACGTTTGCAGTGCAAAGAAAACTTGAACAGTGGATTCGACAAATTCTCGTCGGGAGCGACATCCCCGAACGCGATCTTGACCTCATGCAGACGATCATCCTTTATATGGCAGAGCATCCGGACTGTGCGCTCAAAGATGCCTGCAGAATCTATGCTGAGCAGCACCAAACATCCAATCAGACCGTTTACCGGACATTCAAGCAGGCTGTTCTGAGCGGCTGGGAAAACGCTGTGACGCCGTCATCGCTGCTGTATTCGCGGCGTATGTCACCCGAGGAGTTTGCGCAGGCAATTATCTCCCGCCTGCAGTAAGGCACGGTCTCATCCTGCATCACAAATAAAAGAACCGCATACCTGTCCGCGGACAGATATGCGGTTTTGTTTTATGCTTTTTTCCGGCGCAAAGCGGAAAACAGGGACGCAGCCGCAAACACAAACAGATTCATAATAATCACGCTTGCACCGACTGCCGTGTCGATCCAGAGCGACAGGAACAATCCGAGCAGGAAACACCCGACCGAGATCACAACCGCCGTCAGGACAACGCCGCGGAAGTGCTTGTTGATGCGCATTGCCGTGACAGCGGGAAAAATCATCAGGCTCGAGATCAGCAGTGCACCCATCAGCATCATGCCGAGCACAACTGTCACAGCCGTCAGCACGGCAATCAGCAGATTGTAAAAGCGGACATTCAGTCCGGTTGCGCGTGCGAAGTTCTCATCAAAGGTCACGGCAAAGATTTTGTCATAGAACAGCAGATAGACCAGCAGCACGCAGATGCTCAGGATCACGCTGAAAATGACATCCCCGCGGGACATTGCAAGGATGCTGCCGAACATATAGTGGCTGACATCCGTCATCAGATTCGCTTTGGATGACGCAAGAATACCGAGCGCCAGTGCTGAGGTCGAAAACAGCGCGATTGCCGTGTCACCGCCGATGCGGCTGTTCTCAGAGAGCCGCAGCAGGATATACGCGGCGACAATGACAACCGGAATCGTGACCTGCATCGGCGCCCAGCCCATCGCCACTGCGATACAGAGCGTGCCGTATCCGACATGCGAAAGCCCGTCGCCGATCATGGAGCAGCGCTTG
The DNA here is from genome assembly GCA_017523995.1 of Oscillospiraceae bacterium. The sequence goes on along the minus strand of JAFWUX010000208.1, from coordinate 28,603 downwards.
AGCACAAGGCTCACGCCGAGCAGACTTGCACAAAGGCTGACCGACACGCCTGCAATCAGGGCAGGCAGCAGAATCTGCGAGACAAATTCAGGCGTCAGAATCAAAGAGAGATCAGTCATCGGGCTGCACCTCCTCTGCCCCGTGATGATGCGCACAGTTTGAGCAGTGCTCCGGCGGCGCATTTTCACCGAGAAAGCGTCTGCCGACTTCACTTGCTTCATAATCCGCGCAGCTGCCGAAGAAGCTCTCGTTCTTTCCGATGTGCAGAATCTTCTGTGCATGACGCACGGCGCATTCGACATCATGCGTGACCATGATAATTGTGATGCCGTGATCATCGTGGATATGCTTCAGAATCGCATAAAGCTCTGTCGCGACCAGCGGGTCAAGACCTGTCAGCGGTTCATCGAGCAGCAGGAGCTTTTTTGTCGCACAGAGCGCCCGTGCAAGCAGAACACGCTGCTGCTGTCCGCCGGAAAGTTCACGGTAGCTGCGGTCGGCAAGCTGCGTGATGTTCAGACATTCCATCTGCTCGGCGGCGCGTGTCTTTTCCGCCTTTGAATAAAACGGGTGGATCGCCCTGCCGTTCAGGCAGCCGGAAAGCACAACCTCCCGCACCGATGCCGGAAACATCCGCTGAATCTGGCTCTGCTGCGGAAGATAGCCGATCTCATTGCGCTTTAAGCCGTCCCCGAATTTCAATGTGCCGCCGTCCGCCTGCTTGAGTCCGAGCAGACATTTCATCAGTGTGCTTTTGCCGGAGCCGTTCTCGCCGACGATACAGAGATAATCGCCTTTTTCGACGGTAAAGCTCAGATGCTCCTGCACTGTCAGCGCCTCATACCGCAGCGTGAGGTCCTCACAGGTGATGTAAGCCATATCAGTTCAGAGCCTCCTCGATCGCATCCAGATTTTCGGTCATCAGCTGCTGATAATGCATCCCGACATCGTAATCCATGCGCGAGACATTGTTGCAGGACTGCAGCATGACAGCCTGTGCGCCCGTTGCGGCGGATACGGCATTCGCAATCTTCTGGGATGAATTCTCGAGATAGAACACGGTTTTGATATTCTCATCCTTGACCTTTGAGATCAGGAAGGAAAGCGTTGCCGGCGATGCATCCGTGTCGCTGCTGCATCCGGCAAAGGCGGCGTAGTAGTTCCAGCCGTAGGCTTCGGTCAGATAGCGGAACGGGAATCTGTCCGCGAAAATCAGCGTATCCCGCTTTGCGTTATCATGGATTTCACGCGCACGCTGATCAAGTTTCAGCAGCGAATTGTGCAGCGATTCATAAGATGCATCGCAGTGCTCTTTTTCCTTCGGCGCAATCTCATTAAGACTTTCCTGCATCGCAGTCAGCATTTTATCCGCATTGAGCGGCGCTGTCCAGATATGCTCGTCAATCTCGTCTGCGTGACCTTCCTCATGCTCGTCCTCGTGCTCCTCCGGCTCCATGCCCTCGACGGTCTCCTCATTGAGCAGGTCAACGCAGTCAAACATGCGCAGATTCTTCTTTTTGGTGCGGCTTGTCTCGATGAGCTTTTCCGCCCATGTCTCGGATGTGCCGCCGATATAAATAAACAGATCGCAGCTCTGGATCGCCGCAGCATCGGAAGGCGTCGGCTCATAGGAATGGCACTCGCCGCCGGGTGTCAGCAGCAGCTTGACCTCGACCGGCTTCTCATAATGCGCCGTGAGCTGCTTTGCAAAATCATAGGTTGTGTAAACGGTTGTGACAATGGTCAATGCATCCGATTTGCTGCCGCCGCAGCCGGAGAGCATCCCGCCGCAGAGCGTCACCGCAGCGGCAAGCGTCAGAATTTTAAGCGTTTTCAGGTGTTTCATTCGTGTTCCCTTCTTTGATTTGAGATGCGGCACTGCATGCACCGCAGATACCGTAAAATACAGTGCGCGCCGGATCAATGATAAAATCATGCTCCGCCGCAACATGATGCGCGATCTCGTGCAGATGATCGCAGTTCAGATGTACAAGCGTCCCGCAGACTGTGCACTTCAGATGAAAGTGATTGCGGCAGGTTCCGGCTTTCGCCTCCGCCCCCGCATATTGCCAGCAGGCACTTCCGCGGTCATCGAGGGCATAGCGCCGGACAAGCCCCTGTGCTTCGAGCTTTTCGAGCTGCCGGTAGACTGTCGCCGAGCCGATCGTTGCGCCGCTTGTATTCAGCGCGATCAGCAGCTCTGCCGCCGTGATATGTTCTGCGCTGTGTGCCTCCAGATATTGCAGCACCTGCGCCTTCTGCTTTGTCTGATATCCGCCTCCGCGCGGCATATCTGTCACCTCCAAAATGAAAATGATAACCTTTATCAGATTCGTGACCATTATATCACATAATACGAATTTTGTCAATGGGGCAAAAGCACGAAAAACCGAAATAATCCATCGGGTTCTCTGCGCCGCAGATTCAGGGCTTTGTGAATGATTCAAAAAATCAAGACAAAACCGGAAATCTGTGCTATAATAGAATCACGGTATACCGAATCTGAAAGGAGTGACGCAAATGCAGAATCCCGAACTGCTGGCAGACAGCCTCTGCTATATCGAATCGCATCTGACCGAACCGCTGCACACAGAGCAGATCGCAGCTGCCTGCGCCTGCTCCAAGTCCACACTCGAAAAGCTGTTCCGCTATGTCTACAATCTGCCGGTGCATGACTACATCATCCGCCGGAGAATGACATATGCCGCCGCGCTGCTGCAGTCCCGTCCGGATATGACCGTTCTGGATATCGCACTGGAATGCGGCTACAGCTCGAATGAAGCGTTCACGCGCACATTCCGGAGCATCTGGCACAGGAACCCCTCTCAGATGCGGAAGGCTCCGAGTCCTGCGCTCTATCCGCGCCTGACGCTCCCGCCCATTGAAGGAGATGACTACATCATGACAAGGAAACCGTTTGATATCACACAGCTTTATGATCTGTTCCGCTCGCGCGAGGACTGCTGGTTCATCTGCAGCGACATCTGCAATCTCATCCCGATCAATGAGATCAGCAACCTCGCAGGTGATCTCGCGATCGTCACCGCCCTCGAACGCATGCAGAATGCCGCCGGTGAAGATGACATCGTATTCCGCATCGGCGGCGATGAGTTCTGTATGCTGACTTCGTCCGCCGAAGAAGATTATGCAGACGCCGTCATGCAGAAAATCGAATCACAGAACGGCAAGCCGTTTAGCTGGGAGGGCAGGGAGATTCCCCTCTCACTCTACATCACAAAGACCAAAGTTCCGCTGCACACGCCGCGCTACGATGACCTGTTCACCGATCTGCATAACGCAATCCGCGATGCAAGATAATCCTTTGATAGCCGCAGAATCCGCCGCCGGATTCTGCGGTGTTTTTGTTGTATTTCCGCAGATTTTGCAGAATTTGTAACATTTCTGTGGCAGCACTTGCAAAATCCGGCTTTTTGCAGTATAATAATAGCACAGTCCGTTTCTGGCATTTTACTGCGCGATCAAAGGAGCTGACAAACTGTGACCATTGAATATCGAAAAGCCGAAGCAGAAGATGCTCAAATGCTGATAAATATTTACAATGCTGCATTTTACAGCGATTACAAGAGATTTGGCGCATGCCCCGGATACGGCAAAACGCTCGGAATGATGGAAGCATCAATCAGAGAGCATCCGAAATATATCATTCTGTGTGACAGGAAACCGGTTGGATGTGTTTCCTGTAAAATGCTGGAAACAAGCGTATATGAGATCACCTGCCTGTGTATCGTTCCGGAATATCAGGGCAAAAGACTGGGTACACAAGCGGTTCGGTTTGTAAAGGCTCTTTATGATGATTGGGTGAAGATCACGTTGGTCACGCCTGTGGAAAAGAAAGAAAATGTGAAGTTCTACACTGAAAAATGCGGGTTTCGTATCGTATCCGCTGAAACTGACGGCAATGTTGAACTTGCCCGATTCGTTGCAGAAAGATAATAATTCTTTTCTTATCTGCAATATTAGAAAGAAAACTGAAAAGGAGGCGCAGATATGGAGATCGACCGCACACAGATTCCGCTGTTTCTCAGCGACTATCTGACCTATCTCGATGTGATCCGCGGCAAGGCAAAGCGCACGGTCACGGAATACTATAATGATATCTGCCTCTTTCTGCGCTGGCTGCACTGTATTGGCGGCAAACACCCTGTTTCCGATGTCGGTGAGACGGAAATCGCGGATATGCCTTTTTCCGAGATCGAAGCGGTCACGGTTGCAGTGCTCTATGACTACATCCGCTATCTGCGCGACACCCGCGGCAATACCGCGCGCTCTGTCTCCCGCAGACTGAGCGCTGTCCGCAGTCTGTTCAAATATCTGACCAAGACAAAGGGCATGCTCAAAGCCGATCCCTGTCAGAATCTCGAACTGCCGAGCGTCAAAAAAGCACTGCCGCGTTTCCTGACACTCGAGGAAAGTCAGCGGATGCTGCACACCGCCGAGGAGGAAAAGGAATCGCCTGAAAAACTCCGCGATTACTGCATCATCACACTGTTTCTCAACTGCGGATTCCGTCTTGCGGAGCTTGTCGGCATGAACGTCGGCGATGTCGATTTCTTCAACCGGCAGGTGCGCGTGCTCGGTAAAGGCAGCAAGGAACGCATTGTCTACCTCAATGACGCATGCCTTTCCGCTTTGCAGGATTATCTCTCGGCACGTGAAAATCCGCCGGAGGAGCCGAATGCGCTGTTTCTCAGCCGCAATCACCGCCGGATCAGCCGGCGCAGAGTCCAGCAGATTGTTGAAAATCACCTGACGGCGGCAGGGCTCGGCGGCAGAGGGCTTTCGACACATAAGCTCCGGCACACCGCCGCGACACTGATGTATCAGCACGGAAACGCCGATATGCTGACGCTGAAAGAGATTCTCGGGCACCAGTCCATTGCCACAACGGAGATCTACACGCATCTTTCCAGCAGACAGCGGCAGGATGCGATCGACAGCAATCCGCTTGCCGGAGAACATATGCATAATCCGAAAAAATAGGAAAGGATAGTATCATGGAACACAAAGAAATATTTGCCGTGATCCTCGCTGCACTCGGTATCATCCTCGTGATCGGTATCCTCAGCATGGTGACGAAAAAGCCGTCAACAACGGAGCAGTCCTCTGCGCCTGAGATCACGGAGGCGCCGGGACCGGAGCCGGTCTATATCGAGACCGATATCTGGGATGTGCTGCGCGATCAGAATTCGACAACCGTCACAACGGATACCACGATGCCGCTGACGCCCGAAGGCACCGTGATCTATGAGGGAACCATTCTGGAGGGCAGTGATCTTGTCCTGAATCTGACCGATCTGGTCGCAGGCGAAACAGATCCCGGCGCGGAACTCCCGCCCGAAACCGGAATCGGAGCAGAAACAGAAACAACCACAGTCACCGAGGCGATGACAGAAGCACCGCAGCCGCTGCAGACTTATATTCTGCAGCTGCCCTGAAACGGAGGTTCCCATGAAAATACTGATGTTCGGCGATGTTGTCGGGGAGGCGGGCACTGCATATTTTCAGAAGCAGGCACCGGTGCTCCGCAGACAGTACGGCGCCGATCTGATCGTTGTCAACGGCGAAAACTCCGCGAAGGGCAACGGAATCACGCGGCAGTCCGCGGAGCAGCTCTTTGCGGGCGGCGCGGATGTCATCACAACCGGGAATCACTGTTTCCGCCGGAAATGCGATGAAATCTTTGAGAATAACCGCATTCTGCGGCCTGCCAATTTTCCCGGAGATGCCCCCGGCAGCGGCGTCTGCATCCTTGATTGCGGCGCGTATTCCGTTGCGGTGGTCAATCTGATGGGCACGGCGTTCATGGAGGCGCTCGACAATCCGTTCACTGTGATCGACGAGATTCTCCCGACGCTCGGCACCCCGAATATCCTGCTGGACTTCCATGCCGAAGCAACCTCGGAAAAACGCGCGATGGGCTGGTATCTTGCCGGAAGAGTATCTGCCGTCATCGGAACGCATACGCATGTGCAGACTGCCGATGCGGAAATCCTCGACGGCAAAACCGGATATCTCACGGATGTCGGCATGGTCGGCGGCGCAAGATCCGTTCTCGGCGTCAATGTGGAGCAGGCAATCGCCAAGCAGCGCTTTCACCGTCCGGTGCAGTTCACGGAGGCAGGAGGCCCCTGCATCCTGAACGGAGTTGTACTGGAAATTGATAGCAAACTCGGCATTTGTAACAAAATTGCTCCAATTTTTGCAAGAGAATGACTAAATTCGCGTAAATAGCTTGACTTTTTTCGTGAAATGTATTATACTGATAGTGGCAATATCAGTGGAACAACTGAAGGCAGAGCAGACGTTCTGTCAAGCCAAGGAACCCAGTAAAACAATCCGTCATCATTTCATCTTATTTTGTAGGAGGTTACACCCATGGAAGTATTGAAAGTATCGTCTCATTCCACCCCGAACTCCGTTGCCGGTGCAATTGCAGGCGTCATTCGGGAACAGCATGTGGTTGAGGTTCAGGCGGTCGGTGCCGGTGCAGCCAATCAGGCAATCAAGTCGATTGCGATTGCGCGCGGTTATCTCGCTCCGATCGGTATTGATCTCGTCTGTATTCCTGCTTTTGCAAGCATCGAAATCGACGGCGAGGAACGCACAGCAATGAAGCTGATCTGCGAGCCGCGCTGAAACCAAAAGCAGTGATGCGCTTCTCCTTCGGGAGGAGCGCATTTTTTGTGTCTCGTCCGCATATCGTTTCTCATGGAAGGAGCGTGCGAAATATGCATGGGCTGACAGATGAGGAAGTCAAAGCGCGGCAGGCGCAGTACGGTGCGAACACACTGGAGGAGCCTGCAAAATCCCACCCGATCCGGATATTTTTCTCGCAGTTCCGTGATTTTATGGTACTTGTTCTGCTGGCGGCTGCGGCGGTTTCATGGGTACTCGGCGAAAATGCGGATGCCGTCACAATCGCGGTTATTGTTGTGCTGAACGCAGTGCTCGGCTTTATACAGGAATACCGCACCGAGCAGACGCTGCTCGCCCTGCGCAATATGACAGCGCCGTCCGCGCATGTCCGAAGGAACGGCAAGGTGACCGTCATACCTGCGGATCAGCTTGTGCCGGATGATATCATATTGCTCGAATCCGGCGACCGTGTTCCGGCGGATGCCGTGATTCTGTCAGCATCGCAGCTGTTCGCGGAGGAGTCGATCCTCACGGGCGAATCCGCGGCTGTCAGCAAGCATGCACATACCAGTCAGGATGCAGATATCAGCAATGAAATCGGGCGGGCGGATATCCTCTATGCTGGAACATCCGTCACGCGCGGGACGGCGGAGGCGCGCATCATCGAAATCGGAAAATCCACGCAGATGGGCAGAATTTCGCAGATGCTCGGCGATATCACCGACAGCGAGACACCGCTGCAGAAGCGGCTCGGCGAGCTCGGAAAAACGGTCTCTGTCATCTGCCTGATCGTCTGTGTGTTGGTATTTGCAGCGGGCATGCTGCGCGGCGAGCCGTTCTTCGAGATGCTCATGACAGGCATCACAATCGCAATTGCGGCAATTCCGGAAGGGCTGCCCGCGACGGTCACGATCGCGCTGGCACTCGCCGTCCGGCGGATGCTGAAGCTGCATGCGCTTGTCAACCGGCTGCACGCAGTCGAAACGCTCGGCTGCGCATCTGTGATCTGTACGGATAAAACCGGCACGATCACAGAGAACAAAATGACCGTACAGCGCATCGCCGTGCCGGACGGCTCGTTTTCCGTCACCGGAACCGGCTGGCAGAGATCCGGCACTGTGATGCAGAACGGCAGCCCTTGCAGTCAGCACACACTCTCCGGACTGATGCCGCTGCTGCGCTGCGCAGTGCTCTGCAGCCACGCGGAGATCACGGCAGCATCCGGCGAATCCGAGTGGCAGATCACCGGTGACCCGACCGAAGCCGCGCTGCTGATTGCCGCCGCAAAATGCCGCGTCACGGCGGATGCATTCTCGCGCTGCCGCCTGCTCTCTGAAATCCCGTTTGAGAGCGAAACGCGCTGCATGACAGTATTCTGTCAGACAGAATCCGGCAGGCTCGCGCTGACAAAAGGCGCATCGGATGTCATCCTCAGGCGCTGCGCCTATTACCGCAGCCACGGCAGCGATCTGCCGCTGACACCGCAGAAGCGCGCGGAATTTGCCTGCATGGCGGATCACATGGCTGAGGATGCACTGCGCGTCCTCGCGTTTGCAGAGCAAGCGAACCCTGCCGGTACTGAATCGCCGGATCACATGGTCTTTCTCGGATTTATGGGTATGCTCGATCCGCCGCGTGAACAGGCGAAAAAGGCGATCGCTGCCTGCACGCGCGCCGGCATCCGTGTGATCATGCTGACCGGCGACCACATCAAAACGGCATCCGCCATTGCGAAAAAAGCAGGCATCCCCCGCGCGGATTCCGCCATGACCGGTACAGAGCTTGACCGTCTCTCCGATGCGGAGCTTGCGGACAGAATCGAACGCTGCGCCGTCTTTGCGCGTGTAACGCCTGCACATAAGCTGCGTCTGGTGCGCGCATGCAGAGCGAAACAATATATCACTGCCATGACCGGCGACGGCGTCAACGATGCACCGGCTGTGAAAGAGGCGGATATCGGCGTCGCGATGGGCAAAACCGGAACAGACGTCACCCGTCAGGCTGCTGATGTGATTCTGCTGGATGACCGCTTTGATACGATGGTCGCAGCCGTGGAGCAGGGGCGCACGGTCTACGCAAATATCCGGAAATTCGTGCGGTATCTGCTGGCATGCAACATCGGTGAGGTGCTGACCATGTTCGCGGGCATTCTCATGGGGCTGCCGATGGTGCTGCTCCCGACGCAGATTCTGCTGGTCAACCTCATGACGGACGGTCTGCCTGCGATTGCACTCGGGCTGGAGCCGCCTGCCCCCGATCTGATGTCTCAGCCGCCGCGCAAAGCCGATGACAGCTTCTTCGCAGGCGGTCTGCTCTCGCGGATTGTGTTCCGCGGCATTTTTATCGCGCTCTCCACACTCGGCTGCTTTACCACGGTTCTCCGCATGAGCGGCAGTCTCGGGCAGGCAAGAACCGCCGCTCTGCTGACGCTGATTGCCTCGCAGCTGCTCCATGTCTTTGAATGCAAGCGTGAGGAAGGCACACTGTTTTCCGTCCCCTATTTCTCGAACGGCAAACTGCTCCTTGCGGTGCTGTTCTCTGCAGCGGTGACTGCAGCTGCCGTCATGCTGCCCGTCCTGCAGAACGTGTTTTCAACAGTTCCGCTCTCCCCTGCCGTGCTGCTGACGGCGCTCGGATTCAGCTTTGCAGTTCCGGTTGCCGCATCGTTCTCCGTCCGCGGGGGAAAGCGCACAGAGGACGCGGTTCCGCTGCGGCAGCTCACACATGTATAATCCCGCTTGAAATTTCCGCCAATTCATGTTATAATAGATGTGCAGAAAGGAGCAGGATCATGCCGAACTTTACGAAGAATGCGATCAAGCAGGCATTTATCAAGCTGCTGGATGAGCGACCGCTGAAACAGATCACGGTCAAGGATATTGTCGAGGAATGCGGCATCAACCGCAACACGTTCTACTATCATTTTTCCGATATCCCGACGCTGACCGAGGAGATCATGATGGAGGGAGCGACGCAGATCATTGAGAAGTATCCGAACGTTGATTCCATCGAGACCTGCCTGCAGGCACTGACCGATTTTGCGCATCAGAACAAGCGCGCGATTTTCCATATCTATCACTCGGTCAACCGCGAAATGTATGAGCACTATCTCTGGGAGGTCTGCGAAACGGTTGTCACAACCTACACGGAGACGCTGCTCCGGAATCACACCGTCAACGAGGATGACAGGCGCATCCTGATCCAGTTTTACAAGTGCACCTGCTTCGGGCTGATCACCGAGTGGATCCGAACCGGCATGCACGCAAACATCGAGCAGGATCTGCACCGGCTCTGCGAACTGCGCAAGGGCATCCCTGAGGAGATTATCTCACGCTGTGAATGCAGACCGGAAGATTCCGCCACCTGATCCGGATAAAACAAACCGCACCTGCTTGTAACTTGCAGGTGCGGTGTTTTGTTAATTGAAAACGGTCAGATGATATAATACCAGCTGTCATCGGTGTCGAGGTCGGTTGCAGGGGCAAGCGTCTTGGAATCATAGTGATAACGCAGCTCCTGATTCTTGATGCTTACCTTTGCGCCCTCCGGAATCGAGCGCGTGATAAATGCGTTTGCGCCGATGACCGCGCCCTTGCCGATCACCGTGTCGCCGCCGAGAATCGACGCACCGGAATAGATCGTGACATTGTCGCAGATTGTCGGGTGGCGCTTCTTCGATTTCAGCGACTGCCCGCCGCGTGTGGACAAAGCACCGAGCGTCACGCCCTGATAGACCTTGACATTATCGCCGATCTCCGTTGTCTCACCGATGACAATGCCGGTGCCGTGGTCGATGAAGAAATAATAGCCGAGCGTTGCGCCCGGGTGAATGTCGATACCGGTCATGCTGTGCGCGTATTCGGTCATGATGCGCGGGATCAGCGGCACACCGAGCAGATGCAGCTCGTGTGCGATGCGGTTTGTCACAATCGCAAGCAGCCCCGGATAGGAATAGATGATCTCATCCTTGTTGTACGCAGCCGGATCACCGTCAAAGGTCGCCTGCACATCGGTTTCGACATAGGCGCGGATCTGCGGGATCTTCTCAATAAACGCAAAAGTGATCTCCTCGGCGCGCTTTGCAATTGCCTCCTTCCCCGCTTCTTTCAGCTCGGGGATGTACTCCAGAACAATTGCAATCTGGCGGTTGAGGTTGAAGATCACATCCTCAAGCAGCATCGTTGTCTGATTCCGCATGGTATAAACACGGTAGGAATGCGCGCGGAAATACCCCGGGAAAATCAGCTTGCGCAGCTTCTGGAGAATATCAATAACGATTTCCTTGTTCGGCTGATCGAACGCAATGACAGCGTCAATCGTGCGGTCTCCCTGATAATCCTGCAGCAGAGTATCAACAAACCCGCTGATTTTCTGATTGAATGTATCCTGCATAGAATGACCTCCGTGCTCAATATTTGCTTCTATTATAATATAGATACGTGAAAAAGTCAATGCATTCCGGCCCGTTTTGACATTACCTATATATTTGCTATGTAAATAACCGCATTTTTCGGTCATTGTCAGAATATGCAATCTGTTCACAATTTATCCATCTTTTCTTTGTGCAAGATGCACGTTTTTGATTTGTACCCACAGAATGATTTTTGATTACAAAATGGAAAATCCTGTAATCGAGTTGTAAACTTTTCTAAAGTATGTTATAATAATTCTCGTGCACAGGCGGACACTGCCCTGTGTAACTACGTATCTTTTTACGAAAGGATGAGTTGATGAGAAAAGGGAAGGTTGCAGCAGCAATCCTGTGCCTCTTTGCCGGAGCCGGAATGCTCGGGGGAGTTACCTTCAACGGTAATGAGCTTTCGGTCGCAAGAGCTGATCAGACGGATCAGATTCTCGAGGTCACAGAAGAAGCTGTTACTACCGCAACTTCGATCGAGACCACTGCCCTCGTAACCACCGCGACGTCCGCAAAAGCGAAAACCGTGACGACTGCCGCAGCTACCACCGTGACCGCAAAATCCACCACGGTGACTACATCAAAGACAACTGCTGCGACGACAACCGATACATCTGCAACAAAGAAAACAGAGACAACAACAACGGAAGCTATCACCACCGCAGCCCCTGCGGAAACCGTAACTGAGACTGTTCCTGTTGCAACTGAAGCACCGGTTACCACCACTTCTCCTGCTGAGGAAGCGTCCGAACCCGCACCGCAGACCGATGCCGAAGATCTGAATACTGAAAGTTTTGCAATTTCCGTCACCGACCGCGAGTATATCATGCTCTGCAATGTTGTCGGTCATGAGTACGGCTCCGACTGGGTGCCGGAAGCGGAAAAAGCACTGGTTGCCGAAGTCGTTATGAACCGCGTCAATTCCCCGCAGTTCCCGAACAGCATCTATGAGGTGCTCGTTCAGCCGAACCAGTTTACCGGTCTGGAATATCTGATTGAAATGGATCACATGTCCTCCTACGTCACGCAGAGTGTGCGCGATGCAGTTGACCTGTATCTCTCCAATCCTTCTCAGTTCCAGCACGGCTATCTGTTCTTCAACGGGGATGGTTACCGCAATTATTTTCGGGCGACCTGCTGAAGTCTCCGATTGAACCAAAATCTACGAACCGGAATTCCGGGGCAATTCAATTTGCCCCGGTTTTTTTCGTGCAATCCTGCCGGAAAGATTGACTTTCAGGCTTTTTTATGGTATGATATAGAAGTAAAAATATAGAGAGCAGAGTTTTTCTGCGCAGGAGGTTACTCATGAAATTCGCGGACGGCTTCTGGCTGAATCAGCGCGGCTACACCGTCGATTATGCTGCACAGCCCTATGAAATCCGGATTCTGGACAATGCGGTTCGGGTCTTTGCTACATCCCAGACAATCTATCACCGCGGCATGACGCTCGGCGGTGTCGCCCTGACCATTGAGTATTCTTCGAACAAAGAGAATACGATCAAGGTGCGGATTGTGCATCACAAGGGCGCTGCAGATCATGCGCCGAAATTTGAACTGAATGAGGATGCGGGCTTCAAACCGGAGATCACCGAAACCGAGGAAGCTGTCACGCTGACATCCGGCAAAACCGCTGTCACGATCCGGAAAGGCACGGCGTGGGATGTCCGTTTCACCTATGACGGCAGACTGCTCACAGGCTGCGGCTGGCGCTCTGCCTCCTATATTCAGGAGAACGCATTTGAGACCGAAAACCGTATCCGTTCCGCTGCGGACAAGAGCTTCTGGAGCGTTCCGGCGAACCGCTGCGGCGCCTATATCCGCGAGCAGCTGAAGCTTTCTGTCGGCGAGTATATCTACGGCTTCGGCGAAAAATTCACGCCGTTTGTCAAGAACGGTCAGACCGTCGAAATCTGGAATGCGGACGGCGGCACATGCTCCGATCAAAGCTACAAATGTGTCCCCTTCTATCTCAGCTCGCGCGGCTACGGCGTGTTCACGAATCAAACCGGATTCGTCAGCTATGAGGTTGCATCCGACACCGTCTCAAAGGTCAGCATGACCGTTGCAGGCGAATCGCTTGAATATTTCGTCATCGGCGGAAAAAACTGCGCCGATGTTCTCCGCAATTATACCGATCTGACCGGCAAGCCGGCGCTGACGCCTGCAAAGTCGCTCGGACTGTGGCTCTCCACATCGTTCACCACAGATTACGATGAGAACACCGTCAAGGGATTCCTCTCCGGCATGGCAGAGCGAAAGATCCCGCTGCAGATGTTCCACTTCGACTGCTTCTGGATGAAGGCGTTTACGTGGACAAGCTTTGAATGGGATCAGGAAATGTTCCCCGATCCGCAGGGCATGCTCGCGCGCATCAAAAAGGAGCACAATGTCGGCATCTGCGCATGGATCAATCCCTATATTGCACAGGAATCCGCGCTCTTTGATGAGGGCGCTGAAAAGGGCTACTTCCTGCACACCAAAGACGGCGGCATCTTCCAGACGGATATGTGGCAGCCGGGCATGGCAATTGTGGACTTTACCAATCCTGAGGCATGCAAATGGTTTGCAGACGGCATCCGCAAGCTCTGTGCCGAGGGCGTCGATGCGATCAAAACCGATTTCGGCGAGCGCATCCCGACTGATGTGGTCTACTATGACGGCTCCGATCCCGCTGCAATGCATAATTACTACACCTACCTTTATAATAAGGTTGTGTTTGAAGCGCTTGAATCCTGCAAGGGCAAAGATAACGCCGTGCTCTTTGCGAGAAGCGCAACCGCAGGCGGACAGAAGTTCCCTGTTCACTGGGGCGGCGACTGCGCTGCGGAATACTCCGCAATGGCAGAGACGCTCCGCGGCGGACTCTCGCTCTGCGCCTCCGGATTCGGCTTCTTCAGCCATGATATCGGCGGCTTTGAGCAGACCGCTTCTGCTGATGTCTATAAGCGCTGGGTCGCATTCGGACTGATGAGCACACACAGCCGTCTGCACGGCTCGACCTCCTACCGCGTTCCGTGGGCATATGAGGAGGACGATCCGCAGAATCCCGAGAACGCCTGCGCTGTCCTGCGGTATTTTACCAATCTCAAAGGCAGACTGATGCCGTATCTCTGGACACAGGCGAATCTGACGCACCAGACCGGCATCCCGATGATGCGCGCAATGGTCATTGACTACGCGGATGATCCGGCATGCCTGACGCTTGACCGTCAGTACATGCTCGGCGAAAATCTGCTCTGTGCGCCGGTCTTTGATGAGAGCGGCATCGCAGAATTCTATCTGCCGGAGGGCGAATGGTTCGATCTGCTCGGCGCAACCGATGCACCGCTGACACAGGGCGGAAAATGGTACCGCCGCAAGTGCAGCTATCTGGAAATGCCGGTCTATGTCAAGTCGAACTCGATCATTGTGCTCGGCGATTTCAAGGATGATGTCTGCTATGACTACCTCAGCAATGCCGAGGTGCTGATCTGCGGACTGGAGGACGGCAAAACCGCTTCCTGCACGATCTACCGCGCAGAGGGCGGCATCGACCTGACTCTGACGGCAAAGCGCGAAGCAAACCGCATCACGCTCACCTATCCTGCAGCCGACCGGAAATTTACGGTCCGCGTGGCAGGCACAAACAGAAACGTACAGGCGGAATCCGACGGCATGACCGTCATCAGCCTGTAAACATACCTGCGTCACTGACGTAATACTACAGAATGGAGTGATCTGCATGAGCAAGAAAAATGAAATCAACTATGTCTGGCAGGACAGAAAGCGCACATTCCTCGGACTGCCGTGGAGCTTTACCAAATACTTCCTGACAGATACCAAATTCATCACGCGCACCGGTTTCTTCAATCTGGATGAGGATGAGCTCGATCTCTACAAGGTGACCGACAAAAAGCTCAAACTCCCCTTCTGGCAGAGACTCGTCGGCTGCGGCACGGTCATTATCTATGTCCGCGACACTGACACGCCGGAGAAGGAAGTCCGCTGCATCAAGCATCCGCGCGATTTTCTTGCAAAGCTTGATAAGCAGATCAATGCCGAGCGCGACCGCTACAACACCAGAGGCAGAGACCTCTATTCGATCACAGGCGGTGCGGGCGGACACGGACATCATCACGATGACATGATGGATCATCCGCAGCATGATGATATTGACTGCGACTGTGAATGTCACGATCAGGAAGAATAATCTCACGAAGGGAATTGACTGGAATGCTTCAGTTTGTTACAGAAAAAATATCCGTCTGGGAACGCCTGAAAGCCGAGACGCGCCCGATCTATCTCTACGGCATGGGTGACGGCGCCGTGCGAATCCTCGCGGCGATGCGCACCTACGGCATCAAAGCAGCCGGTATCTTCGCAAGCGATGAGTTTGTCCGCGGTCATGATTTTGCAGGCTATCCGGTCCGAAAGCTATCGGAGCTGGAGGCGGAGCTCGATGATTTTGTTGTTGTGCTGGCGTTTGCGGTCTGCTCCCCTGCCATGATCGACCGCATCCGCACACTCGGCGAGAAGTATCAGCTCTATGTGCCGGATGTTCCGGTTGTCGGCGGCGGACTCTTTACGCCCGAATACTGCACCGAGCATGAGGAGGAGATTCAGGCGGTGTATCAGTCGCTTGCTGATGAGCGCTCCCGTCAGATCTATGCGAATATCATCAACTTCAAGATCAGCGGCAATCCGAGCTATCTGATCGACATGGTTGACAGCAAGGATGAGATCTGGAACCGTGTGCTCAAGCCGACAAATCACGAGATCTATGTCGATCTCGGTGCGTACAACGGCGATACCATCCGCGAAATGCTCGAGTATACGCGCGGCAAATATCACCGCATTATCGCCGTCGAGCCGGATAAGAAAAACTATAAAAAGCTTGTCAAATTCGTCGGCGATACGCCCTCTGTGCAGTGCTATCAGTGTACGGCATGGTGTGTGGATACCGAGCTGCCCTTCGGCGCAAAGGCAGGCAGACAGTCCGCGATCGCAATGGACGGTGCCATGACACCGGCAAGAGCCGTGGACAATCTTCTCGCAGGCAACCCTGTGACGCTCCTCAAAATGGACGTCGAGGGTGCAGAGCGTGAGGCACTCTGGGGCGCGAGCCGCTCAATCGCGCGCTATGCACCGAAGCTGATGATCTCACTCTACCACCGCAATGAGGATATCTTTGAGCTGCCGCTGCTTGTCAAGCGCATCAATCCGCGCTACCGCCTGTTTATCCGGCATCTGCCCTATATTCCGGCATGGGAGACCAATCTCTATGCGGTCTGCGAGGACAACGGCAACACGCAGTACGGCGAATAATCATCATAATGATACAGTTGATACCCCCGATTCATTGAACGGGGGTATCTGTATGAATACAAATTCAGCAACGAAAGGAACTATACTATGAGCGAAGAAATCAAAGAAACCAAACCGAAAAAGAAGCACAAGGTCGGCAAAACGATCCTGAAGATTCTCGGGATCATTCTCCTGATCATCGTGATTCTGATTGCTGTCCTGACGATCCGGCACCGGATTCTCTCCAAACGCGACCGCGCATTCGCCGCAAATGCCTACGGTGAATATTACACCACCGCAGACGGCGTCAAAATGAATTACACGGTCATTGACAACGGCATGGAAGACACTGCCGTCATTCTGCCGGGCTACGGCTGCCCAACTGTCCGCTATGAATTTGATTCGTTTATCACAGAGCTGCGCGATCAGTTTAATTTCGTGCTGGTCGAGCCGCTCGGATACGGTCTCAGTGATGAAGCCGTCACGGAGCGCAGTGTCAGCAACTACTGCAACGAGCTGCACGGTCTGCTCGAATCCATCGGCTGCACCGACTGCACGCTGATCGCACATTCGATCGGCGGACTCTATGCGCTGAACTACTGCAATCAGTATCCGGATGAGGTGCAGGGATTCATCGGCATTGATGCATCCGTGCCGCGTCAGGGTGATATGGACAACTTCACATCAAAGCCCGAGAATGTCTATAAGCTCTACAAGATCATGCGTCCGCTGCTCTATGGCTCCGGTATCAACCGCCTGATGCGGGAACTGAGCTTCGATCAGACTGCCGCACAGGTCCCGACACTCAAGGGCGAGGAGCTCGAGAAGGCAAAGGCGCTTTTCTGCCTTGAGGGCATCAATGATACACTGATGGATGAAATGCGGATGCTCGGAACGAACTTCAAAACCTGCCACGATATGAAGTTCCCGGAAAGCGTGCCGGTGCTCTATGTCCTCGCAAAGGATAACTGCGACATGATGGCGGAATGGGAACCCCTGCACAAGGAGCTCGTCACAAATCCGGAAAGCAAAGTTGTTGTTATTGAAGGTGCACATTATCTGCATCTGACAAGTCTCGAAAAGCTGACTGCGGAAATCCGCAGCTGGAAGGCTGCATAACAAAAAAACAGAGCCGTGCGGACTGAACACGGCTCTGTTTCTTTTTACTCTGCAAATGTGACGAAGCATGGCTTCATGCTGTGATAATACAGCTTTGCATTGTCATTGTCGAAGTGCTGCTGCAGGGCGTTGTGAAATTCGGTCTTGCTGTGGCTGTCCTGCAGGCAATGCAGAATCTCTGTCGCAATATCCGCATTGACCGAGGGATGCACCAGCGAAAGCACCGTTTCCAGATCAACCGGAATGCGCTCCTCCTTCGGCAGAACAACCGGTGTGCCGCCGGCAGGCTGCACCTGAATCACGGTTGCCTTTTTGCGCAGGCTGACTGCCGCACGCTTGCCCTTTTTCGGCGGCTCCTGCACCGGCATCGCTTTGACCTTCTTCTTTGCAACGGGCTGGAGCTTTGCACTCTGCTTCACAGGCTTCGGGAGCTCCTGCTTGCGGGGCTCTGCCTGCTTGACAGGCTTCTTGTTTCCGAGCGCCGCCTTCATGGAAGGCTTGATATGCACCTTGACGCCCAGATAGGTCTGACAAAATGAAATTGCGGACTGAAAGCCGGAATCGCGGCTGATGATGTAAAACTCATCCGCTTTTTCCCTGGCAATCAGGTAGCCGAGAAAGGTCACGAGCTGGAAATCCAGCGCGTTCTTTCCGGTCTTTTCGAGACAGACGCGCTCCGGCAGGATCTCCGCGTCCATCATCTCGTCCATGATCTCGAACGAGAGCGTGTTTGCTGCATGGCTGTAGAACAGGATAATCCTGTCCTCTGCGGACGCCTGTCCGATGCCGTGCAGCCCTGCCGAGTTGACATTTTCGTAATCAATGAGAAACAGTCGCATGATGTTGATGAATGCCGTCAGTACGGCGTTCATTCCTCCTTATCGAAATGAGGAGCCTCCATCTGATCCTGTGTAAACAGCCGCTTGATCTCATCATCGTTATACGGTGCATCATCGCTCACCCAGAACGTAATTGCGCGGTTGCAGATCCCGATTTCCGTATCGCAGGATTTACCGCCGTATTCGCCGTCCAGTGTCCACGGAATCTCCTCGTTGGAGATAAACCGCAGCTTTCCTGCACGGAAATACGATACATATTCCTCGTCGATATCCATATTGATGTCAAGCAGCTGCGTCAGGATCTTGTTGAGCTGAATGACATTCGGCGGCTTGCGGATCAGCATGACCTCAAAGGTTCCGTCATCAAGGCGGAAGTTATTGAGCTTGAGCATACCGCCGACAGATGCGGTATTGCTGACCATGCCGAAGAGGAAATCATCCTCAATGACCTTGCCGTCATATTCGATCTTCATATGGAGCGGACGAATGCTCGGGAGCAGTGTGAGACCGTGCAGAAGGTATGCCATATGACCGATGACATTTTTGACATTCTGCGGTGTTTCGTAGACGGTCTCCGTAAATGCGCCGAAAGCGGCAACATAAAGAAAATACCTTCCGTTGAACGTACCGATATCACAGCGGAACGGCCGCCCGTTGATGATCTGCCCGACTGCCTCCTCGATATCCGAGGACATTTTCAGCGACCGGCCGAAATCATTGGTCGAGCCGCAAGGGATGTAGCCGAGCGGAAGCGGATTCTGGCTGTGCATCAGTCCCTGCACAACTTCATTCAGGGTTCCGTCTCCGCCGGAGCAGACAAGCAGGTCATAGTTTCCGGTCAGGCAGGCATATTCGGCTGCGGCTGTCGCATCCTTTCTGCCCTGCGTTGTCCGGACGGTGACCTCAAATCCTGCTGCGGTAAATTGATCGACTACTGCAGCAAGCTTTCCGCGCATCGCGCTTTTACCGGATTGCAGATTTGTGATAAAATAAAGCTTCTTCATTTGTGTTCTCATTTCCTTTATGCGGTTTCAGGAACCATGCAGGCAGATTCTCTCTCGCTGCATGCATGGCGTTTGCCAGACAGAGGCATCCTGTTATGTGCGCTGCCGATCATACAGCCCACATTAGCATTATAGCAAATTTACACGAAAAAAGCAAGTGTTTTTTGTGAAAACGCAAAAATTTCAGAAAATTTCAAAATACCCCTTTACAAATCAGGTTGTTTGTGCTATAATATATAAGTCGTCAGGAAACAGACGAGAAACTGGGGTGTCGCCAAGCGGTAAGGCAGCGGACTCTGACTCCGTTATTTCGAGGGTTCAAATCCTTCCACCCCAACCAGTTTTCAAGGAAATAAGCTATCGGGAGATTCCCGGTAGCTCGTTTTCTTTTATACGCATATAACAAGTCTTCTAATATAGCATTTTGATTGCCGGTAGTTTGCAATTTGCAGAAGTCTATTTTTCCTCCCGCTACTGATCCTTTGCGGCACGGCTCGCAGTCCCTTCCCGTAGCAAACATTGGGTGGATCCAAAAATGTGACAGGTGTGTCACATTTGGACAGGGTTGCATCAAGGCACATTCGACCGTAAGTAATGATCCGTCAATCAAAACTATTCAGTTTTCAATGTGCTTCATACCGAAAGACTTTTGACTGAGCATTCGATATGATGTGCTGACAAAAAGGCAAGCCCCCCAGTCCCGATGCTGCAAACACTGAACTGAAAGGCTTGACAATACTATAAAATCGTGTTATAATGACAACACGCTATAGCGAGTCTCACTAAGTCAGCAGATGTTACGAGCATCTAGATGATTATGGGAAGTACAAGGATTGGCATCCGGCTACGCTCCGTGTAATGCTTTTATTAAATCCTCTATTCTTATAGCACAATTTGTCATGCAAGTCAATACTTGAAAGAAAAATATTTTTAAGGTCGCCTGAACTGGTGTCTTTTTCGTATATACGCGCTTTATAGCCAAAACTCCCCGCGAGCAAACCTGTTCGCAGGGAGTTTTTTCTATTTTCAAGATCCTTATTATCGCTAGCAATGCCATTGCTACCACAGTGAAGAGTTGCTACTTGTGTCAACTTTCTATTTTGAGCATTGCTTTTACCTCTTCCGGACTCTTTTCCGAATAGTAATCCTGATATTTGATCTTCATGTTAATGGGTAATACAGCGCACAATTGCCTCATGATCATTTTACACTTCGTCATACAGCATCATTTCTTCAATATTGAACGTTCGATTCCTTTTTTGCTTTTGCATCTCCTTATATGCCTTTTCATCAACCTCGATAATACGCATTTCATACACCGTTTTCTTTAATCCGAATAATCCACGTTTCTCGACTGGGACTCTAACTTTGATCTTGTGTTTCATAAGGCATCATCCTCGTATACTATACAGTATAGGCAAACTGCGTTAATCCGCTAATTCGGGATATTTGAATAGGGTTTATCCAAACAGCACAT
This sequence comes from Oscillospiraceae bacterium, assembly GCA_017523995.1. The sequence goes on along the minus strand of JAFWUX010000208.1, from coordinate 7,804 downwards.
GAAAAAAGAATTGAATAGTGTGTCATATAGGTCGAATATTCAATTATGAAATGTACCGAAATGATCGGGCACTCTATTCGCACACAATTTGCTATTTTCCTGAATACTGGCTGCAACAATATTTCTGCTTTTCGATATCAAAAACCTCAATATAAGGGACACCTTCTTTATAAACCCAGCGTTCTATATAATGTGGAGTCACAACAAACAGTCTCTCGTTCTCCAATGCAGTATAGGCATTATACGATCCTTTGAAGCACTCCTGAAAGGCAGCACAGAACTGAGCGTAACCATGCGGATGTCCTAACTCCGTACATTTACCTTCTACCTGGATATTGTCAATACATAGGGCAATATTGTTATTTGCAGAAATTTGGTGGTATTTTCGCATCGTAATATCAGTCTGAAAATAGAATTCGCCATTAATTTGAATCACACTCATCATGCGCGACGATACTCTGCTGTTTTCAGATGTTGAAAGAACCATTTTCCTTCCAAGGCCAAATTCCGTAAGAAACACAGTATACTTTTCACGAAACAGATCCATCTTATCACTCCTGCCGTCTTCGAGTCTTTGGATATACACACTTCTGCTCCCGTCCCAAAAGCATTTGATACACCTTCCGTCTTTAAAAACATGATCACAATTCTCGTATCCGTATAGAATCGATGCACATTCGGGACACAATGCTTTCATTTTCGATGAGGCAGTTATAAATTTGCTGCCGCACTCTGAACAAACAGTCAGTTTACTATCACTCATACTATCACCTAAATCAGATTCGAATCAATCAAAGTGAACATTCAGTTACTTATATATAGTATAGCAGATTTTACTGATATAAACAATAGCTTATTCAAAAAAAGTCTCTAGAATCCACCCTATTCGCTCGCACCATTTGTAAATCGAGAGCCATTGCAGATAGGTGCAGCACTGGTATTCTTTGAGCGTTTTTTACAATTTCATGAAAAACGCCGCTATTTTTGATAACTAAAATAATGGTCGATTTGCTGGCAACACGCCCGAAAATCATTCGGACGAAATCGTTTAATACTGACAAAAAAGCATTACACGAACAATACAGACAATATAAATACTGACAATTAAGGTACGATTATTCCTTTTTTCTGCAAGGCGAAACAATGTCAGTTCGATTATCCGCCATCAGTGTAGATTCTTCTCTCTGGCACTTGAAAACTTGCTTGAAATGTGTTATAGTGAAAGCACCGAACACAGTTTGATTGCAATCTGCTCAAACATACATTCCGATATAAAAAACGGAGGAGGAAGCCAAAAGCCGCGATGAATGGGACTTGCAGGTAGCCGATGGATGACATGAATGCTGGAACTCACGGCTTTTGTATCTGACTTTCAATGGTGACTGAGACAAACTAGCTCCCGCCTGAATAGGATTGACAGAAATACACAAAGCATGATATAATGATACCGCCGGAAGCATAAATGCAGCCTTACGGTATCTGTTTTGCTTCTCCGAGCAGTTGACAATTTGGCTGCAGAATCTGCCCGGAAATCCGATGTTTCAGGCTGCAAATGGACTTTTGCGGAAAGAGGGATATCATAATGAAATACAGAATGTTTACATGGATGCTTGCTGCTTTGTGCCTGACAGGACTCTCCGGCTGCGGAAGCACCGATAGCACCCCAGTTTCCGAAACGACTCCTGCAGCATCTGACACAGCATGGGCGGAGCCGGAAGAAATCACAATCACAACAAAAGCGTATGCCGAACGTGCGCTCTCGGATGAGATCCCGTCAAAGGCCGTCATCAGGGTGAAGTGCACGCAATTCCAGACCGGCATTTTCCAGTCCGGAGAGCAGGAAAGCGTTTATCTGGTATATAACGATGACCATGACAATACATTGCTCTCAATCAAAAATCCCGATGATCCAGGCAACTCCTGTATTTTTCTGAATGCGGAATATGAATACAACGAGAACGGCGATGAGGTTTATCACCGAATGAATTCGAGCGACGTAAATGAGGAATATTATACGAAATATGACCGCAGCGGCAGAATCTGTACGTATCTGGGGATGAAAAAGGGCGTTGTTTCTTCACAGACCAGATATGAATATGACGAATACGGAAATCTTCTCCGGAAAAAACATGCAAGGTATGATGACAGCGGGAGCAAGCCGACCGTAGTATTAACAGAAGATAATTCCGATTGTGATTATGACGGCAGCGGCCACATGATTACGGTCCGGCAGCCGGACAAAACGACGGAATATACCTATGATGCGGAGGGCAGAGTCTTAACCGAAACGGTACGGTTTGAGGGAGACGAAAAAGAAGAACAGAAAACCGTATATGCATATGACCCGCTCAGCGGAATGGAAACACTGATGGAAATGACCTGTTTGACAAACGGGAAAATCACAACAAAAATAAGAAGAGAATACGAATATGACAGCAATCAGAATCTTGTTCTGAGGACTATCTCGAATTATGATGAAAACGGTACGGTTGTGCGCGTTGTCACACTTAAAAAAGAATACGACAGCGAAGGAAGATTATCCGTCAGAACCGAAACCGTTTCGGACGGCGATGACATCAGCATTATCAAATATGAATACGCAAAAATTGGATAAATTGCAAATTGTAGGCTGTCAAATATACGCTAACTGCTTTTACTGTTGAATCGTTCTTCTGTTCAACCTGTACGAAAATGATTATCGAAACAGATGTTGACAAGTGATTACAAAAGCAGTACATTGAATGCACCGGATGCAGTAACCGCATCTTCCGCGCATTCCCCTGTCATCGTACTGGATGCTGAACATGGCATCAACTGAAACATAGTTGTAAAATACACACAGCGCCCCGCGGGGCGCTGCTGTTTTTATCGTAGATGCGTTTGTTTTAACATCATCCTTCTTCACATCGAAAATGATAGTTTTGTCTATCAATTTGCAAAGGCAGTAGATATATACTCTCTTTTGAACTTCAAACCGTCCTTGAATGCTTCGCCGATTCTTCCGGATATTCTCCAGAAATCACTTGCATTCGGGCGAAATCTGCTCAAAGCAGATCTCGTAATCATAGTTGATGCCGTCAAAAACAACATATCGAGACGGAACGGAGTAGGATTTTCCGATGGTCAGCGTTTTTTCACCGCTGGCACCGTCACGCTCACTGATAACGGAAACCGTTACGGTATCCGCTTCGATCTTCTCAATCTTCATGAGCAGTTTGTTGCTCACACGAACATTCTGGAACCAGTGTCCGTCGGATATCTCATAGAAGGTATCACCCTCGATGACATAAAATTCTGTATCAAATTCTCCTCTGCCGAGATCCTGTCCCATGACACCGAAGCCGCCGTATGAAGTGTGCAGCTTTAACAGCAGACCGTTTTCCGCGATTGCAGCATCGCGCCCGAGCAGCCTGCGCTTCATCACAGTAAGATCACGAGCATCAAGCTGATCATCATTAACAAAATCCGCAGCCTTCCAGTTTGCAGGCACAGTCTCAAGCGAACCCATCAGCCAGCGCTGGAGCATTACGACATCCGCAATGCTGAATGCGCCGTCGTTATTCATGTCACCCTCTGCTGCAAACTGCAATTTCACCGTAATATCCGCGATATCATCCGTATACCGTTTGACCGTGATCACGTCGCCGGAATCGCACGCGCCGTTTGAATAGACTGCATTGCAGGAATAGCCCTGCGGCATGGAGCCGCTGTTCAGCCATAGCTTATAATCATCATTTGCAAAAACAGAACCGAGCGGCTGCTTGCTGACCGCCGATTTGATCTCCACCCATTTGGAAAAATTATACTGTTCCCCGTCTGACGGCTCAAGATTTTCTTCTCCGATGAGATAGTCGATATAGAAGGATTTGTTTTGCATGATGACCGGACAGCCGGTGTCCGCGTTCATGAGTGTCACGCGGGCTTCTCCGGGAAGCAGAACCATGTCGGCATCGTCCGTGATCTGCATGACGCCGCCCAAAGATTCTGCGGCCTCGGCGCCTGTTCCGGGCGGCATCAGATCGAGCCGGAGTTCCGTCTGACCGTCCTTTTTCGCACGGTAAACACGCACTTCCTGTATTTTTCCGCCGGTGGGTGCCATGCCGTCCACATAGATTTTAAGACGCGTGCAGTCGATGCGTTCGACATATTCCATAAACGCAGGATCATGTTCTGTTTCCTCCCACGCATGCCCTGTTCCGCCGGTCGTTTCCAGCAGAAATGCGACATCTCCTCCGTGCGTCAGGATGAAACTATCTGCCTCATAATCTTCCGGACGCGCAAAAAAGAATTCCTCCCAGCAGTCCGGCACCCATGCGCACAGATCTGTTTCTTTGATATTCAGCGCGTCATCAATCCGGAAGGTATATTCATAGGGCGCTTCGTTCACTGCGGTGTCACAGTGTGTGACTGCTGCTTCACCGGGCGCGGCACCTGTAAACATACTGACCAGAAAACAGTTGTCTTCACTCCGAAAGCGTACTGAGCAAAGACATTTGAGTTGTTCCCCGGTGTATCGCAGCGCATAACGGTCTTCAATCCTGTAACTCGCCTCCTGCGGATAAGGCTCATGGAACACGGTGCAGAGCAAACCGTTCCGGATATGCGTTTTTCCGTAGCTGTTATAGAATGAAAGTGCGCTTTCAAAGGTTTTCGGACACCATTCCGGCAGCTTGGTCGCCGTAATATTCAGATCCCTGTCAATCTCAAGTGCGAACATGGTCGAATTCGTATCGTTAAGGCTGTCGATGTGGTGAATTTCCGTGCTGCCCGGCGTAATCGCCCGCAGCAGTTCCACACGCATAAAGACACCCGTGCCCGCGTCATAGCGCTCCGAGAATACCGGCTCAAAATACTCGGTACTATAATGAAAATCATACCGTGAGTCTCCGGAATACTCTTTCTCCGTAAAGCACAGCAGGTCGCCCTCAATCGTCAATTCACCATTTTGCTTCAGCAGTTCAGCTCCGCTTTCAAAATCGCCCGGAATCCAGTCTGGGAGCGCGGTCTCTGTTTCCGTCTCTGCTGCTGCACAGAACTGTACTTGGGGACAAAGAGCCGGTGCAGCTGCAAGCAGCGCAAATGCCGCAGCAGCGCACGATGCGAATGACAATGCTTTCATGATGATACCTCCGTTCTGAAGCGTTTTTATATTTCATCTCCAATGACAGTTTTCCTTTTGGCTACTTTTATAATGATTATATAGCATTCGTGCAGCTTTGTCAATAGTTTTCATAGAACATTTATAGGATCAACCGTTGAATTGCAGGCACCATTTCTCTGATTTGGTCAGGATCCCGTTGTACATCATCATTTTCAGCAGCGGAATATGCTTCGATGCCAGATCCTTTTCCTGTCGGTGCAGCGGTACCGCCTTTGCATATTTTTATCTGGAACAGTTGCTTGATATAATTCCCGGTTTCTAAAATAGTCATATTCCCCTGTCTACGAACATACACCTTTACTAAAACCATTTCAGAGGTGATATATATGAAACCGGAAATCAAGTAACAAAATGTACGCGGCGCCCCGCGGGGCGCTGCTGTTTTTACCGTAGATTCGTTCGTTTTATTATAATCTCTTTTCACAGTGCAAATAATAGGCGTATCTATCAGTCTGCAAAGTCACTGGATGTATACTGTATGCGAGATATATTTGCACATCACTACGGTTCTATCGGACTGAACACAGAGCAGTACCTGACAGAACTGCTCTCACACTCTCCCGGAACGCTCATCCTTCCATTCAGGCAATAAAAGCAACACGCTAAATTACGCCTCTGTGTTTTCAGATAAGGTGAATGTCCCTTGACAATTTCGCCAATGGTATGCTATACTAAATATGTATTTTTTCAATTACCTCTGAGAAGTGATCCTGTCTCAGAGCGTGTATTCGGATCCTTTTGAGAACATCCATCCATTCAGACATATATCGAAGAAGAGCACGATATGCGGAGGTGGTACGAATGCCGAATGAGTTCTGTCCCATATGCGGAGCGCCGGTGAGCAGCGAAGGCGTATTTGTAAACCGATTAGCCGACGAGACGATCGTATGTGAAAAATGCGCTGCCAAAACAAGATTTCTTTATCCTGTGAAGTCAGGTACACGAACAGAGTCTGAAAAGAAATACCATAGGCACGGTATGCTTTCGGGCGGCACAACCACAGAGCACTATGAGTATCGGACGCTCATCAATCCTGTGGAAGAAATGACGCTTGATGAATTCAGACGGGCATTGGATGAAACGGATCAGAAAAGAGCATCCGAGATTGCTGCATACAAGCAGTATCGGTGTGCCATTCTGGTGGAACATTGCTGGAAGATCATAAGAACAAATACAAATAGCTATAACGGCGAAGAGAAGTATAATAAGGAGATGCCATATCAAATTGTCGCGCGTGTTCTCTGCGGAGAACTTCACGACGGGGATGTGCTTCATGTCCGGCGCAGAGAACGGGAAGAACAGATCACCGTGACGCATCTGATGAATTCCCCGAACAATTCACTTTGTTATGATGCCGAAGCGGTCTATGAAGGCAGTTACGCAAATATGAGGGTCGCGGAGGAGGCATTTTTTGTCTATCCGGCAGATATCCTGTTTGCGGAATAATGCTCAGACGACGGGAGGTGCGATCATGCCAAGTCAGAAGGAAAATGATATTTGTTCTGTTTGCGGAAGAACGATCATCAATTCAGCGGTAAATATTTCCGACAGTGATCCCAGAGTTTCACTGAAAAACGGAGAAATCCTATGTATGCCTTGTGCCAGTAAGATTCGTGTGATGTTTCCTGTATCATATAAAGTACAGGTGAAAGGGCGTGAGCCGGTGCCGATTGACCCGATGACTGAGATTTCGGCAGATGCATATGATAAACTGGTCATAAAAGCACAGGAATTCAGAGAATCCATACGAGAAAGATTCAACTGGTATGACGCGATATTTCAGGTGGAACATGCGGTGATCGGAAAGGGCGGCTTGCTGCTGTCTCCGATTGCGAATGCGTATGGACGTGTTCTCTGCGGTTCCTTCTGGTTTGCGGATCAAGTCAGGATCATCCGCGGCAGCGATAGCTGGGAAGGCGAGATCGGCTATGTTCAGCGCAATATTCAGGAAGGATATCCGGACTGGCTTGCCAGACCTGCCAAATATGTGAAAGAAGAAATAAAGAAATGCAAAGCGCATTTGCAGAATGCCGGCGAGGGCTATCCGTATGTTTTGATGATCAAAACAAAAAATGCTGATCTAAAGACTGGCGATTTGATTGTTAAGGGCTGCAAACCAATCGTATAATTTGAAAATGATTTGTATGAATCAAGGCTCGCTGAGTTGACTGCGAGCCTTTTTCTTGTATACTGAGATGGTATTATATTTGACGCTTACACCCAAAGCAGTCTGTGCAAATTGTGCAGGCTGCTTCTTTTCGTCAGTTATGTAACAGAGTCAAATAGACCGCGTCTTCCCCTATGATGGTAAGCGCCTGAGACAAGGGACAGTAAGAACTGTCCCTTGTCTCAGAGTATCAAGTATTGAATGGCAAGCTGATTGTCCCGGCAGGCTGAGAGAACAGCTCTTCAAGTACTGTACCGTTTCCAACCGCGCAAAAAGCCCGTCCAGCAAAGGCTTGATCTTTACCAGACGCTCTTTGCACCGTTCTTCTGCGGTCATATTCGCCAGCAGACCTTCCTTATGATATATTCTGTCAAAGTATCTGACCGCTTCCGCTGCAACCGATGAGGGATGCGCTTTCTTTTCCTTCGGCAGCGCATTGACAAAATATCTCCGACAGTGGATCAGGCATCCGCGTT
>JAFWUX010000021.1 GCA_017523995.1 Oscillospiraceae bacterium | reverse complement strand
GCAATTACTCTGCAAGAAGAAGCCGTCAAGTGTTCACGGGACTGCGATGATATTCTGTTACAGGCAAATTCTGTGAACACCTACGGCTATTATCTGAATCTCGCCAACAGAAAAGAAGAGGCATTAAAAGCGATGCAGGCAGGGCTTGCACTGTTCGATCAGCTTGATGACGGCACATTCTATTATGATAAGTATCGCGCGATCATCAATTACGCTGACCTGTTGTTTTCGCTCGGTCAGACCGATGAAGCGATCAGTCTTGTATCTTCTGCAAAGTCCGAATTGCAGGGACATGAATTACAGGATACCGAGATCTATGCCGACTGTGACTATTCCCTCGGTCTGTATCATCTCTGCCTGAACGACAGCGCGGAAGGTGATGAGATCGTTTCTGCGTTCCGCACATTCATTGAACTTTATGGCAGGGATTCCGATTTTGTGCAGACAAGACTTTCCGAAGTCAGGAGCTATCTCGATCAGAACGATGCTCCTGTTATAGATACTGCGCAACTGCGTCAGCTACTCGAAGGATAATATCCACTGCTACGAGAACCGGCGCCGCATAATACAGCAAGTCCCGAATTGTCTTGATCTTGCGAAATCGCTCAGCCGATCGGCTGATTTGCCTTGTCGCCTGTTCTGCGGCTTTTGTTGCTGCCCGCACATTCCCGACACAGGCAGTGAGATCCTTTTCCATTTGATCGCTGTTCGCCTGCACATACTGCATCAGCTCGTTCACCGCCTGTTTCTCCTGATTTCGCAGATTGTGGTAGATATTAGCGGTCGCCTCGTGTGTCGCGGCTTTTACGCTTTCTGCGAACACTTTCTGCTGGTTCAGGTTCTGCTGCTGTGTCTCGTTCATGCGTTTCATTTCGCCGCTGATAGTCTCGGAAAAGGTCTGCAAGTTTTGGCACATCTCCATCACTGCCGATGCCATGAGCAGCACCTTTTCGTTTTGCTGCGACTTCTCGCTTTTCACGCCGGCTTTCTGTGCCATTCTCCGCACCATTGCCGAAATCTGATCCACTTCCTGTGAGATTTCTTCCGATGCTTTCTGCGATTCGAGTATCTGCGGTTCGTTCTCCGCATTTCTTGGTAAGCTCATTGATTATCCCCCTTACTGTATATTGGTCACCGAGTTTACTGCCGCGGACGGAAACAAGATTCCCGCTCTTGTCAGTAAAATTCGGGTGGCGGTAAGATATGGTGTTACCCCTGACGCGGCATTCCACATTGTAGTGCTTCATCAGGGCGGCGACCACATCATCAAGCGTATGGTTGTTCGGATCAGCAACTTCGATCCGGATGACCTCACGGAGTTCATCCTTGAAGGTTTCCTTGCCTTTGGCTTTCATCTGCCGTTCGGCGAAGGTCTCACGGTCTGTGTTGGAATCCGCTTTGAAATAACTGTCACGGATCGAATGCATCAGTCCGCGCTTTTCGCATTGCTGACCGAAGTATTCGCACATATCATAAAGGTCACGCTGATTCCTGCGGAAAGCGTGTCCTGTATCAATGTGGCAGTTGCCGATCAGGAAATGCACATGGATATGCGGTTTATCTGTATGGACAGCAAACAGTACCTCATAGCCTTTGAAGAATTGCTGTGCAAATTCCGCTGCGATTTTCAGAGCTTCTTCATAGCTGAGTTTGCCGCTGTCCTCCGGCGAAAAGGAAATGGACATCTTATAGGCGAGATTCGCATTCCCGGAACCTTTCTTGCCGAATAGCTTGCGTGTCATGACCACATCACGGGCGAAGTTGTCACGGTCGGCATTGAAGCTCCAATAGAGATTATCTGCCGTCTTGACCACTCCGTCCCGTACCTGTTCGGGCAAACGTCCGAGCATATAGTCTGCCGCTTGCTTGACCTGAAAAGCCGATTTACATGGCTTATAGTCCACATTCACGTTACCAAACATGGTCATAACTCCGTTATGGCGTTTACCTTAAATTCAGGCTTGTCGAGGAAATCTGAGATTTCCCCCATAACCACGTCATTCGCCCTGCGGATCGCTCCGATCTCGGCACGGACACGCTCGTCCTGCCCGATGTTGGAGAAGTAGGCGAGCTGGTTGAGGTTCGTCCCGATTTTGCGGACTTCATGAACAAGCGGTGCGATGCTTTCCTGAATGGAGTAGATGCGCACCTCTGCGCGTATGATCGCCCGAATCAGGAAGTCGGTTTTACTCAGACCGCTGGCTGTCTGCTTTGCAGTCCAGAGGTCGTATTCTTTGTCTGTCAGTTTCAGACAGATCGAATGATTGCGCTTTCGATTTGGCATTTTGGCTCCTTTCCGCCGCTCCTGCGGCTTCGGGGGGAGGTCTCGGAGGTGGAACGCCTCTGAGCAGGTAGCTTTTGTGTCAATACAAAAGTCCTACCTGCCCGGCGCTAACCGGCAATGTTGGGGCGAAAAATGCTCCGTCATCGCCGCTGCCTTTCAGGGCAGCTTTCTTTGCAGTCGCTCTGTCGCTGCAAGGAATTGCAAATATTTTCCATGATATTTGCTCGATAGCGGTTGCTCCTGCAAATGCTATCCCCTCATTTTAGGGCGTTCATCGCCCCTCCGCACTTTCCCGTTGGTTCTATATCTCTGTGATAGTACATTGATGCTGTTGCTTTATCGGTTCGGCATCAGCCGCCGATAAAATCCATGTCAATGTCAGAAAAGTCATCGTTTTCGCCGTCCTCGGCGAATTTTTTCTTGTCCTCCG
>JAFWUX010000207.1 GCA_017523995.1 Oscillospiraceae bacterium | reverse complement strand
GTCAGCAAGGCTGCGGCTTTCTGCCTTGTCTCATGACAAAAATCCTGCGCATCTATTCTTCAAGATTTAATTGGTACATCAATATGATACAAAACTGCATGAAAATGAGAAAATCGGTGATTGCTAAATTCTTCCGTTTCCGGTAAAATAAACATAGGAAAGGATGGTATCAGTGCGGGCATGTATGATCCCTGTGCTGCCCGCATTGCCGTCAGGTTCGTGATGATGCCGCCCCTTCGGCAGAATCAAAATGAGAGTCAGGGAAGAAAACGGGAATTGGGGGAATATATATGAAACAACTGTACCAAAGACTGACTGCCTGGTCAGCAGCATTTCTCATCTGCGCCTCAGCCGCAGCGCCGCTCGCCGCATCCGCTGCATACGGTGCCGGCGGAAACGGAACCGCTGTCATGGAGTATCTCGACCGCGGCATCTATGCGGTCAAATCCGGAAACGGCATGTTCGTCAGCTGGCGCTGGAACGCCGATGATGCGGACGATGCGGAATTCCGGCTCTACCGCGACGATCAGCTCATCTATACCAGCAAATCCGGCAATGCAACCTGCTATCAGGACAACGGCGGCAGTCCGAATTCCAAATACCGCGTCGATACCGTCGTGAACGGAACGGTCACAGGCTCACAGGAATGCAAATTCAAATCCGGCGTGAATTATTTTGATATCCCGCTGAATTACCCCGGCGGACGCTATACGCCGAATGACTGCTGTCTCGGCGATGTGGACGGCGACGGTCAGTATGAGATCTTTCTCAAATGGGACGGCGCTTCGGCGGATAATTCCCAGTCCGGTCAGACTGACAATGTTCTGATTGACTGTCTGACGCTCGAAGGCAAAACGCTCTGGCGCATTGACCTCGGAAAGAATATCCGCGCAGGTCAGCATTATACGCAGATGTGCGTTGCAGACTTCGATCTGGACGGCAAGGCGGAGCTCATCACGAAAACTGCGGACGGCACCAAAGACGGCAAGGGCAAGGTCATCGGAGACGGCTCCAAGAATTACCGCAACGGCAGCGGCTATATCCTCTCCGGCGCAGAATATATGACGCTCTTTGACGGGCAGACCGGCGCTGCACTTGATACGATCAGCTTCCCCGTACCGCGCGGCAATGTCGGCTCATGGGGCGACAATTACGGCAATCGCGTAGACCGCTTCAACAGCGGCATCGCCTATCTCGACGGCGTGCATCCTTCCGCGATCTATAACCGCGGATACTACACGAGAATGACGATCTCCGCACTCGATGTCGAAAACAAAAAGCTCAAGGTGCGCTGGATCTTTGATACCAATAAAGACTATAAGAATTATGCCGGAAACGGCAACCATAATCTCATGGTCGGCGATGTGGATGATGACGGCAGACAGGAGATCTGCATGGGCGACTGCATCATCGACGACAACGGCAAGGGACTTTGGTGCTCCGGCAAGGGACACGGCGATGCACAGCATCTCGGCGATCTCGTTCCGGATCGCCCCGGGCTTGAGCTGTGGCAGTGCCATGAGCACGGTCCCACATACGGCGTCACGCTTTTTGACGCGAAAAACGGTCAGGTGATCTTCCACAAGGACGGCGACAAGGATACCGGAAGATGCTGCGCGGATAATGTCTGGGCAGGCAACAAGGGCGGCGAATTCTGGGGCGCAAGACCGGCGAATACCGTCATGAACAGCAAGGGCGAGAAAATCTCGGGCAAGAGCCTTTCCATGAACTTCCTGATCTACTGGGACGGCGATCTCGAGCGCGAAATGCTCTCCGGCACCGGCATCACCAAAATGAAGGATGCCAACACCATCCAGCAGATTTTCACCGCTTCCGGCTGCGAATCCAACAACAGCACAAAGGCTGTCCCCTGCCTGACTGCCGACCTTTTCGGCGACTGGCGCGAGGAACTGGTCATGCGCACATCGGATAACAAAAAGCTGCGCATCTGGTGCACAACAGCCCCGACGTCTGTCCGGCTGACCAATCTGATGCACGATATGCAGTACCGCGCACAGAACTGCTGCGAGCAGTCTTCCTATAATCAGCCGCCGCACACCAGCTATTATCTTGCCAGTGACGCGGCACTGCCTGCACGCCCGAAGATCAAGCTGAACAATTCCGCAGCACCCTTCACGCCGCCTGAGCCTGTTGTCATCAGCGGCAAGTATGTCAAGGATCTGCAGATCAAGGATACCGCGAATGCTTCCGGCTGGAAGCTTGCAGAACAGGGCGCGGCAGTCGGCAGCAAGGTGTTCGGCGACAGAGACTACACCTACATCACCGTTCCCGATGCGCTCAAGGGCGCCGAGGTCATCGAATCCGCATGCGGCTCGAAGAATACCGATGCAGAGCTTGCATCGTTCAAAGCCGGCGGAAAGATCGACACCTTTGTCCTGCTCGATAACCGCGTCGAGGCGAACGGAACGGTTCCGGCATGGCTTTCCGGCTGGGAGAAAACCGCAATGACCGCCGCAACCGATAACGATGTCACCTTCTCCGTCTACAAAAAGGCCTTTGAGAACGGCGCAGAGGTCACGCTCGGCACAAACGGCATGAGCGGCACGGTTGTCAATTATACTGTGTTTGTCAAAGAGGCAGCGGCGGAAACCGCACCGGAGACAACTGTCACCACAACCGCGACAACCGTCACCACCACAGAAACCACCGTCACAACCGCAACAGAAGCCCCCGCAGCCGAGATTCTGCGCGGCGATGTGGACTGCAACAAGGTCCGCGATGTCTCCGATGCCGTGCTGCTCGCCAGACTGATCGCGGAGGATTCCACGGCAAAGGTCAGCGCACAGGGATTGCTGAACGCAGACTGCAACGGCGACGGC
>JAFWUX010000206.1 GCA_017523995.1 Oscillospiraceae bacterium | reverse complement strand
CCGGACGGTCTGACCGAAATCGAAAGTGCCGCTTTTTCCGGCTGCGAACAGCTCGGTGATTTTACATTTCCGGACAGTTTGAAAAATATCGGCAGCAGTGCATTTTCCGAATGCGATTCGCTCACTAAAATTGTCATACCGGAAGGCACGGAATTTGTCGGCTCCGGTGTATTCTACGGATGCAAAAACCTGGCTGATGTTCAGTTCCCCGGCAGTATCCGTGTCGAAAGCAATCCCTTTGAGGATACGGCATGGTGCAGAGCGTTACAGGAGAATGATCCGCTTGTCATTGTCAGCGGTATTTTGCTGGACGGCTCCGGCTGCACCGGTGATGTTATCATTCCGGAGGGCGTCACAAAAATCTGCGCCAATGCATTCAGTGAAAACAAGGATATCACCGCTGTTACGATTCCGGACAGTACCGTTTTTATCGGCGAATTGGCGTTCTACCGATGTGATGGACTGACATCTGTAAAGACCGGAAACGGACTTGCAGAAATCCAGCCAAATACTTTCTGCGGCTGTTCCAATCTGAAAGAGGTGGTGCTTGGAAACAGTGTCGAAACCATCGGAGAATTTGCATTTTCGCACTGTACGTCGCTGGAAACGGTCAGCCTGAACGACAGCCTGAAATGCATCGAGCCGTATGCCTTTTACGAGGATGTTTCCCTGAAAGCAATCACCGTTCCGGACGGCGTCACACATATCCGGGAGTGGGCTTTTGCAATGTGCGAAAGCCTGAAGGATGTTGAGATTGGCAGTGATATGCAGGAAATCGGCCCTTGTGCTTTCCGGCAGACGGCCATCGAAGAAATCACGATTCCGCAAAGCGTCACGCTGATCGACAATTATGCATTTTACGGATGTGATAAGATGCAGGAGATTACAATAGAGAATCCGAACTGCATGATTTCGGTCGAAAACATCTACGATACCATTCCGCATAATGACGGAAATACGACGATTCACAGCTATAACGGCTCTTTTGCACAGCAGTTTGCAGAAGAACACGGATTCCCCTTTGCTTCTCTCGGTGAATCACCGGATGCGATCAGGGGTGATATGGACGGAAACGGAAAAATCACGGTCGCTGACGCGGTTCTGCTTGCGCGTTTTGTCAACGAGGACGATACCTTGAATGATGCGCAGCGCCTCGGTTTGCTGAATGCCGATCCGGATCTGGATTCTGACGGATTTGTTACGGTTATGGATGTAAGAGCACTGCTGAAAATGCTGGAAACTGCATAACAATATAAGGATACGTCCTGCAGCATTGGCAGACTTACGTTCTCTGCTCCCCTGCCCGCTGCCTCCGACTACACCTTCCGTTTTTCACCGCTTCCTGATGCGGATAGCCGATGAAAGAAACACTCAGGATTCGACGAAGCTTCACAGCACAAAGACGTGAGCTGCGGCGGCAGGCCGTCACGGAAAAGATCGGAAAGATTGCGAATGAAAAGATGAAAAGTCAAGCTGATCCGTACATAATCCACAAGAAGAGGTCGATCATGCCGAAGGTCGGGATCTACTGCCGGCTATCCTCTCTCGTATCCTCATATTCTTACTCAAATGCTTTTATTCGGTATCTGTTGACAAAGCACAAAATTTATTGTATAGTATCAGTATCAGCCGCATCAGTTATACCGGCGATGACGAACTTTTTCGGATAAAAAACGAGCAAGATTAGCACCCAAACAGCAAAATTTCAGGTATATATAATATAATGACAGCAATCATCTAATCTGATTGCTGTGAGATACTGTGCAGCAATATTCCAAAATCTACATCAGCAGGAGGAAATCAGGATGTCAAAGGATCAACTGAACAACGAGAAAGTAGAGCTTTATCTCACTGAGATGCAGCGCAATTATCTGGACATTTCCCGCCAGATCAGCGAAACGGTTCTCTCAGAGGAGGATGCCGAGCGGTACAGTGAGTTTACGCGCTGGACATGGGCGATCAATCAGCTTTCCGAGGATTTCTACAAGCCGGATAAAAACGGAAAATATCCGATTGTGGATCAGATCAGCCTCGATGCACTCAAGGATACCTACCGCAAAGCGCTGACGGAATGCGACAACGTTCTGACAAGCACGGAGCAGAACGGTATTGCCGGCAGAATGAAGGAAATCGCCGGAAAGGTAAAGGAGCTGCTGACAAAAGACAGTGTCGCGCTGGATTCCGTAACGATTGACAAGGATCACCCGCTGACGCTCGATGAAATCATCGAACGCGGCCGAACCCTGACAGTCGATCTCGGTGAACAGCAGATCGTCAGCAAGGGCGGCGTGCTGTCCTCCAGAATCCCGATTCAGGTGCCGGATGCACCGGGCGGCGGACTGGACGGTTATTTCACTGCCTCCTCTACGATTCACGGAACTGAGGACAACAAGATGTTCTTCCGCAAATACCGTCAGAAATATCCGGAGCTGTCGGAGATGTTCGACGGACTGGAAAAAACATCCTATTATGATCTGATAAAAGAACAGCTCCTCAATGTTTCACTTGAAAAAGCGATCAAGATCGGCAATGATTTGAAGTGGACCGATGATCGGGATGAGATGAAGGAAGCAGCAACCAGCTATTACTACGGCGCACTGAGAAACATCTTTACAGAGGAACAGCGCAATCGCTTTGCCAAAAATCCGAAATTTTTGCAGGCGATTAGCGAATTTTCAACGGAATATTATAAGCAGAATCTTACCCAAAATCTATATGTCGGCCGTAGCAGCAAATGGCTCGGAACAGCGGACGGCTGCAATATTGACAAGCGAAATGCCGCCATGAGCGCAGTTTCCACGCTGGTCGGAAAAAAAGGACTGATTGCGGAATCACAACCCATGATCGCCATCATAAACGGCGTGCCGACTGCCGGAACCTTCATGACAAAGGCCTTTGACTACAATGCCTATGACCGGAATCCGGAAAGCCCGATGCAGCATGCAAATGCTGAGGTCTATAATAATCCGGCCGTCTTTGACGATATTGCCGCTATACAGGCGATCGACTTCATCTGCGGAAATCTCGACAGACACGCCGGCAATCTCATGATGCGCTTCGGCGAGGTTGACGGCAAGACCATGCTGACCGGCATTACCGGTATCGACAACGATCTTTCATTCGGTCTGAATGTACCGGATCCGAAAAGCGACAAGATTCTGGGCAACAAGTTCATCCTGCCGAAAAATATGGGCGCGATCGGAGAAAAGACCGCGCAGACGATTATGAGCCTTCAGGAGGATCAGCTCCGTCTTGCGCTGCGCGGCTACGGTCTGCGGAACGAGGAGATCAATGCTGCGTGGGAGCGCACGAAGATTCTGCAAAATGCGATCAAAGAGGGCAAGGAATACTATACAAATCATCCGACGCCGGCCGGAACCGTTGCACCCGGCCATCTGCGCACCGTTCCGGAAAAGGACTGGAATAAATACAGTCTGGATTCGCTCGCAAACGAAGCTACGGATAAAGCAGAAATGAACCAGTTTGCGACGCTCAAAAACATGAACAAGATCGTCAAGGAGCATAATAAAAGGGAGGAAAAAAAGGATATATATGAACAGCGGGAAATAAAGGCGAAAGACGTTCTGTTCGGTATTAAAAAGCAGGAGGCCCCGAAAGTCGAGGCGTTGGAAGGCAAGCCGATCGGTACCGGCATCAAGTACCAGATTCGCAAAAATGATATTCTCGGCATTGATAATCCGGAGAATATCAAGCTCGTGATCGACGAAAACCAGAAACTCAGCAGCAAGCACGGTCTAAGCAGCACAAGAATCCCGCTCACCTTTGACGACAAGGACGGCAAGCCCGTAAACGGCTATTTCACCGCCGAGACATTTGTCAACGGCAAAAGCCAGCTCAAACAGCTTTTTGAGCGCGAGATCAAAAAGCTGTCCGGCGAAGGCGGCAATCCGGAATGGGCAGAGGTCATGAAGCGGACACAGAGCTACCTGCGGGAAGGCGGCAACACTAGCTATGCGCCTCACAATTACGATCTGAAAAAACTCGGCTTTGATGCAGAAACTGCTGAACGGCTCCAGAAAGACCGTGCATTCAATTCATATTACAAGAATATTTTATCAGATGCGCAAACGCTTCCGGAAAGATTGAGATGCGGTTATGTTCTGTATGGTGCAGACCAGAACGGTACGATCGACAAGCGCAATGTTGCGATGTCCAAAATGGCGGAGCTGCTCGGTTCTCCCGATGTGCTAGCACAGTCTACCACGATGCAGGTTCAGGTCGGCGACAAGATCACAAACGGCATTTTCATGAAACAAGCTCCCGGTATAGATTATAGCAGCATCAAGCCGGGTGATCCGGAAGCAAAAATTACACCGGCAGGCTTTGACGGTTCTCCGGCGCTGAAAAACATCGCAGATATTCAGATTCTCGACTACATCTGCATGAATGTTGACCGGAACGAATCGAACCTGTTTTATCAGTTCTCACCGGACGGCACAAAGTGTCTCGGCGTGACCGGCATTGACAACGACCTTTCCTTCGGAACGATCAAACTTGCACCGGATAAGAATTATAACCAATTGCCGCCGCTGGACTCTGTCAAGGTCGTATCGGAGCAAATGGCTGATAAGATCAAAAACATGAGTGCCAATGCACTGATTCACACGCTGGAGGGACAGGGGCTCAATCAGAAGGAGATATACGCCGCCGTTGACCGCTTTACAGCGGTTCAGGAGCGTATCAAAAACGGTCAGATCAAGACAGTGGCTGATGAAGAATGGAATAATATGAAGCTGTCTGATCTGGCAGCAGAAAAACAAAGCCTTTTCGGCAGAGTCGAAACCACCTTCACAACAACTCTGCCCAGCCTGCTGAGATCCACCAAGCCGGGTGAAAAACGGGATGAGGTCATCTTCACAAAGGGGCTGCAGGTTGAGGAATTCTCGAAGAAGGCGATCGAAGAAACCGCATTCGCAAAAGCTGTCGAGGAGAAGGAAGAAAAGCTGCTGGACGATTTACAACAGAGCTTCGCCGCAGAAAAAGCCATAACCTCGATGACGGATGAACAGTTGATGAAATATGCTTCGGGCTTTGCAAAGGCTTGCAAAGACGGCATTTCATCTTGCACCAGCATTTTTCACGGTGAATCCGCCTTCTTCACCAATCTTTCCGACCAGTCAAAAACATTTTCAGAATACACGAAGCAGCTTAATAATAAGCTGAAAAAAGGCACGGCACTGAGTGCAGAGGATATTTCGGGTCTGATCTCCGGCATCAACAGCCTCAGCAATGCAGCCGGAAACTATACCAGCCATGTCAATGATCAGGATCACCCCAGCAAAACTCAGCAAAAGCGCAAAGCATTTTCAACGAAGCTGTCAGAAGCCGCGGTCAAAATGCGCAGTCTTGTCCAGAACACAGTAGATAAGCGCGAGGTTGCGGCAAAACCGGAGGAAACCTTGCACAGACTGCTGAAAAACAGGCAGGACTATCTGCAAAACCATCCGGAGATCAGCGATGACCAGTTCAAAACGCAGGTCGCTACCATGATCTATCTGACGTCCGTGAACAAGAATGCCGTCAATCTTGTGAAGAAGAAAAAGATGTTCAATGCCCTGATGAATTCTACGGTTGAAGCAAATATTGAAAAAATCAAGGCTGAGCCTGCGTTTGAGAAAATGCTTCAGGAGAATTCCAAAGAGCAGATCATCAACTTTGCAAAGGAAGGAACCGGCAATCAATTGCTCAATGCATATTTGAAAAGTCAGGTGCGGCTGGATCAGCAGGCCGCAGTGCAAAACCACAAAAAAGCCCCCGCACCCAAAAAAGAACCCCTTGAAAATGGAATGAAGAAGCAGTAAATGTAAAAATGAGCAACACGGTGCAGCGGATATTACCCGCCTCGTCATGCAGCATATACAAATATAAGACACGCGCCTGCGGAATATATGTATTCCGCAGGCGCGTGTGTTTCATCGCGGAACCGCTGACAAAGGAACTGTGCAGAAAACAGTGCGTTATTGGAAGATTGTGATTTTTCGCACCGCTCCGGCCAAGTCGTATAGATCTCTGAACCACCCTCTTTGCTTTATCATATTCTGTTCGCGCTGTCAATAGATATGCTGCCGAAATCCGCTACGGAACGCGGGGCGATGATGCAGTTTGACATTATATAAATATAAGTGATCGGTTTGTATTGCAGCAATTATCACCAAATTGTTAATTTCGGCTGTTTTTCAGCAAAATATGATTGACATTATCGCCGGGCTGTATTAGAATAAAATTGAAAGCCGCGGTCAAACTGCGGTATTATGAATCGGGGGGTTCAATATGAAAAGCAGAAAAAATACGGCGATGACCGCCGCTCTGACACTGGCAGCTGCGGCGGTAATCCGACCATTCAGCGCCGAAGCACTGTCTGTCACTGACGTGCGGCATCTGGTGAAATCACTCACCGCACAAGGCACAATCACCACTGCCGATGACTACAACAGCGACGGAAAAGTCAATGCAGTTGATCTGACGCTGATGAAGCGTTCTCTGCTCGCAGAGCCGGACGACGATACCGGCGAGCTCAAAACACAGACGATTCCTTTATCAGAAGAGAATACCAAGCTTATCGGCAGAACACTCGGAAAAGACGGTGTCACATGGCTTGTTCACAGCGGTTCCGCAATGGAATGCACTGTCACAGGTACGGAAGCAAGCGTGACAATCTGCGGTGACGGCGGTATCAATTCCGAAGAAAAATACCGTCCTCGCTACGGCGTTTATGTGGACGGCGAGCTCATCAAAGATGTTGTGATGGGTGAAAAGGAGCAGACTGTCGAACTGTTCAGCGGCACATCAGCCAGAACCGCCGCAGTCAAGGTCATGCATCTTTCCGAAGCCAATAACGGCTGCATCGGCGTGAAGGACATCACGGTTACGTCATCCTCTGCAAAGCCTGTCAAACCGACACCGAAGAAAGATCTGACGATTGAGTTCATCGGAGACTCGATCACCTGCGCATACGGTGTAGAGGCGGAATCGCAGTATGTCGGCTTTTCGACATCAACTGAAAACTTCTCGCTGTCCTATGCCTATCTGGCAGCACAGCTTTTGGATGCGGATTACAGCGCAGTCTGTTACAGTGGTCACGGCATTGTTTCCGGCTATACGAACGACGGCACAAAGAATACGGATTCGCTCGTTCCGCCCTACTATGAGATGGTCGGCAAACCGAACGATTATCAGGCTGCGTGGGATTTTGACGCACATCCGGTCGATGTCGTCGTGCTGAATCTCGGCACAAACGATGATTCCTATGCTACAACGGAACTGGAAACGCGCGGCACGGAATATCAGGAGAAGTATGAAGAATTCCTCAAACAGATCCGGAAATGCAACCCTGATGCGCATATTATCTGCACGCTCGGTATCATGGGCTGCGCGGAGCTGTATCCCTATATCGAAGCGGCAGTTGAAGCAGTCGGCGACACGAAGATTACCTGCTATGAATCACCGGTTCAGGACATGAACGATCTCGGTGCAGACTGGCATCCTTCCCCGCGGACACATGAGAAAAATGCATATCTGCTTGCAGACAAGATCGCGGCAGCGCTCGGCAGACCGTCTGACAAGATCGGTATTGACCTTGCGGCGGAAAGCAAGCTGGAATCGAAAATTGATACGGAAAGCGGCGCAAATGCATGGCCGTATTATGCGGAATGGAACCGCTCAATGAACGTCAATATCTCAGCAGCAGGCAATTTACCGGAATCCGTCACGGTATATGTACCGAACCTGAAACTGCCGACGGGTAAATATGAACTTAGCTTCAAAGCGGCAGGTCTAAATGGCGAGATTCCCTATGAAATCCACAGTATGCGTGACCCGGAAACGGTCTATGTGAGCGGAACGACTGATACCGAAACAACTCTGAAAGCGTTTGATCTGAACGAAGCGGCGGAGGATGCAGAAATTGTATTTATGATCGGCGAGCAGACAGGCAGCATCACATTTTCAGAGGTCACGCTGTATAAACTTGCAAATCTGTAAAACAATTATTTCTTTTGCGCAAATCATGCTTATAGATGATGAATTCTGTCATTGTTTATTCCGGATTGATCTTTTATAATAGAAACATAATAAGCTGAAAAGCTTTATTCGGGGGAAGATTTATTATGAAACAAGCACTTGCAGGATTACTCGCGGTACTGACACTGACGACAAATACTGCGGTTTATTCTCAGCCCATTGTTCAGCAGAGCGCGGTAACGGTCAGCGCCGCGGAACAGACCGCTGCTGCAAATCCGGTCATCAGCCGCGGTGTACCGGCATATTCCGGCGGCGGCACGGCATCAAACGGCAATGAT
>JAFWUX010000020.1 GCA_017523995.1 Oscillospiraceae bacterium | reverse complement strand
TTGTATAATTGATGCAAGTCCGTCGATTGAGCGGCGAAGGTCGGTATATCCGGTGATCAGATAGACCTGCTGACCGGCAGGCAGATCGTTCAGCATAGCGCATTCACCAATGCCAGCAGTGTATCCTGCGTAATACTGGTCGGCAGCGAGATATGCAGATCGTTCTTTTCAATCCGGATATCTGCACTTTGCTGCGGCACATTCAACGGCACGATTGTCGGAGAAGAATCCAGAAATTGCTCCCTGACTTTTTTCAAGTGATAATAATAAGTCTTGGGTTTAACTCCGTTCTCTATACACCATTGCCGAACAGTCAGGCCGCTTGCCTGCTGCGCTTCAATCTGAGCTGACCATTCCTGCAGGCGAACGTCCTGTTTTACCGCCGCAAGAGCTGTTGTTTTTGCCTCCATACCGGTTCCTCCTGTGTCCAATTTACTCCAACTTACTCCATGAACCAATTTAGATTTTCCAAATTGGTCTATGGATCTGCTTAGAGTCTATTATACTCATTTAGACACTTGGAGGGTAGACGTCCGGGATTTTACGCTTACCTTACGAAAGCGTATATTGTACTTTTCTGATCGTTCCTGAAGGATTTGACAAAACGCCTAAGACAAGCCGCGTTTCCGCCCGATACTTCGGGCATATCAGAGAATGATTTGCGTCTTCCGTCAGAAGGGGGTGAAAAAACGCCTCTGAAACACCATAAATAGTGAAGGGGCAAATTAGAATCCCGCGGCACCTTGACAACTGAATAGCAGCATACAGGCAACGTTTAGCCTGCGGCCGGCTGAAAACCGGCAGCCACAGAATGTCACAAGAATTCTCGGCTATAAAAACTGCTGCATGGCGATTGCCGACCATGTGGACGAGGAGGACAAGGGTATAACGAAATGCACCACCGTCGGCGGAATGCAGAATCTGACCGTAATCAACGAGTCCGGCGTATACAGCCTGATCGTATCCAGTAAGATGCCGGACGCTAGAGGGTTCAAACACTGGGTCACACATGAAATCCTGCCGTCACTTCGTAAAACCGGTGCGTATGAAAGATGCGGAACGTTTTTCTTATGATATGCTTTCATTCTCCAATAATGAACTTATCCTATGATTCAAATGATATATCACAGCATTTGTTTATCCTATGCCTGTAATGGAAAAAATATCGTTATAAGGACCTTAGATATTTCTTATATATCCTCTGAAAAATACAGATAAATGTATAAGGATTTGTAGATTCGTTCCGATTGACTTGCAGTTGCCATTGTGATATAATAAGTCTGTTCCAATCCACAATTTTAACTTTAAGAAAGAAGGTCGATTGTTTTGAACAAACAAAAAGTGCTTGCGTTTTTGAGTGCTCTCTGTCTGATGATCGCCGCAGTTCCGATACCGGAAATGCCGGCACAGACAGCATATGCAGCCAGTGCGCAGGCAAGTGAACTGACCGCTGACCTGCTGAAATACACCGTCACCGACGGACAGGTCACAATCTCCGGTACAGAGGGAGAACTTCCGGAAACCTACACGATCCCTGCTGAAATCGACGGCATGCCGGTTACGGCAATCGGAGACAAAGCGTTTCAAAAGCAGAAGGCACTGGCTTCCCTGACGCTGCCTTCCACGCTTACACGTATCGGAAATTCTGCGTTTGAAAGCTGCCAGGCGCTGACTGCGGTCACGATTCCTGCCGGGGTTACGGAAATCGGAAACTCGGCATTCAGCAATTGCAGCAAGCTGGCTGAAATCAATCTGAACGAAGGTCTGAAAAAAATCGGCACTTATGCATTTTACTGCACCGTGGAACCTGAGCTGAAGCTTCCCGAGACTTTGGAATCCATTGGTTCGCAGGCATTCATGAGCAACCGCAATCTGACTGAGATCATCGTTCCGGAAAATGTTACGGAGATCGGCAGAGCCGCGTTCAGCAATTGTTATCAACTGAAAAATATCGTTCTGCCGAAGGATCTCGCAGTCATTCCGGAAAGAATCTGCAATGAATGCAAGGCGCTGACGTCGTTCACGATCCCGGATGCTGCCGCGGAAATCGGCGAATCCAGCTTTGCAAAGTGTACTTCTCTGGAAACGGTGGTCATTCCGTCTCAAATCACAAAAATCAACAGCTATGCATTCAGCGAGTGCGAATCCCTGAAAAATCTGACGCTGAATGAGGGCCTTGTCAGCATTGATGATCACGCATTTGCGAAATGCACGGCGCTCACAAGCGTCGCTTTTCCTGCTTCCCTGAAAACAACGGGAACATACGCATTCAACGCTTCCGGTATCACTTCTGCGGTCATCCCTGAAACCCTGACTGATATCGATCAAGGGCTGTTTTACGAATGCTCTGAACTGAAATCACTCACGCTGCCGAATAATATGAAGAAGATTCCGGATTCGATCGCAAGCGGCTGTGATAAGCTTGAAACTGTCGTGATGCCGGATTCCCTTACGGAGATCGGTTCCCATGCATTCTTCAGCTGTGATGCGCTCAAAGATGTCACCATACCGGAAACAGTTACTTTCTTTGGTGCAAGAGCATTCTACTCGACTTCGTTTCTGAAAGCGCTTCACGCAGATAATAATTTCGTTGTTATCAACAACATTCTGATCGATGCGGAAAAATGTGAAGGGGAAGTAACGATTCCGAGCGGGATCACCGGCATTGCCGATGATGCGTTCGGCTCGTACAGCAATGACCATATGACCGCTGTGACGATCCCCGAGGGCGTTGTATATCTCGGTAAGGAGGCGTTCTCCAATCAGCATGAACTGGAGTCTGTCGAGCTGCCGGATTCTCTGAAAGAAATCGGCAGTATGGCGTTTTATTGCTGCTTTGTACTGAAAAAAGCGGAGATCCCGGATTCTGTTACAACCATCGGAAACTATGTGTTCAATGCGTGCCACGAACTGGAGGAGGTCAGGCTGCCTTCCGGCATGACCGTTATTCCGGAGAATATGTTTAACGACTGCAAGGCGCTGAAAAGCATTGATTTTCCTGCCGGTATCACTGATATCGAGAAGTATGCGTTCAACGATTGTGCGGCTCTGACAGAACTCAAGCTTCCGTCAAAGCTGACAACGATCGGAACCAATGCCTTCGGCGGATGTGCCGGACTGACAGAAATCACACTGCCGGAAAGCGTTGTGAAACTTAACAGTGACTCTTTTGGCAATATGCTGACACTCGGCAGCTTTACGGTTCTGAATCCGTTCTGTGAGATCCCGATGGATAAGTCCGTGCTTTATACGACCGATAAAACCGCGAAGCCGCAGTTCAAGGGTATCATTCACGGTTACGACGGCTCCACTGCACAAAAATATGCGGATAACTATGGTATCGCGTTTGAATCGCTCGGTACGGCACCTGCATATATTACCACAGCCGCAACTACCACTACAACGACTGTGACAACAACCACGGTCACTACGACCAAAAAAGTTACCAGCACATCCGTACCCGCAACCGGAACGACGCCGGTCACGACAAAGCCGGTCACGACAAAGCCGGTTACGACAAAGCCGGTCACGACTGTCCCGACATCCACAACGCCCAAGGTCACGACCACACGCACAACAGCTGCAGCGGTCACGACAACAACAGCAGTTACAACCACCGTACCGAATGTCAGCGGTCTGGTTTATCGGTTCGCCAGCACGAAGGATAAGAACGGCGTCACCGTTGAGTATGCAATCATCAACGGCTTCACGGATGATCTGCCGCATGATGTCATAGTTCCGGAAACGATTGAGGGCAAGCCTGTCAGAAGCATCAACCTGAAAAAGTGTGTGCGCCTGCATTCGATCTACATTCCGGACGGCGTTGAGGTCACATCCGAAGCATTCAGCGGATGCACCTATCTGGATTCTGTCAGACTGCCTGCCGATCTGAAAAAGCTTGGAGATGAAACATTCCTTGAGTGCCGGTCTTTGAAGAATATTGAGATTCCGGAGACGGTAACGGAAATCGGTTCCTATGTGTTCAGATATTGTCCCATTACCTCTGTTACGCTGCCGGACGGACTGGAAAAGATCAGCCAGTATGCTTTCTGCGACTGCTATTCACTTTCTCCGGTCACACTGCCCGAGAATATCAAAAATACACCGACATTCTATATGGGACATTATCGTGACAAGCGCGTTGTCTGCGATGACACGACTGCTGCGAACAGCCAGAATAATTATGCGTTCACAGAATTCTTTATGCTGGAAGAACTGGTTTTCCCTGCGGAAATCAAAACGATCAGAACAAACGGACTGAATTCCCTTGCGTCGCTCCGCCGCATCGTTTTTGAGAACCCGGAATGCACAATCACTTATACCGGCAAGGAGACATTCAAGAACCTTGAGGAGATCTGCGGCTATCCCGGCTCCCCGGCCGAAGAATTCGCAGAGAAGTTCAATGTGAAGTTCACGGACATCTCAGGCGGCAAGGCTGCGGCACTTCAGGATGATCCTGACAGCGTTCTGCAGTACCTGACCTATCTGACCAGGGATAATGAAATCGTTATCAGCTCGCTTTCTGAGGATTATCCTTATCCGATCGAAATTACGATTCCGGAAACGATCGAGGGCAAACCGGTCACGGAGATCGCACTTTCGGCTTCCACTTCCATTCCGAGAATGCTGAAGGTCATGAACATTCCGAAAACGGTCAAGACAATCGACCTCCACTGGTTCCCTTACCGTGAGAAGTTGGAAGCGATCAATGTTGACCCCGACAATGAGACGTTTTCTTCTGTTGACGGCGTTCTGTTCAACAAGGATCAGACAGAGCTTCTCATGTATCCGTCCGGAAAAATTGCCTCTGTCTACGAAATTCCGAATACGGTAAAGACAATCAAAACAGATTCGTTCCTGCGTTCCGCATCGCCTGCATTCATCAAGTTCCCGGCAGGACTGGAAAAGATCGAATACCTGGCTTTCGCATACTGTAAGGGACTGTACAGCATTGACCTTTCCGAAACAAATGCTGAAATTGAGCATTCTGCGTTTACAGAGTGCACGATGCTGGAAGAATTGAAGCTTCCGGAAAATCTGAAAAAAGTTTCGAATTCGATGTGTGAAAAATGCTCGAATCTTCAGGCGATCGTCATTCCGGAAAGTGTGACGGAAATCGACACAGATGCCTTCCTGCTTTGCAAAAACCTGAAAACAGCAGTCATCGGCCAGAATGTGGAAAAGATCCGCAATTATGCGTTCGCAAGCTGCGAATCTCTGGAAGAGATCGTGATCCCGGAAAAAGTATCGTATATTGAAGAAAGAGCGTTGAATAACAATGCCGCGATGAAGTCTGTGACGATCCTGAATCCGGAATGCCGCATTGCTGACGATCCGGAAGCGATCTGCAACGGACGCAGAACGGATGAGGAATCCGGTAAGCGCGTCGCATACTATGACGGTGTGATCCGCGGCTATACCGGTTCTCCGATCGAAGCATATGCGGATAAATACGGCTATCGCTTTGAAAGTATCGGTGAGATTCCCGCTGCAGTTACCACATCTGTTACCGCCGCCGCAACCACTACCGCGATGACAACGACGACTACACGAGTCGCTGCTGCAACAGCGGTACCGACCGTTCGCGGCACAACTGCTGAGGCGGCTACTACAACAGCCAAGGCGGCAACCACGACTGCTAAGATCACCACGACGCGTGCTGCGATGACTACGACAACGGCCAAGGCTATGACCACAACTGCAAAGGTTACCGCAACAAACGCTCCTGCGACCACCACGACCGCTAAGGCGACAACTACGACAGTTCAGGCTACTACCACGACAGTTCAGGCAACGACCGCAATGGCAGAGCGCACGACCGCATCGGAAGCGATTACAACAACTTCTGAAACGACAACACAGAACACAACCACAGCGATTACTTCCGACGGCGGAACGGATACAACACCGGCACAGACCACGACAACCGAACCACCGAAACCGGAGGTTGTAACCGGTGATGTGGATGGTAACGGCGAAGTCAGCGTTGAGGACGCGCAGCTTGCACTGAAAGCATATACGATGCGGATTTCAGGAAAGGACATGGGACTGACTGACGAACAGATCAAAGCAGCGGATGTCAATGAAGACGGCGAACTCTCTGTTGATGATGTACAGAATATCCTGATCTATTACGTCAACAATACAGTTGCCGGAAAGGTTCTCACATGGGATCAGCTGCTCGGCAAACAGCAGCAGCCACAGTCGCGGCCGAAGCTGCTGACGCTGCTGCATGAGGATATCTGGAGTGACGCTGACAGGCATCTCACAGAAGCTGAGACATCATGAAGTATCCGTATGAACAGTAACACCTCATAAACAGCAAAATCACCGCCTGATTTCGGTCAGGCGGTGATTTCTTAAGCTGATGTTCCCGCATCGCCATACAATCGTATGCGTACTTTACGCTTACTTATATTCTCCTAACCTCTGATTCTTTCTCCTAAAATCATCAACGGTTTAGGAGAAAGCCGAAACAGAAACTGGCTCGACACACTTTTTCGATTTCAATTGAACGACACTGCTTTTGACTTTTTTATTTTCAAAGAGAGAAGTCGGTGATTTTTCGTATTTTTTATATTGAAAATCGAAAAGTTTTTCGTTATTGGGGGCAAAACCTGATCGTACCACTACAGATTTACAGTGTGTTCCATTGGCGTGCTTGTGTTTTTGGTTGCCTATTACCACACCAGCACGCACTCCCGCATAACGGCGCTTTCAACATAATAGTCCCGCGTATACTTCCATGACCGGTACTGTGCAGGATCCTCCGGCGGCGGTGTTGTCTGTGCATACTGCCGGTTCAGTCGTTCACGGTAGTCACGGGCGCTGCGCTCGACCTTTTGCGCTGTTTCCCGAAAACGCGCTGCCTTCATTTCCCGAACAATCTTCGGATGATTCTCTTTCATGAATTTCATCCACTCCTGACTGTAGAACCCGATCTTCTCTTCCTGCTTACTCATACGAAACGCTCCTTGTCTGACCGGAACGCGCTTTCTTTTTGCGTCCGATTTTTGGCAGATATTTCTGACAGTTTTCCTGCATGACAAAGGCATACAGCGTCAGGATCTGGATCAGGGAACGCAGCTCGGATTCAAAGAACATGATCGAAACTGTTTCCGATTCCTGAAACTGAAATACTCTGCCGTGCGCGAGTATTTTTTGCTTCAGTTTGGCAGCAGCAATCGCTGTTTCATTCTTCTGATTTGCCCGGATAAAGAGATCGAATACGGCCAGCATCCCGTTTACATGTTCAGCGGGGAAATACATGAGCAACGTGTTATCAGGTACTTTCATAGCGGAACCCTCCTTGCTTTATCGACACTTAGCGATCATGCGGTATATAGTTGACTTTTAACACGCGCGTGTGATATAATAGCTTTAATTCAATGCACGTGTGCATTTATTTAGATCACCGCAAGCTCTGTGTTCAGCTTAACCCGATATGAATTCAGACTGCTCCACAGCACAGCCTTTGCATAGCCCGCATAGTTCTTGATATGCGTCGAGGCGAGTGCATCGGTGAAGTCATCGAGTGCAGAGAAGATCATTTCGGTGAGCGTGCCGCAGCCGCAGCACACTGACGCTGCATTGATTGCGTCAATCACAGCGCAGGCATCGGTCTGTTCCCCGGAGTAGGTTTGCGTTCCTGCTCTTGTCGCCATGCTGACCAGACTGTTCACCAGCAGCACGAAGTTGTCGAAACGATCCTGCGTTTTCAGATCGGTTTTTTCGCAGGGATACTTCAGGTAGAAGTCATACTCACAGAGCCAGCGGATCGCAGCGCGCATTTTTTTCGGACTCTGCGAATAGGCATACGGGATCCGCTGCGCGGTCGTGATTTCAGAAATCACCTGCTCCGCGATCTGTGAATCCGTCAATCCGTCTGCCGCATCTTCGCCGCGCGAAGATGGATAGATAGAAATCTCTGTAGAATTCTTTGTAGTAATCTCTGTATTTGTCTGGAGAAATTTCCCATAGGGGTCTGTCGAAATTTCGGCACACCCCCCTAGAAATTCCGACATAGGGGTACTGCAAATTTCGTCAGATGTTCCGTCCTGATCTTCGGGACACCCGTCCGGTGAAATTTCGCCACATGGGTAGGTGAGCGCTTTCAGA
Source organism: Oscillospiraceae bacterium (assembly GCA_017523995.1). The sequence continues at coordinate 128 of JAFWUX010000020.1, read as the reverse complement.
CGCTCCACATCAAGTGCGAGATAGAGAACATTTGCGTAAACCATGCCGTTTGACCGCAGCGTGCGGAACTCCCGGCGCACCACGCCCATTTCTTCCAGAAAAACGATCGCGTCCTTCGCCTGACGGGG
>JAFWUX010000205.1 GCA_017523995.1 Oscillospiraceae bacterium | reverse complement strand
GCCGCGAAAGCTCTTGACAATGAGTGCGGATGTGGTATGCTGGTTGCAAGGCAGCTCATGCCGCAGGCGTGGGCTGCCGCAGCTGCCAGAATACCGCATCCGCAGAGGCTCGTTGTCAAGAGACCGTGGAATAAATGCGGACGGGATTGACTTTGCTTTGAGTTCTCCTGTATGATATAGGTATTTCAATACAGGAGGTATTCATTTGAAGCATTTATCCTTTACTGAACGCTGTCTGATCGAACAGTTTTTATGCCTTGGATTCACATTCCATGACATTGCAGACCGGCTTGACAGGCAGACATCCACCATCTCACGCGAGATCAAAAACAATCGCACCTTTATCAATCCCCGCAACGCAAACTGTGTGCATTATCATGATTGTCACAAACGGTCGCTTTGCACTGAATGCACATCTGATTCTGTGTTCTGCAAAATTTGCAGAGAAAAGAGCTGCAATACTGTTTGCGACAGATTTGAGGCGAGTCATTGTACAAGGCTTGACAAGGCACCGTTTGTTTGCAATCATTGCTCTCGGCGATCCGGCTGCACAAAGCAGCACGCTTATTACAACGCCAGAAAAGCGGATGCAAGAAGTCATGCGGTTCTTTCATTGTCCAGACAATCCATTCATCTTGATGAGCAGGAGATTCGGGATTTAAACGAATTGGTAACGCCTCTGATCCGCAACGGACAGTCTCCAAGCCATATTTTCATGAATCATCAGGAAGAACTCGGGATCTCAAAGACTACGCTGTATGATTATATTAACCGCGGAATCCTTGATGTTCGCAACATTGATCTGCCGCTCAAAGTCCGGTATAAAAAGCGGAAAGTCAAGCGGAAAGAAAGCTTCCAGTACAAGTACCGAGAAGGGCGCACATACGAGGATTTCAAAAGATATATGGAAATGCATCCTGATGACGGTGTTGTTGAAATGGATACTGTTATCGGCAAGCGTGAAAAAGGGAAATGTCTTTTGACCATGATCTTCGTAAAGTATGAGTTCATGTTGATTTTTCTGCTTGAAAGATGCTCACAGGAATGCGTGCAGGAGGTCTTTGAATATCTGCAGCAAGCGCTGGGGCTTGAGGTGTTCAGACGATTGTTCCCTGTGATTCTGACGGACAACGGAAAAGAATTCATGAATCCAGGCTTCATGGAAACAACGGTATTCGGTGCACCCTGTTCCAATGTATTTTATTGCGATGCAATGGCTTCGTGGCAAAAGCCTCATGTTGAAAACAATCATCACCTGATCCGCCGTATTCTGCCCAAAGGAACTTCATTTGAAACACTAGATCAGACAAAAGTTACTTTGATGATGAATCACATCAACAATTATGCACGGGAAAACCTTGACGGAAAAAGCCCCTATGAATGCTTCAGGCCATACATTGGATCGAAGACGGTTAAGCTGTTAGGCTTGCGTAAAATCGCTTCTGAACAGATCTGCCTGAAACCTTCGCTGCTGAAGTAACAGACTCCGTTTGTCCCTGTTTTTTCATATCTCCTCAAAGGGTGTTGCGTTTACTTTTGAACAGGTTTTCGCTGCACTCAGCTGTGCTATACCCTGTTTTTGCTGGATAAAGCCGTTTTCAGCCGCGTTTTCGTTACAATACCCCCTTATTCTTTCTGGAAATCATGAGATTTTAGAGATCGACCTCCTATCTGCGCTGCTCTCTGTTGCGTTTACTTTCGGAATTAACCTTGCTGGAAATCTGCGTTTTTCAAAAAGTTCGTCTCATTGCACAAAGAATTGATGTTCAGATTGTGCATTATGCAATATACGGCGGGGCTCGTCCGCTCTCAGTCAGCGGAAGCAGATACAGAATGCTGAATGTGATAACCGATGCAAGCAGCATTGTTACAAAGAAAATGATTCTGTGTTTGGTATGCTTATCCATTGATAGCTCCTTTCATATACAGAATTGAAAAAGAAAAGCCGCCCTGTACTTGACCGCCTTGCTTCGATATGATCTGTTGTAAACTATTTGTACGCGCGGTATAGAAATCGTTGACAGAACGGATATACAATGATCTTTCTTTTTCAATCCGTATATAGACTTGGGTACAGAATATAGAGGTGCATTTCAGGGACTACCCCATACAGCAGAACGCACCTCCGGACAGATACGGCAAAGCGCTGCGGGATGAAACACGATAATCCGATCATCGAATTTAGCAGCTATCTGCATTTTCGGCATTCGTGCACGGATATGCCCGACCTCAAATCGAACGACTGAATAATGGTTATCTACATAGACGCGCCTGTTCTCTTTTGATCTGCGCTGCATTCGGACGATCAGACCGAGCTCGACAAGCTCCCGAACTGTCTGCACAACTGCTTCACGTTTCTTCACGATCTGAGCAGCGATGTCATTGTAGCTGTTCCAGCAATCCTGTAAAACTGTACTGAATGACTTGCAGAGGAAAAGATACACGAGCATCTGACGAGGGATAAGCATTCCGAATATATGACGGTCCACCGTAAAAAAGCCGGTATCCGTCTGCTGCTTTGTCACCGCATAGCAGTATGTTCCGTGATGCCCGTTGGCTTTCTTGTTGCGTTCCAGATAATCGACCAGCCCCTTTTCCCGGAGCCGGTCGATTGTCTTTGCAACCGTCACTGGCGACTTGATGCCGCAGTTTGCAGCAATCGTCCGCTGCTTTACCGAGATAACTGCTGCGCCTTGCAGCGTAAAACTGGAAGCAGGGAGGCTGCTCAGATAAGCGTATACGCTCAACTCCTGCGCATCCAGCCCAAGATCAAAGATGTGATTGCTTAACCTAAACAGGCTCACTGTGTTGCCTCCTTTTCGTCAAAATATGAATTGCAATGCAAAAAGAATAAGGTTTTCCCTTGACAAACTGCCCTTAATGTAATATAATAATGTCACTGTATTCCAGTAAACCCTATATAACTGAAAACGGAGGATGTTATCATGAATAAAGCTGAACTGATCGAAGCGATCGCAACCGAAACCGGCGTTTCCAAGAAGGACGTCGATGCCGTGCTCAAGTCTTTTGTGACTGTCGTATCCGATACGCTCCAGAAGAAAGACAAGGTACAGATGATCGGCTTCGGTACTTTTGAGACTTCTGAAAGAGCCGCAAGAACCGGTCGTAACCCATCGAGCGGCGAGGCAATCAAGATCGCAGCTTCTACGCTGGTCAAGTTTAAGGCTGGCGCTGCTCTGAAAGAGAAAGTCAATACTAAACCTGCCAAGAAAGCAAAGAAGAAGTAATCATTCGTTCCTGAACCGGCTGACCGTTCAATATGCGGTCAGCCGGTTTTGTTTTTTCGATTGACTTTCGGGGATAGGTCTGCTATAATAAAGATAATTAGCAGGCACAGGGCTTGCTGCTGAAACGAAAAACAGGGGGATATTATGGAAAACCTTGAAAATATGGAAGCGATCGAAGCCGCGCAGACAGAGCTCGGACAGTATCTCGTCAGCATGATGCCTGTTCCGTGGCTGAAAATCTGTCTGTATGCAAAGTGCGCTCCCGGCTATGCTTCGGTGTGGTATGCATTTGTAGAAGAGGAAACCGGCGTTGTCAGCGTACAGGATTTCTTCTGGGATCGCTATTCTTCTTATCCTGTTGATGAACTGGACGCTGTAAAGAAACTGTCAAAACTGACGCTGAATCTGTATAAAGCCTATCTGGAAAGGTTCGGCGAAGAAAAAATCTGGAAAGCTGTTTATTACACACTGAATTCGGATGGAACCCTGCAAATTGATTTTGATTATGAATCCTCCAATGGAAATTCATTTGTTCAGCGAGACGCGGTCTACGAAAGATTCTTCCATACCGCATACAAATACTATACAGGGAAATATCCTAGCACAGAGTATGAAGCGTGGGGGTAATCCTCACGCGTCGCTTTGCAGAGTCTCCGGCGTTCTGTCGGAGGCTTTGCTGTTTCATTCTGTCACTGGATCGGTCCGTGCTTCTTGGTGTACTTTGTGAAAATATCATCGAGCTGATCGGATGCGTCGAAGCGCATATCCTCAATATGGATCATGACTGCATTGAGCAGCCGGTAATTCACATGATCGCCCAGTTTTTCATCAACATAATCACCGATAGCGTCAATGAGATGATCGACCATAGTATAGACCTGATTTTGCAGAATAGATTTTTCAGTCATAAGAATCCTCCTTACTTAGTATCGTCAGCCTGCTGACTGACGATTTTCTGTTCATATGTTTCCTGTGCATCGGCAGCAATCGCAGCCTGACTTGCCGCGCCCTGCACCGCCTGTGCCATCTGCTCCACGCTCAGCGCGTCAACAGCATCTCCGACAAGTGCGAGAAGCTCAAGTGCCCGGTTGATCTGGTCTGTATCGACGGTTGCGCCCTTCGTTTGCATTTGGGCGATTTTCTTCTTGACCTCCTTTGCCTGAAGCTCCGCGCAGACTTTTTTCAGCTGCCGGATATCCTCTCTGTCCTGCTGGTTTTCGAGCTGAAGCTGCGTTATCTTTTCCGAACGCTTCTGAATCGCGGCTTCCTTGCGTTGTATCGCAAGACGCGCACCGCGGAGCGAGTATTTGCGGGCATCACCCGCGGCTCCGGTTTCCTGTCGCGCTTCTTCCACCAGTTCTGCTTTCTTCTTTTGTGCTTCATTCATCGTTTCCCTCCACAATCGTTTTTGCCAGCAAATCCGAGATTTTTTCCGGATATGCAAGGCTTCCTGTTTCATCGCTGAAAAAGCCGTTTTCTCCGAACATGAAAGAGCCTGTGTAGATCTCTTTCGGGTTCACGGGGTTGACGGTGTTCTTATTCAGCACGGTCAGTATGTTTTCCTGATAATACGCATACGACGGAGCCTGCCGCACAGTATCATCAAAGGATGACCGTGTTTTCTGTCCGATCACCCTGAAATCTGCGTGGGATACGGAATTGGTAATCAGATGTCCGTGCTTTCCGCTGCCGTCCACGGCAATCATGCCGCCGACCGTACCTGCCTTGATGCACTCAACACGCTTCTCATCCTTGAATACGCCGCAGGAGAAATCAAGCTCATTACAATAGCAGTTTGAAATCACCGCACCTTCGGCATCGGTCGTGCCCTCTGCCGCAATGCCGCCCGCAGCTGTTTCTGTTTTCAAAATGATGTTCCGTGCCAGACAGCCCTGGATACTGCCGCCGTAACAGTTCGGCAACTCGCGTCCTTTCGCATCGTATGCCCGCGCACCAGCCGCAGAGCCGACCACGCCGCCCGCATTGAAGATGTTTCCTTGTGCAGAGTAATAGAAAACCGCGGAATCTGACACTGTTGCAGGCTTCCCGGAAATGCCGCCGCAATATAGATAGTAGTCCGGCAGCTCATTGAAAATGCCGAAATCTGTCACATAGCATCCGTCGATCTGACCACCGATGCCCGTGATTGCACCGATGCAATGCTCCGCGTGTTTTGTTGGTTCAGCCGGTTCTTCTTCCGGCTCGATAATGTTTCCCTCCTCGTCATACTCGATCACATCCGGTGGTACGACTTCCATTGTCGTGACTGCCGGTTCGGTTTCATCAGCATCAGGTTCAGGCGGCTTCACTGTAATAGAGGAATGCGACACCGAGCAATGCTCGATCACGGTTTCGCCGGTTTCGTAGACTTGTTCATCTTCCGCGAGATAATGATAATTATATGCCATGCAGACCAGGAACCCGTAATCCTTGTATTCGTCGGAAACGATAGCAGAATTGCGGATGTTCACATTCCGGATAACCGCGCCGGAAACTGTTTCAAACAACGGCGCATTCAGGTTTTCGATCAGATAGCCGCCGCCGTCATACTCAAAATGCTCGGAATTTGGATCGGCTTTCAGTTCGTTGACTGTGCGGATCGATGTATGGGAAGCCCAGACCGGGAAAGAAATGTCAGCAGTCTGCTTGAAATAACCCCGTGCCTTTTCCTCGCTCATGAGTTCCAGCTGATCGAAATAGTCAATCAGATATGGGTCATCCTTTGTGCCGGAGCCGCCGCCGTACTTCACCAGCACGCGATATAGCTTGGTATCTTTCGTGAAATCGTAAGCCTGTCCACCGTAATACTCGATCTTCTTTCCGTTCGGATCAGATGTAAACCCCCACGAATAGCCGGGAACATGAGTGAAAAAGTCGGTCTTGTCAAACTCTGGCAGCAGGATATTTGCCTTGCCTTTTGAGACCACGCCCTTGAGCTGCAAATCCTCGACCGGTACAGCAGAATAACTTCGGTCGATTGTCACGGTGATCTGCTCGGCATTATCTGCAAT
>JAFWUX010000204.1 GCA_017523995.1 Oscillospiraceae bacterium | reverse complement strand
TTCATCGCATCCGGCTCGCTGCTGCAGCGTATGGCAAACAACGGCCAGATCGCCACACAGTATGTCGATCTCTCCGGCCGCCCGACTATGGATATCCGCTTCAATCCGAACGGCTCCGTGGACGCGATCGAGGGCATCACCTCGCCGGACGGCAGAGTCCTCGGCAAGATGGGTCACAGCGAGCGTATCGGCAGCCTTGTCTGCAAGAATGTGCCGGGTGAAAAGGATCAGAAGATCTTTGAGAGCGGCGTCAGATACTTCGCGGACTAAGCATAAATACACGCAAATCTTCGCATCAGACAGCGCATCCGAACCGGGATGCGCTGTTTCTTTGTATACAGAAATACCGGCCGATCCTGTCCTGTGATGTTCCTTTTTTCCGTCAGACGATCACGGATTGCTGCCCGTTTCTGAAAAATCATTTAAAATATTATGTTTCTTCAAAAGAATTATGAGGATTTTCTGAAGAATATTGCATCGCTCCGGCCGTTATGCTATAATAATATTGCTCATTCACGGATATTCCGGATCATCCGGAATGAGCTGCGGTGAAGATTCAGAATCAACACGTATCACGAACTCAGCAAACGATGTGCACATTGTTTCCGCCGAACGCATCCGTGACAGCTGACCGGCTTTCATCAGGCGTTCGCAGAAACCCATTCAAAAAAATATGATTACGGAAAAGGAGTATGAAATATGAAAACCAAACTCGCTGCAAAGCTTACCGCTGTCATCTGTGCAGCAGTGACAGCTGCATTCAGTGCCGCATCCATTCCGGCATCCGCACGGTACAACAATTCCTCCCGGACACAGATCGAGGCCTTTACCACCGCATATCAGACCTATTGGAAGCAGACCGAAAAGCAGAAGTTCCCGGACGGAAGATACTGGAATAACCCCAGCAACCCGGATGCCTATACCTATTCCGGATGCGGGAATCATCCCAATCTGAACCACTGCGCACGCGTTCCCATGGGCGTCAATTTTGTAATCGGAACCGGCGCAGTCCTGCTTCCGCGCAACGGCGATTACAATCTGTATCAGTGCGCAGGATTTGCCAGAAAGCTCGCGAAGGATTTCTACGGCATCCCCAACAACAAGGACGGCGTCTGGATGAGAGGCTACTTCAACATGGGCAACATCCAGCTTCGCGTCGGTGACCAGCTCCGTATCGGCGGCACGCACTCTGTCTTCATCACCGATGTGCAGGGCAATACCGTGAAATTTGCAGACTGCAACGCCTTCGGCAACTGCCAGATCCGCTGGGATATCACTGCAACGGTCAATCAGAACACCGGCAGACTGCAGTACTACGATCAGCAGGGCAATCACAACCTGACCATTAACTTTGTGACCCGTCCGGGCATGGCCGGCGATGTCAACGGCGATACCTTCGTCAACAGCCAGGACCGTGATGCAATCCTGTTCATCGCAAACAATGTCTACTCCTTCAACAATGTCCACCCCGATTATGCACGCGAAGCTGCAGACGTGAACAATGACGGCACCGTCACAATGGACGACTGGAACATCGTGAATGCACAGCTCAGTGCGCCGATTCTGCCGAATCAGCGATTCCTGACGCACTCTGCTGCAATGCTGACAAGCAACTACGCTTGGTTCTGATCCGAACCGGCACCGATCATCACTGAAAAACCGGGCATCGTGATTTAGATCACCGATGCCCGGCTTTTTTCGGCCGCACCGCAGAAGGGTTGACAAATCCGCTGAAATGTGCTATGCTTGATGTACAGAAGCTTCCGCGGGCGCATCCTGCCTGCCGGAAAAAAGCGGACATTTCAGACATAAGGAGACAGATATGGCTTCATTTGTTATCACACGCAAAAACAATCCGTTGTTCAGAACAGGGATCTTCCTGATCGTGATCGCGTTATTCGTCGCAGCCATTGAGGTTTATTCCGTGATCCGGACCGTCAGCTACGCCGGAACCTACCAGTCCGACACGACCGGCGTCGTCACCGACTGCGAGGTTTTTCACGAAACAGATAAAAACGGCAGCAGAACCGTTTGCAGCGATATCACAATAAGCTATGAAGCGCTGAACGGTCAGCAGAGAACGATCAGGCGAAAACGTCTCCCGGGCGAATACAAGGTCGGCGAACAGATCGCGCTCAAATGCTCGGAGGATCATCAGAATGCCGTGCTGGAATCCGAAACGCATCATCAG
>JAFWUX010000203.1 GCA_017523995.1 Oscillospiraceae bacterium | reverse complement strand
TGAAGATATCTGCTTGTCTTTTTGCCATGATACTGCGTTAGAAATCCTTGCCTTGCGTCAGCAAGGCTGCGGCTTTCTGCCTTGTCTCATGACAAAAATCCTGCGCATCTATTCTTCAAGATTTAATTGGTACATCAATAGTATACTGTTTTCTCTGTCAGATTGGCGCGGATATACTGTTCGGTCTCCTTTGCCGTCATCGGATGCCCGTAAAGGTAGCCCTGAACATAGTCGCAGCCTGCCTCACGGAGCATTCTTGCCTGCTCCGGCGTTTCGACGCCCTCTGCGATTGTCTTGACCTGCTTTGCCTTCGCGATGCGCGCGACAGAGCGGATGATCTCCTGCACAACCGGATCGCCGTCCATACCCGTGACAAAGGAGCGGTCGAGCTTGAGCATCGTGAAGGGCAGCCGCTGGATATAGCTCAGCGAGGAATATCCCGTGCCGAAGTCATCCATTGCGAGCTGGATGCCTGCTTCACGCAGCTCCTTCATCCTTGCGATGGTGACGTCAATATCCATCAAAGCGAGCGATTCGGTCAGCTCGATCTCGAGGCAGTGCGGATCGAGACCGTGGTAGTTCAGTGTTTTCAGAATCTGCGCGCAGATGTTCTCCTGATAGAAATCAGTGCCGCTGAAATTGATCGACATAACGATATCCGGCAGACCCATCGTCTGCCAGAGTTTCATCTGGCGGCAGGCTTCGTTCAGGACAAAGCGCGTGATCTGCGTAATGAGCTGCGAGCGCTCTGCAATCGGGATGAACACGGTGGGCGAGATCAGCTTGCCGGAGGTGTGATGCCAGCGTGCAAGCGCCTCAAGCCCGATGATTTCGCCTGTGGTCAGCGAGACCTTCGGCTGATAGTAGAGCTCCAGTTCGCCGCGCATGACGGCATCTGCGAGCTGTGTTTCGAGGTTGCTGTCCTGAATAATAGTATCATGCATCTCTGGCGTATAGCGGCGGATGCTGCCGTGTTTCTTGCTGCCTGAGGAGAGCGCAAATTCCGCATGCTCCAGCACATGCTCGAAACTGTCGCCGTCCGCGGGCATTTTCGCGTATCCGGCAGAGCAGGTGAGCGTGCGGTTTGAGAGCGCGCCGACTGCCTTTGTCAGCAGGGTGCGCTGGATTTTTCCGACAACCTTTTCCGGCAGCGAATCATCGCCGACATCGCGCAGGATCAGCGCAAAGTTATCGCCGGAGATGCGCGCGCCGAAGCCGCCGTGTGTCAGCTGCTTGACAAGTGCATCCGCAAAGCTGCGCAGCAGATCGTTGCCCGCCGCATAGCCGCAGGTATCGTTGATGAGGTGGAACCGGTCGATATCCATGACGATGACCCAGTAGGAGCTGTTGAGCTCGACGGTGCAGCCATAGAGCTCCTCGCCCATGCGCATGAGCTTGTTGCGGTTCGGGATGCCGGTGACGGTATCTTCATAGGCGATCTGCTCGATTTTTGCGTCCTTCTGCTTCTCCTCGCTGATATCAATGACGGTGCCGCCGACAACCATTCTGCCGTTGGCGCTGTTCGTTGTCGCGCGGAACCGGTAGGAGTACCAGCGGTACTGTCCTTCCGCGTCGCAGATGCGCAGCTCGAGCGTTTCCGTCCGGTTGATGAATTGCCGCATATGATTGCGCATTGCCTGCACATGGCTGTCAAAGGCGACAACATCCAGCGGATAAATGCGCTTGCGGATCTCCTGTACCGTCACGATGTTGCCGCGCAGACCGAACATCTTTTGCAGCTTCTCGGAGGGGAACAGATTGGGATTGCCCTGCTCGATCAGCAGCAGACCGACATCCATCAGCTCCATGGTCAGATTGTGCCTGCCCTCGGAGGCGGTGAGCCGGCGCGAGAAAATCTCGATCTCAGACTGCATGCTGCGGATATCGGCAAGATCCATGCCGATGGAAAGCAGCCATGTGACGCCGTCCTCATCTGTTTCAACGGCGGAGGTGTTCCAGATCATATCATGCGGTTTGCCCGAGGTCGAAGTGAACGAATACTCCTGATTTTTCGCGACAACGATCTCGTGGATATCCGCATCGGTCATATCTTTTTTGCCGAAGAACATCGGCACAACATGCTTCGGGTCGAAGTCGCTGCGCATTTTGGTCTCGGCGATCTCCGAGAGCGAATCATTGAGGATGACCTCTGTGAAATTATCGTTCCAGAGCATCGCGGGCGCAGTGAGATTCTTTGCCAGATACATCAGCCGCTTGCGCGTGATCTCTTTTTTGTGCTGTTCCTGCTTCTGTCTCCGCAGAACGATGATGAAGCTCAGCAGAACGGCAAGCAGCGCATAGGAATTGAAGATGATATAAACCAGATCGCCTTTTTCACGGTGGAAAAACGCATATATGATCAGATATCCGGTCAGAACGGCAAATCCGACAACGACCGATACAACCAGTTGTTTTTTGTATTTCATGTCTGCCCGCTCCTTTCTGCAAGCGTTCGCTTCTGTCTCTTTCTGCAGTCTCTTTATCGGCTGTTAGGATAGACACACACGGCGAATCCGTGAAAGTGTATAAAAACCCATACTGATATTATAGCAAAGAATGATGTAAATGTCAATGTATTTTCGTATGATGTGAAAAACATTTTGGAACAGTTTTCACAAAAAATTCACATTTATATGGTAGAATAGCTATAACGTGCATTATGCTACGAAATACCGGAAAGGAATTATACATCATGAAGATACTGGTTGTCGATGACGAAATGAATATCCGCAATGTCGTCAGAGAATATGCAGAACACGAGGGATTCAAGGTCGATGAGGCGGGCGACGGCATGGAGGCTGTCTCAATGGCAAAGGCGCAGGACTATGACCTGATCGTCATGGACGTCATGATGCCGCGGCTTGACGGTTTCTCCGCCTGCAAGGAGATCCGCAAGACAAAGGATACCCCGATCATCATTCTTTCCGCAAGAGATGATGAATACGATCAGCAGCACGGCTTCGATCTCGGCATTGATGACTATGTGACAAAGCCGTTCTCGCCGCCGCTTCTGATGGCGCGCGTCAAGGCGGTTGTCTCGCGGCGAAATTCCTCGCGCGGCAATGTCTCCGACCCGATGGTCTTTGAGGGGCTGGAAATCAACATGTCCGGCAGAGAGGTCTATGTGGACGGCAAGCGCGCGAATATGACGCCGAAGGAATACGATCTGCTGTTCTACCTCGTCAAGAACCGCAATATCGCGCTGACGAGAGACAAGCTGCTGGAAGAAGTCTGGGGCTATGACTTTTTCGGAGATGACCGCACGGTTGATACCCATATCAAGATGCTCCGCAACAGTCTCGGTGAGTACCGTAAATTCATTGTGACGCTGAGAGGAATGGGATACAAATTTGAAGCTTAAATTCTTCCGGGGGAATTCCATGCGCCTGAACATCTGGTTCTGGTTCATGGAATTTGTCCTTTTTACCTTTGTGCTGCTCTGGGTGTGTCAGGTTCTGTTTCTGCAGAACTTCTATGACCGCATGAAAACCAAGGACGTCATGCGGGTTGCGGATAAAATGGTCACGCTCTATCAGCAGGGCGATTATGAGGATGAATTTCTGGATCTCGCAATCCGGAATGACCTCTGCGTGGAGGTGCGCAGCCGGTTCAATCAGCCGGTGCACCGGCAGCATATCATGGGCGGCAGCTGCTTTGTTCACGGATATAACAATCTCGTCGGCGATATCATCCGTGCGGTGCGCGAATCCCCGAACGGCGTCTATTACGGCAAAAAGGCGCATCCCGATACAAAGGTCATGGTGCTGATCTATGCGCGCGTGATCGGTTCGCCTTCGATGCCGGAAGGCTATCTGATTCTCAACACGCCGCTGGCACCGGTCTCCGCGACTGTCAGCATTATCCGGCGGCAACTCATCATTATCACGATTCTGCTTGTGCTGATTGCGGCGATTCTCTCGATGATCGTGTCTGACCGGCTCGCAAAGCCGATTGTCCGCGTGACAAAGGACGCCCAGCAGCTTGCGCACGGCAGATACGATATCCAGTTTGACGGCAGCGGCTACGATGAGGCGGAGCGGCTTGCGGAAACGCTGACCTACGCGAGCCATGAGATCAACCGCGTCGATGCGATGCAGCGCGACCTGATTGCGAACGCCTCACACGATCTGCGGACACCGCTGACGATGCTCAAGGCATATGCGGAGATGATCCGCGATCTTTCCGGCGACAATCCTGTGAAGCGTGCCGAGCATCTGCAGGTCATCATCGAGGAGACAGACCGCCTGACCGCACTGGTCAACGATATCCTTGACCTTTCCAAATATGAAAACGGCAAGATGAAGCTCGAGCGCAGTGAATTCGATATCGAGGACCGCCTGACGGAGATCGTCGAGCGCTACCGCGGTCTCAGCGATGTTTCCGGCTACACCTTCGAGCTCGAGACAGACGGCGAAGCAATCGTCAACTGCGATGCCGGCAAGATTGAGCAGGTCATCTGCAATCTGATGAACAATGCGATGAACTACAGCGGCGAAAGCAAGCGGATCATCGTCAAGCTGCAGCATGAGAAGGAGGGCATCCGCATTTCCGTGCGCGATGAGGGCGCAGGTATGGATCAGGAAACGCTCACACGCATCTTTGACAAGTATTACCGCAGCGAAAACTATAAGCGCGAGGTGCGCGGCACCGGTCTCGGACTTTCGATTGTCAAGGCGATTCTGCGGATGCATGACTACGCTTTCGGCGTGGACAGCACCGTCGGCGTCGGCTCGACGTTCTGGTTCGTGATTCATCCAGAAGATGCGAAAAAATCCTGATCGTCACATGGATTTGCATATAACCCGAAAGAGGCGAAACCGATTTCTCGGCAGGATGCACAAATCTCCTGCGCCGCACTTGACATTTCCATGTTTTTGCTGTATAATCAAACCTTGCAGGGGTATCTTTGCCCGTTCCATACTATTTTATAGGAAAGAGCGACGATTTCCGTGCTAAAATTCTGTAATCCGCTGTACCGCTTTCCGCGGTGCATCATGATACAAAAGAAAAGGAGTGACGATTTCCATGAAGAGAACATATCAGCCGAAGAAGCGGCACCGTAAGATGGAGCATGGCTTCCGGAAGCGTATGGCAACCGCAAACGGTCGCAAGGTTCTGGCTCGCCGCCGTGCAAAGGGTCGTGCAAAGCTGACCTACTGATCCGATACGCAAGTAAGAGGGCCACAAGATATTGTGGTCCTTTTTTACTATGCGAAATGTCATCGCCCCCCGGGGGAGAATACCTATGCTTTTTACGCAGAAACTCAATCAGAACGCAGATTTTCAGCGTCTTTACCGCGCCGGTGCGTTCTGCTCGCTGGGCAGTGCGCTGCTGTATGTCAGACCGAACAGGCTGCCCTATAACCGCCTCGGCATCACCGCAGGCAAAAAGATCGGCAATGCCGTCAAACGAAACCGTGCAAAGCGCATCATCCGCGAAGCCTACCGCGCTGCGGAGCCGATGCTGCCCATCGGGATTGACGTTGTTGTCGTGGCACGGAGCATCCTGCCGGAGCAATCCTCGGGTATCCTGACGGAACGCTTCTGCACGGCGGGTGTCCGGCACTGTAACGGCGTCAGCAGCGGAGAAATCCCCTGCACGCCGAATCAACCGCATAAAAAATCGCGCGGCAAAAAGCCTGCCGCGAAGCAGTCATGAAGCTGCTTCGGCATATCTATTCCGCACCGATCCGCTTCTACCGGCGGTTTATTTCGCCGCTGTTTCCGGCAGTCTGCCGCTACAGACCTTCCTGCTCGGCATATGCCCTCGGCGCGATTGAGCGCTTTGGCATCATCCGCGGGACATGGCTCGGCATGCTTCGGATTCTGCGGTGCAATCCCTTTTCAAAGGGCGGCTGGGATCCTGTCCCCCTGCAGTTCGATCTGCTCGGGCGCCACAAGGTACCGCAGCCGGATCCGCTCTCAAAATCACAGCGGCTTGCGCTGGAATATGATATTCACCTTGCAAACCGGACAAAGTGGCACGGCACACGCTGCGCAGTACAGAAAGACATCCGGTAATCCCGTGTTCAACTGATCGGAGGAAACGCATTTGAATCTCATCGCAAAGCTGCTCGGCTGGGTTATGTATCTGATCTACAAGGTCATCCCCAGCTATGGTATCGCTATTATTTTGTTTACGATTGTTGTCAAGCTGCTGACGCTGCCGAATACCTATAAAATGCAGGTCAACTCGGCACGGCAGGGACTCCTCGCACCGAAGCTTGAAAAGCTGCGCAAATCCTTTGCGAATAATCCGCAGCGTTTTCAGGAGGAGCAGAACAAGCTCTATCAGGAGGAAGGCATCAACCAGACAGCAGGCTGCCTCGGTTCGATTCTGACGATGGTGCTGCTGCTCGGTGTTTATCAGGTCGTTATGCGCCCGCTGACATTTGTCCTGCGCCTTGTGCCGGATCAGATCACCGAGGCGAAGGATCTGCTGGTCAAGTGGCTTGAGACACAGAATATCACTGAAAAGTATATCAACGGCAGGCCGGAGCTGATTATCCTCAAATACGCAAAGACCAATCCGGAGGTTTTCAGTTCGATGTCCGGCTTTACGGACAAGCTTGCAGGCTTCAATAACAACTTCCTCGGCTTTGACCTTGCAGGTGTGCCGAGTCTGCATCCGGAAAACGGCTGGAGCTTTACCGCTGTCATGCTCGTGCTGCTGCCTGTCCTCGCGACGATTGCACAGCTCATCATGACTGTCATCACACAGGCACACAGCAAAAAGACCAATCCGGCGGCTGCACAGCAGATGGGCGGCATGAACCTCATGCTCTATATGAGCCCGCTGATGACGCTCTGGATCGGTATGTCTGTTCCGGCCGGTATGAGCTTCTACTGGCTCGTCAACTCCGTGATCTCGCTGATCGTTCAGCTGCTGCTCTATAAGTATCTCTCTGGTGAGCGCCTTGTTCGGATCAATGAGCGCGAAAAGCAGAAGCAGATCGCAAAGGGTCCGACATGGATGCAGCGCATGATGGAACAGTCCGCACAGATGCAGGCGGAACAGAACGGCACCGGCGCTCCGGGCAGCGGCAACCGCACCCGTTACGCGGACGGTGATGACGGCATGTCCCGCAAGGAGCGTGCCGAATACGAAAAAACGCTGATAGAAGCAGCCAGAAAACGCGCTGCTTTGAAATACGGAGACGAGATTCCGTCGGAGCAGAGCTCTGATCCGGACTGATCCTCTCCGAAATCCAAGATGAAAGGGGATTTGACTGAAATGACAGAAATCTTTACCGCCTCCACGCTCGAGGAAGCGAAGCAGAAAGCTGCCGAAGCATTCGGAGTATCCGTCTCTGAGATCACATTTCAGGTGCTTGAGGAGCCTAAGCGCTCGCTGCTCGGCGGACTCTTCGGCAAGAAGGAAGAATACCGCGTAGAGGCAAGCTATACTGCGCCTGCTGCCGCTGAGCCGGCTGCTGAAATCGCAGAAGAAGCTGTTGAAACCGTCACGGAGACTGTCACTGCTGACATCGCCGCTGAGGAGCCGGAAACGGAGCCGGAGGATGATGATGTATCCGGCAAACCCGCTGTTCCGGAGGAGATCCAGCTTGAAAAAATGCAGGTCGGCGCTGCTTATCTGGAGCAGGTTCTCGCGCAGCTTGCGCCGGAGGTCAAGTGTACCGGCAAGCTCGAGAACGGCATCTCGTTCACGCTCGAGGGCAACGGCGCTGGCAGCCTGATCGGCAGACGCGGCGATACACTCGACGCACTGCAGTACCTCACTTCGATGGTCGCAAACCGCGGCGACAAGGACTATGTCCGCCTGACCATTGATACCTGCGGCTACCGTGAAAAGCGCCGCAAGGCTCTGCAGGATCTCGCTCAGCGCATCAGCAAGAGCGTGCTCCGCACCGGCAGAAGCGTTGCGCTGGAGCCGATGAATCCCTATGAGCGCCGCATCATTCACTCGGAAGTCACCGAGATTGAGGGCGTTTCATCGCACTCCTCCGGTGAGGAGCCGAACAGAAAGGTCATCATCACAAATGATTCTGCGCCGGAATATAAGCGCGATGACCGCAATGCACGCGGTTTCCGTGAGAACAACAAGTTCAACCGGAATGACCGCCGCGGCGGCAGAGGCGGCAGACGCAATGACCGCGGCGATCGCGGCGACCGCAGAGACCGCCGTCCGAGCGGTGAGGGTCCGCGCAAGCTTGATCTCTCGACAAGCTTTGAAAAGGATTACAAGCGCCCGAAGCCGGAAGATGCACTGAACGCCGGTGTTTACGGCAAAATTGATATCTGAACCACAAGGGCGGCGATTGAGCCGCCCTTCTTTTTTGAGGTGGATATGAAAACGATTGCTGCAATTTCTACGCCGAATGCAGTCGGCGGCATCGCTATGATCCGGATCTCCGGAGACGGTGCGATCGAAGCTGCATCTCAGATTTTCCAGCCGGTCGGAAACACAAAAGTGACGGAGATGCGCGGTTATACATGTGCTTACGGGTACATTTCCGAGAACGGCGAGCGGCTTGATGATGTTGTGCTGACTGTGTTTCGCGCGCCGCACAGCTACACCGGCGAGGATACTGTTGAGATCACCTGCCACGGCGGACTGTATCTCTCGCGTCAGATTCTCGCGCTGCTTTATCGCTGCGGCTGCTCACCGGCAGGTCCGGGTGAGTTCACGAAACGCGCTTTTCTGAACGGGAAACTTTCGCTCTCGCAGGCAGAGGCGGTCATGGATGTGATTCGTGCTGACGGAGCCGCTCAGCTTCGGCAGGCAAATCTTGCAAAACAGGGAAAGCTACATGAACATATGTTCTCTATTAGTGGTCAGTTGGTTGATATGCTTTCGGCATTCGCCTACTGGCTCGATGATGCTGAGGATATGCCGCCGGAACTGGAACGCGATACGCTTGATGCAAATCTTCAATCCATTCAGCAGAAACTTCAAACACTTTCTGAGAATTATCAGAACGGCAGAATTCTTCGCGAAGGTATCCGTACTGTTCTGCTTGGCAGACCAAATGCTGGAAAGTCCTCTGTGATGAACTGGCTCTGCCGCATGCAGCGCAGTATCGTGACGAGTATTGCAGGTACAACGAGAGATGTGATCACTGAACAGACGAAAATCGGCGAATTTACGCTGCTTTTGTCTGATACAGCCGGACTGCGCAGCACAGAGGATCTGATCGAATCCATAGGTATCTCGCAGGCATATCAGGCGCTTGATACCGCGGATCTTGTTTTATATGTTGTCGATGCTGCAGTCGGGATGACAAATGAAGATTATGAAACGCTAAAAAAATGCAGTGATATTCCTGTGCTTGTTTTGTGGAATAAAAATGATCTGACTGATGCTGATCCGCCTCAGCTGGATGTTCCGGTTTTGTCTGTTTCTGCGTATCTTGCAGACTCGACTGCACCGCTTTTGGAAGCGCTCCGAGGTATTTTTGCATCTGCAGTTGTCTCAGATCAGCCTGCAATCATGAATGAACGCCAAAATGCTCTGATTCAGCATGCTGTGAGCCGCGTTTCTGAGTGTCGGGATATGTTGCAAAATGATGATGAACTTGACATGATCTATTTTTCACTCGAGGATGCGGCGCAATCATTACGCGAAATCGACGGCGCTGATGTATCTGATAATGTGATTGACGGCGTTTTCTCAAAATTCTGCATTGGAAAATGATGTTCCACGTGGAACATTATCTGTTTTTTTGATTGATACCCAATGTTCCACGTGGAACATTGTCGAAATAAACGCGGAACAGCAATTGTTCCACGTGGAACAATAAGGAGTAGAAACTATGCCGGAGATCATTCCGTTTGATGTTGCCGTGATCGGCGCGGGACATGCTGGCGTTGAAGCGGCGGTCGCGTCTGCACGAAGAGGATGTAAAACTGCTCTGTTTACGATCTCCCTCGACCAGATTGGAAATATGCCGTGTAATCCGTCTATCGGCGGAAGTGCAAAGGGGCATCTTGTGCGCGAAATTGATGCGCTCGGGGGTGTGATGGGTGAAGCAGGCGACGCTTGCTGCATACAAATGCGCATGCTGAATCTCAGTAAAGGTGTATCTGTCCACAGCCCGCGTGCGCAGGCCGATCGTCGCGCGTACCACACATATATCAAAAAAATCTGCGAAAAAACGCCGAATTTGCAGATTATCCAGACGGAAATCGCTGATATTGAAATTGATGAAGAAAATCATGTAAAGGCTGTTATAAACCGGTTTGGGGCGAAGTATCCGTGCAAAGCTGTTGTAATCTGCGCAGGAACATTCCTGAACGGCATGGTGTATATTGGAAAAACAGGAGTTGAGAGCGGCCCGGATGCATGCCTTCCGGCACGTTCGTTGTCGGCTAACCTCGCAAAACATGATATTCAACTGAGAAGATTTAAAACCGGTACACCCTGCCGCGTCCACCGCAGAAGCATTGATTACAGCGTTTTACAGCCGCAGTACGGCGATCCGGACCCGCAGCCGTTCTCTTTTATGGCTGAAAAGGGAAGCCTGCGCAATGATGCGGTCTGCTACATTGCCAATACGACACCGGAGACGCATCAAATCATACGCGATAACATTCACGAATCCCCGCTTTATTCGGGCGTGATTCACGGCGTCGGACCGCGATACTGCCCGTCAATTGAGGATAAAGTAATCCGTTTTCCGCAGAGAGAACGGCATCAGATTTTCGTGGAGCCCACAGGATTGGACACAGACGAAATGTACATGCAGGGATTCAGCACATCGCTGCCGGAGCATGTTCAGATACAGATGTACCGAAGCATCAAGGGTTTTGAGCATATTGAGATCATGCGCTCGGCATATGCGATTGAATATGACTGTATCAATCCGATTTGTCTGCTGCACACACTTGCGTTCCGCGGGTTTCACGGACTGTACGCTGCGGGTCAGTTTAACGGGACCTCCGGATATGAGGAGGCGGCAGCACAGGGCTTGATAGCCGGAATCAACGCATCTGCTTACGTTCTGAGCGAAGAGGAGCTCTCGCTGACGCGCAAAAGCTCGTATATCGGGACGCTGATTGATGATCTCGTCACGAAAGGAACCGAGGATCCTTATCGTATGATGACCGCACGCAGCGAATATCGACTTTCACTTCGGCATTCCAATGCGGATGCACGCTTAACTCCGATTGGGCGCAAATACAGGTTGATTTCTGACGAAAGATGGTCAGTTTTTACCGAAAAGATGGATCGGATTGCGGCTGCAATTGATACGATCAAAAAGACAAACGTGCGACCGGATGCTGTGAATGACTATCTGGAACGCTGCGGGACATCACCGATTGGGCAGACTGTCCGTTTGGATGCGCTGATCCGGCGGCAACAGGTTGATTGTCAGGCGATTCTGCAGGTTTTAGGTTTTGATTTCGGTCTGCGAGGGGAAGAATCTGCGGAAGTCAGCCATCAGATCAAATATGAGCAGTATATCGCGCGCCAGGATCAGCAGAATGCGCATCTGGAACATCTGGAGCGCATTCGGCTGCCGAAAGATGTGGACTATACCGCTGTACATGGTCTGTCATCGGAGGCTGTTGAGAAGTTATCGAAATCGACGCCGGAAAATCTATCGCAGGCATCCAGAATCTCCGGCGTTTCACCGGCAGATGTCGCGATTTTGATGACCTGGCTGAAAGCAGGTGGATATCATGGATAATGAGATGCTTTATTCCAGTGCAGCGGGGTTGTTTGAACGGAACGGGCTGTGGTTGAAACAGGGCGATTACGATCTTCTTGATCAATATGCACATTGTCTGATTCAGGAATCTGAGGTGCAGAATGTCACGGCAGTGCGCACTTTGCCTGAGATTTGGTCACGTCATTTTCTGGATTCTGCGTATTTGCTGCGATATCTGTCCGAAGGAAATGTGATTGATATCGGAACCGGCGGCGGAATCCCAGCTATTCCGCTATCAATTATGGGCATAAATCTCCATATTACCATGCTGGACAGTGAACTACGGAAGATTGAATTCTGTTCCCGCGTGATTGAAACGCTTGGAATTACAGCAAAAGCTGTTTGCGGCAGGGCAGAGGAGCTTGCAAGGCTGCCGGAATACGAAAAACAGTATGATTTTGCTGTTTCTAGAGCGATGGCGAATGGCTCAATGCTGACCGAGCTCTCTGTCCGGTTCCTGAAAGTCGGCGGCAGGTTGATTGCGATGAAGGGACGCCAGTATGATGCGGAATCTGAGCGCTTCCACGAGGCAGCGGATGCACTTGGCTGTCATATTGAGTCTGAGGAAAGCTATACGCTTGACGGGGAGCAGAAACATCTGATTATTCTGGTAAAAGATACCGAAACCCCGTCGCAATATCCGCGCAGATTCGCAAAAATCAAACGAAATCCACTATAAAAACTGGGCTGATTGTTCCACGTGGAACAATCAGCCTTTTGCTTTAGTACGCTAAAGTGCAAATTATGAAGAAATACCAAAGAATCCGGTAACAAAGCGATTGCAAATCAATACAGTTTGGAAATGCAGTTGACTTTCAAGCTCGAAAACGATATAATATAGTATAGAAAGTATGTCCACAGACCAGAAACAGAAAGGATCAAAAGATGCAAGACGATCGCTTTTCCGATACCGCAGAACTGCCTGTGCCGAAGCCTGAGCCGGAGATTCCGGATCCGTTTGCTGAGGCGCAGCGCCCCTATCATACACAAAACCCGTCGAGCAGACCGAATCAGGGCGTGCCGCGCAGACGTCTGAACGGCGCAGCCTCTCCTCGCCCGTCCGGCGATGGAGCATATCGCTCCGATTACCCGCAGAGACAGTCCGGCGACGGTGCATATCGCTCCGATTACCCGCAGAGACAGTCCGGTGATGGCGCATATCGCCCCGACTACCCGCAGAGACAGTCCGGAGACGGTGTATATCGTTCTGATTACCCGCAGAGACAGTCCGGCGACGGCGCATATCGCTCAGACTATCAGCAGAGACAGTCCGGCATGACACATCGTTCCGAATATCCCCCGCGGCAATCCGGAAATTCTGCAAACAGACCGCAGAATCCGCAGCGTCAGAGACCGCGGCAGCAAGGCGGCTATCCGCAGCAGAACACGCAGATCCGGCGCGCATCCTATCAGGAGCAGATGCCGGAGCGTGACAAGCAGATTCCGAACCGCCGCCCGCCGCAGCGCCCGCCTGAATATCAGGAGCCGCAGCGTGAACCGGCGCCGAAGAAGAAAAAGCGCAGAAAGCATCATCACAGCTGCCTGAGCCGGATTGTGACCTCGGTCCTGACACTTGTTGTTGTCCTGTTTGCGCTGTACTCGGGCATTGTGCTGCTCGCGATCAAAAAGCTCAATTATGAGGAAACCGCGCCGCGTTCGCTGACCGCCAGCGCCGCTGAGCCTGATGCAGAGGTGCGCAATGTGCTCCTGATCGGAACCGATAACCGTGAGGATGAGCGCGGCAGAGCCGACACGATGATTCTGCTGAGCTTCAGCAAGCACAATCACACCGTGACCATGACCTCGCTGATGCGCGATTCCTATGTCAGCATTCCGAACCACGGCACGGACAAGCTCAATGCTGCCTATGCCTACGGCGGCGCGACGCTGCTCATGGATACGATCACGAATAATTACGGCATCCCTGTCGATGATTATATCTGCGTCAATTTCAAGGCGTTTGTCCATATCGCAGATGCACTCGGCGGCATCAAGGTTGAGGTCTCCGACCGCGAAGCCGAGGCGATCAACATCATCCTGCAGAGCGAGGTCAACCAGATCATGGGCGACGATCCGATGGATGATTTCCTGCCGAGCGGCGGCACATTTACGCTCAACGGCAAGCAGGCGCTCGCATATGCCCGTATCCGGCACGTCGGCAATGCGGACTTTGAACGCACCGAACGTCAGCGCACCGTGCTCGATCTGATGCTCAACAAGGTCAAGCACGCAAGCCCGACCGCAGTCCCGAAGATTCTCTCGAAAGCAATGCCGGAACTCAAGACGAATATGTCCACGAGCCAGCTTTATCTGCTTTCGCTGCAGGTTCCCGTCAAGCTGATTGCCTACGATATGCAGAAGCTGCGGCTGCCTGCAGACGGCACTTATTCGGATCAGACTTCGCCGGACGGTCAAATGGTCCTTGCGGTCGATTTTGATGCGAATCTCCAGCTTTATCTGAAAGCGATCCACGATGCACCGCAGCCCGAACAGCCGGAAGGAGAGGTGACCGCGCCGTGAAAGGACAGGCGATCTTTCAACTGCTGACAATCCTGCGTGAGGAGACCGATGAAGAACACCGGCTCTCGCAGCAGGCGCTTTCCGAACGGATGCTTGCGCGCTACGGTGTGCGGCTGAACCGCAGAACGCTGAAATCCTATCTTGATGATCTGATTGAAGCCGGATACCCGCTCAATGCAACAAAAAAGCAGCGTATCCAGCCGGACGGCTCCGAGGAAACCATGCTCACGGACTGGTATCTCGAACCGCAGTTTGAGGTCAGCGAGCTTCGCCTGCTCTGTGATATGCTCTTGGGCATGCCGTCGATTCCGGATGCGCAGCGCGAATCCCTTACAAAAAAACTCATGCAGTTTGCACCGCCGAGCTTTCCGAAGCAGACTGCATTATATCCCATCACCTATCTGCACACACCGCCTGCGCAGCAGATGCTCTTTTCGGTTGAGCTGCTCTGCGAAGCGATGAACCGCAACTGCATGGTCAGCTTCAATTACGGCAGCTATGTGCTCAATGCAGTTGGCGAACCCGAACTGCACCCGCGCACGCGCGAAGACGGTTCTGTCCGCGAGTATCTTGTCAGCCCGTATGAGATTGTGGTCTCGCACGGCAGATACTATCTGATCTGCTGCAAGGAGCCCTACCGCACGCGCTCCAATTACCGCATTGACCGCATGATGGAGATGACGCTGCACGAGGATTTCTCACGCCTGCCGGTTGAGGCTCTCGAAGAACCCGCAAAGCTCCCCGATCTGCTTGCCGAACAGCTTTATATGTACAGCGGTGAGGCGGAGGAGATCTGTTTTCTTGCGGAAAGACGTATTCTCGGGGATGTGCTGGACTGGTTCGGCACCGATCTCAAGATCGAAACCGCACCCGCCAGCAACCTGATGCAGATCACGGTGCATGTGCACCCGACGGCAATGCAGCACTGGGCATTGCAGTACGGCAAATATGTGACTGTGCTGTCCCCCGCATCGTTACGCGCCGAGCTTGCTGCGGTTGCATCAAATCTGGCTGAGCGCTACAGGATTGACGTCTCTCCGCTGGATTACTGACCGCACTTTATATGGATATCAAAAAGCCGCTCCAATCAGTTGATTGAAGCGGCTTTGTTTGTTTACATTTGCGGGGGCAATTCTGTTTCCGTTGTGTTTTCTGCGGTCTCCGCGAAGGCGCTGAGATCAAGCGAATAATTCTCGACTAACGATTCGTCCGGAGCGGGGCCGTATGCACAGCCGAAAAAGCTTGAGACGGAAAGTACACTGACGCAGAGCATCGAAGTGAGTTTCTTTTTATCTGCGTGTTTCATGCGAGCACCCTCTTTTCGCGTTTGTCGCTCAGACGGTGAAGAACCGCTGATTCGCCTCAAATGCGCAGTGCGGTCTGAGCTCCTGATAGCCTGTGACCTCCGGCGGCAGATTGAGATTCGGCGCGTCGATCATCGCGGTCATCGGTTCCGGACAGAAGTAACCGTTGAAGCCCTTGTCATTCCAGATGATCCAGAACTTGTATTCGGGGCTGACCTCATAGCAGATTTTTCTGCCGGAGGGTTCATCTTCAACGATTGCGCCGTAGAAATCCTGACCGTCCAGCTTGCCGGCTTCCGCCTGATACATATCGTTATCGAGGTTCTGGAGCACCGGGCATTTTGTGCCGTTCTTGTATTCGAGATCGGAGAGCTTCAGGTCGAGCAGACGCTCGGTCGGCAGGCAGCGCTCATTGAGTTCGCAGCGCTTTCCGATCGGAACCATCAGGCGCATATCCTCAGGTTTTGCGCCGTCAAGGAACGGAGCCTGAATGGTGGTGTGCGTTGCAATGGAGATCGGCAGTGCCTTTTCCGAAAGATTGATCATCGCGATCTTGTGTTCCAGACCGTATTCGCTCAGCGTAAAGGTCAGCTCCACGCGGAAGCGCAGCGGCAGATACTGGAAGAACGGATCCTTTTCATCGTAGTCATATGCGGTTTTCACAACTGCGCAGTTTTCGTCCGCGTGATGCGAAATGACGGTATGTACGCGCTTGTGCAGGAAACCGTGGATATGGTTGTGATAGGGCTCAGCCTCATTGACCGGCAGCTGATAGACAGCATCCGAGGTTTTCAGGATGCCGTCAGCAAAGCGGTTCGGGAGATAGAGCGTCGGCAGTCCCCAGACCTCAGCGGACTGCATCAGGGATTCAGCGGTGTTATCCGGAGAATAGCGAAAAACATCAATATTGTGCTTTACATCCCGAAGGCGGATGACATTTGAACCGATCTCATAGGCAATATAAGCCTCATATCCGCCGGCGGAAAGCATGATGCAGGGCGTACCGTTGAGGGTAGTTTGCTGTGTCGCATTCATGATACAGATTTATCCTCCTTACTCAGTTCTATATATTTATAGTAATCCAATGATTCACTTTAGTATATCATATTTTCATCAAAAACGCAAGTCAAACGGAACTTTTTGTCAATCTGTACGAATCTTTCCGCAAATTTTGGGCATATCGTGAAAGAACAGGTGTCGGATTCTGACGAATCAAAAAAGGACGCCCTGCACGCGGGCGAATCCGCATACAGGGCGCATGAGAAAGGGGGGACGGGATTGCGTCAGACCTCGGCGCGCACAGGAGAGCGGTCGCGGAACAGGAACGAAATACACCAGACGGCAGAAATTGCCACCAGAATGTAGATCAGCCTGCTCACAACGGACGCGGCACCGCCGAACATCCATGCGACGAGATCGAGTTCAAAGATACCGACAAGCCCCCAGTTGATACCGCCGATGACCAGCAGTACCAGAGCAAGTTTATCCCACATCATTTGATTCCTCATTTCGTGGATTTGCAGCGCACGGGAGGGATCATGCGCTGCAAAGGAGCTGCGCCGGAATCACTGCCGCGT
Source organism: Oscillospiraceae bacterium (assembly GCA_017523995.1). Next base: position 2,867 of record JAFWUX010000203.1, on the reverse strand, counting down.
CTGCGAAAGTAGTATATGCGGCGACGGAGCGTTTATGCTATTTTCTTCTGGTATTTTTTGCTGTGTTGAAAATGTGCAGAATCGTGCAAATCCGGTCAGCTAAAAATCAAAATGAAAAAAATTCAGAATTCTGTGATATTTTCCGCCTCTCAATCGTTTACAATATAGAGGCGCTTCTATTCACATACACATTCCAATCAGAACCGAGGTGAGTACCCCCCGTGAATCCGGACGAAATGGAACAAATCTATGACAAATATCACGAATCCGTTTATCGCTTAGCCTATGCATATACCAAAAACCGCGCAGACGCGGAGGATCTCACCTCTGAGGTGTTCCTCAAGCGCTTTACATGCGGAAAGAGTTTTGATTCCGAATCCCACGAGACCGCATGGATCATGCGCGTGACGATTAATCTTGCAAAGGATCTGCTCCGCTCATTCCGATACCGGTTCACCGTCCCTTTGGAGGACGCGAATATCATATTTGAATCACCGGAGGAGAGCGAGGTCTGGCACGCCGTCATGAATCTGCCGGCAAAATATCGCTCCGTGATCCACCTCTATTATTACGAGGGCTATTCCGTCGCGGAGATCGCAAAGATGAACGGAAAATCTGAAACCGCAATTCAGACACAGCTTTACAGGGCACGTAAGCTGTTGAAACATGCGCTTGGAGAGGAGTTTACTGATGAAACGAATTCAGCAATATTGCAGCGCAATGGATAAGCTCCGGCACGATCCTGCCTGCAAACAGGAGGTTCTCAATATGGCACAGCAAAAACATATTCATGTGACGAAGCGCAGCGGAAAGATCGCAGGCACCGCGATTGCAGCGGCACTGCTGGCTGCGAATGTCGGCGGCGGCTATCTGCTGCTGCACGGCAGAAATCAGGCGCTCAATCCGCCTGCCGCCACAGAAATCGAATCGGAGATCGAACTTTCCGCGGCATCCGAAAATGCCGCAGTTCCCTGCTATGTTGACCGCATGCAGGCGTATTATACCGCGCTGACCGGCGAGCCCTGCGATTTTGACTTCACCGGTTTCGGCAGGGATTTCGAGGGCGTTTCCGCCGAGGATGAAGACTGGCGCGTCGAGCTGAAAGCTGTCACCGGCTGCGACTGGGTGCTTTATTATTTCTATGACGTGACACCGCTGAAGGGGCAAAACTGGGAGCAGTTCCAGCACGAGTTCCCGCGTATGACTGCTGAAGTTTTCGGCGGCGGCTGGACCGATCATTTTGAAGGCTGCGGAACGATTCCGGATGCAGAACATACCCTCGAGGACGGCGCATGGCATTGCTATGGCAGAGTCATCAATACTTCCGGCGTCCCGTTCTTCCGGGCAGACAAAACAATGTGTGTGCGTGCAGCGATTCCGACTTCTGATACGGACATCGAAGCTGCAAGAGAGCCGCTCGATTTTGTCAGTACGGAATATCCGCTGACAGAAGAAACCGGTTTCAACAACATCTTTGAAACATTCTACAAAGGAAACGGCGCATTGAAGCTTGGCATGGATCCGAAGATGACGCGCTATGCAGTCACACCGTTCGGCATGATCTTTTTCAGTGATTCTTACGAGACCGGCAATGATGAGAACAATTCCTATACTGACTTCGGCGAGCAGTCATTTGACATCACTTTTACAAGTATTGATGACGGCACGGCAACGAAGATCGCTGTCAAGGACGGTATCATCGGATACCGCGAATCAGCAGGCACCGGCATCGAATACAGCTTTGCAGCGTTTGAACGTCCGCTGGATCTGACAAAATTCACACCGGAAGCAAATGTGCAGACAGCAGAAGCCGAAACACCGGAAACAGAACCCGCAGCAGAACAATCCGAAAATGATTTCATCGCCGTGCCGCGCAAGGCACCGGCAGACGTACCGTGTGTTGTATATGGCGCGCGGGATTCACAGACAGGTGAACCGGTGGACGCCATTGCGGACTATTATCCGGACACAACAGCAGAGGCGCGTGCGGAGTTTGAGCAGGTCGCAGTTTACAGCCGCTATGTAAAGCTGCTGGTGAACGGCAAAGAGCTGAAAGGCATCGGAGAGGAAATCTCGCCGGATGAAAACAATATGCTGAACGTCACCTTTGCGTGGACACCGGATGAGACTGTGAAGAATCAGAATATCTCGATCGACATCCGGCCGGAACCGGTCTTTGATGATCCGCTCATGTACGAAAAAACCGAGGGGGAGAATATTGTAATCACTGAGCCTTATGAATTCAAGGACTATGTTGATCCCGAGACAAATGTAGTGTATCCTTCTTCGATTCCGAAAGCAATCGCAGCATTCACGCCCGATCCGACAGCAGAGAATTGTGTTCCGATGCGCTATTCGATGCAGATTGATATGAGTAAGGTCAATCTGACGGAATCGCCGCGCGGCAAGCAGCTGTCATTCCTGATTGACTACCACGCCGCTGATACTTCCGACACCGAAAAGGATATCATCTTCAGTCAGGAATTTATCCTGATGGTAAAGTAAGCCGTTCCCCGATACAGAATCAGAAACCGCCGCTCTGTTTTGCGCAACAGGGCGGCGGTTTTCTGCCTTGTCTCACGACAAAAATCCTGCGCATCTATTCTTCAAGATTTAATTGGTACATCAATAAAATCATCCGCGCAGCGGATACCGCAATTTCTAATTTCTCATTTCTCGTTTCTAATTTCAAAAGCGCTCTTGTGTTTTGCAGGAGAATGTGCTATAAGCGGGCAGCGCCCGCCTGCATTGATCTAAAGCACTCCGGCAAGAAGACCGTTTCACAAAAGATTCCTTCTCTTGTAGGAATGTCAATGATAGGTGACAGATTCCTTCCAAAAAAATACGAAGCACCAGAATTGGAAAGC
>JAFWUX010000019.1 GCA_017523995.1 Oscillospiraceae bacterium | reverse complement strand
GTTCGTCTGCAACGAAAATGAAGATCGTCAGCAGCTTGATAAGCATTGCCGCCTCATCTTCATAGAAGTAAATCGCCGCGCTGTCCGTTCCGTTGTACCTGAACGTGCGACCGTACTTTGTGATCTTCTGCATCAGGTATTTGGCATACTTTGCCCAGATGTTTTCCGAATCTGCTGCAATGAAACATTCCAGTGCGTGCATCATCGCATTCACACTTTCCCGTTGCATGAACACATCGACCGGACCGCGGTTTTTCTTGTCTGCCATCAGTGTGACCTCCTTGCACTGTTCGCAATCTGTTCGACCTGCTCACGGTGAACCGTTCGCAAATCAATGTCCGGGTGATTGGCTGTAAACACAAGACGCTCATTCCAGTCTTTGAAACCGAGGTCGTCAAGTTTCCGGCGCACACTCTCCGAGCGCTCAAAACCATTGTCATGCTCAAAGCGCTGACCGGCTTCATCACTGTCCACGCATGAAACAATTTCAACTCCCTCTGCCCGCATCTTCTTAGGAATCGTCGGTTTCAGCCCTGCCATAGATAACAACACCGAACCCTCAAGTAGTTCTTTCTGTTTGCAGAATGAGTAGAACGACATGAGGTCGATCGCGGATTCAAAGAGATAGGCCCGATGGAGTTTGCCGTCCCGCGCAGCGATAGGAGTAAACATGAACACGCTGTCACCGGTGCCTGGTGCCATACTTTTATAGCGCTTGAATGAATTAAGCCCCTGAATCTCCGCTCCAATCGCATTTCCGGTTGTATCGCGGTGTACGAACACAGCGTTTGCGTTATGAAAGGTCTTCTGCTGACCGTCCCGCTCACAATGCACCGTGTTCTCGCTCTGGTAGAGCAAGCCGTTGTGCAGCAGTTCTTCCACGATGTGCGGTGGAATCTTCCTCGTCTGACATAGATACGCGAAAAGCCGACCTGTCTGTTCTGACTGCTCCGGCATCTGCAATTCTTTTTTCTCTGGTTCACGGCGCGGTGGTCTCGGCGGCGTTGTCATTGCCGGTCGCAAGGACTTCGGGAAATCAGCAGAGCGCAGCATAGTGATGTCCTGCCCGGTCAAAGAGAAAACTGCCTGATTGAAGTCCATACCGAGAACCTTTGTCAGACAGTTGATTGAATTATTGGTTGCGCCTTCGCGCGTGTAGTGGAAGTACCACTGATTTGTTGACGGCTTGATACAGAGGGACGGATACTCTTTCACATAGTATTCTGAACCCTTGCGTTCGACCGAAAAGCCGTTGCGCTGAAAATAAGCGACGAGATCAGTTTCTCTCGCTGCCTGTACCAGCGCTTTATATTCTTCCTGTCTCATAAATGCTCCTTCCTATGATAACGCTCCCGCAGATGCAGGAGCGTTCGTTCATATATTATCTTCTAGGTCCGTGACGCGGCGTGTTGTCATCCGGCATCATCGGAAGATCGTCATCGTCTGCGTTCTGATACGCTTCACGTTCGGCGCGTTCTTCTGAGGTTTCCTCCTCATCGGTTTCATCAGGATCAATGATCGCGTCTTGCTGCTCGGACAAGCCGGACAGTCGCGCTTCCAGTTCCGCAAAGTCAGTTTTGGCCTTTAGCAGTTCTTCCTCACGGTCGAATGGAACACCGACAAGCTCTTGTGCCTGCTTGAGATCGGTTTCCAGTTTTGTGATCTTCGCGTTGCTGTCCTCGATTGCTTTCTCGATTGCACCGTCGAAGAAGTTCACAATACGCTGCCAGTTGTCAGCATTCGCAGCTTTGCCGAGTGGAATCGCATAGGACGGCTCGCGCTGACCCTTGACCGCAAGCATCGCTTCATCCATTTCTCCGGGGCGCAGCTCAACGGAAACCGTGAAGTCTCCGATACGGAATGTCGGCATATTGTCAAACGGACGCTCAATGCGTTTTGCAATCTGTTCATGCAGATATGCGTTGATGTCCTCGTGCTTACGAATTGTGTTCATCGGTGTCACGAAATCGAATGCCTTGATTTTGCCCTCAGAATCCTTCATCTTCATAGCAGACTTCTGATCTTCCTGCATCTGAGTGATCTGCGTTTTCAGGCGTTCGATCTCAACGGGAATCTGATTGACACGCTGCTGCATCTTGCCTTGCTCATGCTGATGAGCCTGCTGGAGTGCAAGCAGCTCTGCAATCTTGTTGGAGAGTTCAATGCGTGTTTTGAAATCGGGGTTGCCTTCTGCCGCAGCTTGCAGTTCCGCGTAAGTCAAAACCTTTTCGTCACAGTCTTCGGAAACGCGCGCCGGACATTTATCATCGAGCAGTTGTGCAATGAAACGTGCCTTATCCGTTACAACCTGATAGAGATAACTGTCTAGTGTGCCCTCGGTCACATAATTGAGAATGCGCACTTCGGGGAATGTATTGCCCTGTCGAAGAATTCTTCCTTCGCGCTGCTCGAAATCCGAGGGGCGCCACGGTACGTCGATGTGATGCAATGCGTAAAGCCGCTGCTGAATGTTTGCACCCGTTCCGATTGTTCCGGTACTGCCGATGACAACGCGGTACTTTCCGTCATTGATGTCGCGGAAGATCGCCTCACGGTCTTTACTGTCTGCTTTCGGAGCGAAGATGATCTCTTCTTTCGGAATACCCTTTGCGATCAATTCATCGCGGATATATTCGTACACCGAGAAGTT
>JAFWUX010000202.1 GCA_017523995.1 Oscillospiraceae bacterium | reverse complement strand
CTACAACGGCTCCGACAACCGTTCCGACAACGGTACCGACTACGGATTCAACTGCAGCTCCTACAACGGCTCCGACCGCTTCGGGCAATGCGGCTGTCACAACCACTTCCAAGCAGGCTGCTGTGACCACAACATCTGCAAAGGCGGGTGCTGCTGTCACCACCACCAAGGCTGGTACTTCCGGCTCCGCAACGGCTGCCAAGACCGGTGATGCCGGTGTCGGCGTTGCTGCTGCAGGTCTGCTTCTCGCAGCCGGTACTGCCGCTGCTGTGACCAGAAAGAAGAAGGACTGAGCGCTTTCCGCTCAATTCGTTGCGAAAATCACAAAAAATCCGGTGATGCTTCGGCGTCGCCGGATTTTTTTTCAGGAATATTTTGCTTGATAAAGTGAACATGATCGCACGGGAGACTATACAAATTGTATGAAGGAACAATAATATTACACCTAGAAAATTGATTATATCAACAATAAGAATACGATTTTATTGCGATTCGGTAAAAAATGATTGCGTTTTCACCGTTTTGCACGATTCAAATTCAAAAAATATAGTTGTTTTGAAAGATATTGACAAAACAACTTTTCTGTGCTATATTGTAAGTGTTATTCCGGACATGGGATAACAAACATTGATCACAAATTCACATCATATGGAAAGGATTGAAACTCATGAACAAGTCTCTGCACCGCAAAGTTGCAGCATTTGCATGCTGCATTGCAACTCTCAGCGCACTCGGCATTACAGCTTTCGCACAGGTCCCCTTCCCCGACGACAATGACATCAACAGCATGACGCAACTGGTAGACGGAAAAGTCAATCTGATCGCAGGACAGATCGTGGCAGAAGCAGGCGAGACGGTCACATTCCCTGTGTACGTCGCGAACAATGCCGATCCCGGCTTCGCAGCAACAGGCGTTCGCCTGATCTACGATTCGCGCCTGATCCCCAGTGTCAACGCCAAGGGCAAGCCGATCATCAAGCACAGCAACGCGGCTGGCGACGATCTTGTCATGAGTTCGGCGCTGAACCAGGAGCTGAATATCATCGGCATCGGCACCATGAGCTCGGATGGCGAGATGGACAACGGCATCTTCTTCACGGCGCAGATTCAGGTGCCGGAGGATGCACAGGCGGGCGATGTCTTCCCGATCGAGCTTGAAATCGAGCGGTTCCTCGATTCCAAGACCAATCCGGTGGATGTTGCGATCACGGGCGGCTGTATCCGCATCGCGGATCCTTCGGAGGAGCCGGAAGAACCCGTTGACCCGGAACAGCCTGTTGATCCTGAGCAGCCTGTTGATCCGGAACAACCTGTTGATCCGGAACAGCCTGCCGATCCGGAGCAGCCTGCTGTCCCCGAACAGCCCAAAGCCCCTGAGCAATCCAACGGTCCGGTCAGAGTGGTCGGCGGCGCGATTGAGGCAAAAGCCGGCGAGACGGTCTCGTTCCCTGTGTTTATTGAAAACAACGCTGCATCCGGTTTTGCGGCAACCGGTGTCCGCCTGATTTATGATCAGCGCCTGACACCCTGCGTGGATGCAAACGGCAAGCCGGTCTTCGATCACAGCGGTCCTGCCGGTGATGATGTTGCCATGAGCGCTTCCGTGAACGAAGAAGCACATATTGTCGGCATCGGCACCATGAGCTCGGACGGCGAGCCGGATGACGGTCTTTTCTATACAGTTGATTTCACGGTTCCGGCAGATGCAAAGGCAGGCGATGTCTTTGATATGCAGCTTGAGATCGCGAAGTTTATGGATATTCATACCAATCCGCTGGAAGTTGCGGCATACGGCGGCAGCATCACCGTGACCGGTGAAGCGGAGGAACCCGCAGAGCCTGCTGATCCGGTTGATCCTGCTGATCCCGCAGACCCGACCGAACCGGAGGCGCCGGCTGAGGAGCAGACCGAAACCAGAAAAGTCAACGTGATCGCCGGCATGGTCGAAGCGAAGATCGGCGAGACGGTTACATATCCGGTTTACATCGGAAACAACGCGGCACCGGGCTTTGCTGCAGCAGGCGTCCGCCTGAAATATGATCCGCGCCTTTCGCCCTGCACGGACGAGGAGGGCGGTCTGATTGTAGACCGCAACTGCATCGCGGGCGATGATCTCGTCAAGTCCTTTGCACTGAACACCGACGAGCATATTATCGGCGTCGGCACAATGAGCTTTGAGGGCGAAAAGGACAACGGTCTGTTCTATACAGTTCAGATTGACATTCCGGATAACGCAAAGATCGGCGATGTCTACCCGATGAAGCTTGAGATTCAGAACTTCTCCGATATCCACGCCGATCCGATCCCTGTTGAGACCATCGACGGCTGCATTCTCGTGACCGGCGAGGCGGAACAGCCTGAGGAACAGCAGAGCCAGAAGGATAAAAAGGACAAGAAGGATAAGAAGGACAAGAAAGACAAAAAGGACAAGAAGGACAAGAAGCCGAAGAAGGAAAAGAAGGATGCACATTTCCATCTTGATCTCGACTGGTTCTTCAATGCATATGACTGGTTTGATTTTCTGAGATGAGCTGAATGCGGCGCGGTGTCAGGACGCGCTTTGCGAAAATAGAAACTGTTTATCATGAATCGGGTGATGCCGTGTGCGTCGCCCGATTCTGCGTTTTGACAAAGATTTGACACCGATACATTTTTGTGGTATACTATTGATGTTCCAACTATCTCTTGAAGATATCTGCTTGTCTTTTTGCCGTGATACTGCGTTAGAAATCCTTGCCTTGCGTCAGCAAGGCGGCGGCTTTCTGCCTTGTCTCACGACAAAAATCCTGCGCATCTATTCTTCAAGATTTAATTGGAACATCAATATGGTTATCATAACACCGAAAGGATGATAGAAATGAGTGAATGTACGCATGATTGTTCCACCTGCGGAGAGGCATGTGCAAGCCGTCAGCCGCAGGATCTTCATGAAAAGCCGCATGAGCTGAGCAAAATCGGAAAGGTTATCGCGGTTGTCAGCGGCAAGGGCGGCGTCGGCAAGTCCCTCGTCACGGCACTGACGGCGGTTTCCGTCCAGCGCAGCGGCCATACGGTCGGTATTCTCGATGCGGATATCACAGGACCTTCCGTCCCCAAGATGTTCGGCATCCGGCAGCATGCCGAGGGTGATGAGCACGGCATTTATCCGGTGCGCTCGAAGCTCGGCACCGATCTGATGAGCGTCAACCTGCTGCTGGAAAATCCGGAGGATCCGGTGATCTGGCGCGGACCGGTCATTGCAGGCGCGGTCAAGCAGTTCTGGACGGATGTCATCTGGGGCGATGACGAATATCTGTTCGTTGATATGCCTCCCGGGACCGGCGATGTGCCGCTGACCGTCTTCCAGAGCATTCCGGTGGACGGCATCCTGATTGTCACCACACCGCAGGAACTGGTCTCGATGATTGTAGAGAAGGCTGTCCGCATGGCGGAGACTATGAACATCCCGATTCTCGGTCTGGTGGAGAATATGAGCTATGCGGAATGTCCGGATTGCGGCAAGCGCATTCCGGTTTTCGGCGAGAGCCATATCGACGAGATCGCTGCAGAGCATCATCTGCCGGTGCTCGGCAAAATCCCGATGAACCCGAAGCTTGCAGGCGCCTGCGACAAGGGCATGGTCGAGCTCTTTGAGGGCGACTGGCTCGAGCCGGCAGTCCGTGCGATTCTCGCGCTTGGTGAGGGTGCTGCACGGTGAACTGGTCTGAGGTAACGATCGAAACCGCAAAGCCGATGCTGGATATCCTCTGCGCAATGCTGACGGATATCGGCTTCAAAGGCTTTTCGGTTTACGATCCGGATGATTTCGAGGATCTCATGGCGGGCAGAGTCGGACACTGGGATTATCTCGAGGAGGGACTGACCGAGCAGCTGACGCAGGGCAATCCGAGCGTGACGGTCTATGTCCCCGAAAACGCACAGGGTGCGGAGCAGATGACCGCGCTGAAATCGCTGCTTGCACAGCTGAAAAGCGGTCCGCAGGCGGCGGAGTTCGGCTCGCTGGATGTCAAGGTCAAGGGCATCCGTGAGGAGGACTGGGCGAATAACTGGAAGCAGTATTTCAAGCCGCTCCCGATCGGCGACCGTCTCTGGATCACCCCGACATGGGTGGACGAGGCAGTTCCGGCGGGCAGAACGGCTCTGCAGATTGATCCGGGTTCAAGCTTCGGCACCGGTCAGCATGACACCACAAAGCTCTGCCTGACATTTCTGGAGCGCTGTGTGACAGAGGGGGCGAAGGTTCTGGATATCGGATGCGGCAGCGGCATTCTGTCGATCGGCGCGATGCTTCTGGGGGCAGGCTCCTCGATTGCAATCGACATTGAACAGAATGCGGCAGAGGCAGCAGCGGAGAACGCGGCACGCAACGGCATTGATCTTGCGAACTATGAGACGATCTGCGGCAACATCCTCGAGGATGAAGCACTGGTGGAGCGCCTCGGCACGGGATATGATGTTGTCTGTGCGAATATCGTCGCAGATATCCTGATTGCAATGCGCAAGTTGTTTGTGCAGTTTATGAAGCCGCAGGCAAAGCTGATGCTCTCAGGCATCATTGACGAGCGTCTGGATGAGGTGCTGGATGCGATGAAGCAGGAGGGACTGACCGTCCTGCAGATCGAACAGAGCGCCGGCTGGGCTGCGGTCTTGCTCGAAAAATGAGATTAACGCTCCGGATAGAAACTGTCCGGAGCGTTTTATCAGTCGATTTGGATACGGATTATACGGATTTTTGTCGGATATTGTGCAGAACGTAAAACCCGAAAAAAATCGAAGAAAATGCTTGACAAATCGGGCAATCTGTGGTATTATATACAAGTCGCCGCGAGACGGGGACAGGCACTCCGGAAAAGAGCTCCGAAAAAAACTTGAAAAAAGTTTTGAAAAGGGCTTGACAAAAATCCGAAAATGTGCTATAATAAATAAGCTGTCGGAAAGACAGAGCGGCACCTTGAAAATTGAACAATGCAACCAAAGAGGAACCCTTGAAGATTCCGTATTTACTGAGGAAACGAGGTAAATACAAAGTCGAGGCGAGACTATAAAGCGCAAAACAACAAGTAATTGCGAGTGACTCGTAATGACTAGGATTTAATGATTGGGGAAACCTGAT
>JAFWUX010000201.1 GCA_017523995.1 Oscillospiraceae bacterium | reverse complement strand
GCACGGAGATGCCGTTTTCTTGCAGCGCTTCACAGAGCGCTGCCGCCATACCGTCACTTGCGCAGACGATGCCGTCCGGCATCGGGAGACTGCCCTCTGCGATCTGTCTGCCGATCTGCTGCGGAACCTCACGCCAGAAATGGCCGAAGAAAATATCCTGATCAGTAAACGGCAGTCCGGCTTCCTGCATTGCCTGCTTATATCCGGCAGTACGCTCTTCAGAAGAGCGATTGTCCGGAAAGCCGGTGATGCAGTAGATCTTTTTGCAGCCGTGTGCATCAATCAGATGCCTGGTCATGCGGTACATCGCATCCTTCTGCCGCGGATAGATCGGTTGCAGCGGCGGACGCTCCTCACCGAGAACAAGGCACGGAATACCGCGCTGTGTGAGCATCTCCTGTATTTTTAGATTCAGTTCCTGATTGTGAAAGCGGTCTGCGGCGAAGATCACGCCGTCCAGCCGATGATGTATCAGCAGCGTGTAGATGTTTTCCAGTCCGTGCGTATAGGCATCCTGCTGGAGCTCTACCTGCGAATTGTAAATGCTGCAATAGACAATCACATCATATCCCAGCGCAGCAGCCTCCGTATGGATGCCGCGCAGCAGGTCATAATCCAGCGGATCCACGATCTCCGGCAGCAGCACGCCGATTTTCCCAATGCTGTCCATATTCCTTTTCCCCCTGTAAATTGATTTCTATGTTTTTGGTTTTAGTATATCATAGATTACAGGGATTGTCAATCGGACAGAAAAAATCATTGAAATGAGAGAATATGTGATTGTGATTCTGTTTTCTATCCGTTATAATGAAATCATGAAATAGACCGGTTTGATGCATATGCTGACTGTCTCCCCTTCGACAATCGGCGGCTGCGCGGCACCGGTTTGTGGAAAATCTGATAAATGGGGGAATTGAAATGAAACAGAAAAAACTGCTTTCATTCCTGCTGGCAGGCGCGCTCGCACTGACGGGTCTGCACGCAAATCTTCCTGCAAGGGAAGCCTCGGCAGCAGCAGGAACGCGCGTCTCCGTGCATGATCCTTCTGTCGTGAAGGACGGCAATACCTACTATGTGTTCGGCTCGCACATCGAAGCCGCACGCTCAACCAACCTCCGCGACTGGACACGTTTTTCCAACGGCTATGCGCGGACAAACAATGTGGAATTCGGCAATCTCTCGCAGAATCTGCAAAAAGCATTTGCATGGGCGGGCGAGGATCTCGAAGACTGTGCAGGCGGCTTTGCAGTCTGGGCGCCGGATGTGTTCTGGGATGCGGATTTCGTCAATTCGGACGGCTCAAAAGGCGCGTATCTGATGTACTTCTGCACCTCTTCGACCTACAAGCGCTCGGTCATCGCATTTGCGGCATCCAAAAAGATCACGGGACCGTATACCTTTGTCGATACGCTGATCTATTCCGGATTCACAAGCAATGATTCCTGGGCGACGAGCAACACCAAGCGCGTCAACCGCAAATACACCTCGACCAATATTCCGGCTCTTGAGCAGAGCGGTCAGGTCTCGCACAACAATGCTTGGTTCAGCGGAAACGGCGATTTTAACAATCAGCAGTATCCGAACGCGATCGACCCGACGATCTACACCGATACCGACGGCAGAATGTATATGTGCTACGGCTCGTGGTCGGGCGGCATTTTCACACTGGAAATCGACAAAAAGACGGGCAAATGCATCCATCCGAAAAACGGAAAGACCGCTGACGGCCGAATGGTTGACAGCTACTTCGGCACGAAGATCTCCGGCGGCTGGGGAAAATCCGGCGAAGGCCCGTTTATCGAATACAACAAGGACACCGGCTACTATTATCTCTGGGTGACCTACGGCGGTCTGACCTCGACCGGCGGCTATAATATGCGCGTCGGACGGTCAAAGTCTCCGCTGGGGCCGTTCGTCGATGCGGCAGGCAGAAACATGGTGCTTGATGCCGGCACAAATCTCGACAGCATCGGTCTCAAGGTCATGGGCAACTACAAATTCAGCACCATTAACCGCGCATACATGGCGTGCGGTCACAACTCCGTGCTGCGCGACGATGACGGCGAGTGGTATCTGCTCTATCACGCAAGATTCGATGACGGCGGCGAAGGCCACGAAGTCCGCGTCCACTCGATGAAGTTTAATGAGGCAGGCTGGCCGGTCGTCATTCCGTTTGAATACTGCATCAATCCGTGGTCGGAGTCCGGCTATGAGACAAGCGACATTGTCGGCACATATGAGTACATTAACCACGGCAATGCGACAAACGGCACGATCATCAACTACCAGAATATCACGCTGAATGCAAACGGCACGATCTCCGGTGCAGTCAGCGGCACATGGCAGCAGGCGGCGGAATCCTCTGCGGCAACGCTGAAGATCAACAACACGACCTATCAGGGCTATTTCGCAGCGGAGTATGACGAGAGCACGGGCAAGCGCGTCATGGTGTTCACAGCGGTCGGCAACAACAACCAGACAATCTGGGGCGCACAGACCAGGGAATGGTCGGGCAACGAACGCTCCGTACAGCCGATCACCTATGCAGACGGCAAGTACATCAAATCCCTGACCGTCAACGACAAGACCAATGCGCGGAACTGGTCCGTTGTGACTGCCGGCAAGCAGGCGGGCAGCGCTGTGTTCGGCGACAGAGAATTCAAGTTCACAAGCGTATCGAAGGCACTGAACGGCGCAGAGTGGATTCAGACCGCGTGCGATTCCAAGAAATATGCAGGCGATCAGGCATCTTTCAAGGCAGGCGCAGATATTTCTGCTTTTGTCGCGCTCGATACCAGAATCACCGATGTTCCTGCATGGCTCTCCGGCTGGACAAGAACTGCCGATACCCTCACCGATGACGGCGATCCGCAGGTGACCTACCAGCTCTGGAAAAAGGATTTCACCGCAGGTCAGACCGTCACGCTCGGCGAGATCAATCAGTCGGGCTGTGTCAATTACGCAGTTGCAGTCACAGAAAAGCAGGTATTGACTGTGACCGGCGACATCAATGCAGACGGCATCTGTGACAAGACCGATCTTGTTATGATGCGCGATTATCTGCTGACAACCGGCACACTGACGCCGGAGCAGGGCAAGATCGCGGACATGAACCGTGACGGAAAAATCAACGCAAACGATCTGACAATTCTGAAAAGACTGCTGCTGAGCGGACCGGAGCAATCCGGCCCGCCGCAGCCGGTTCAGCTCAGTGTCAGCCGGTACAACAACCCCTTTGCGGGCGGCATCAACACAACAAACGGAAGCTATAACTACGGCGGTGACCCGGCTGCATTTGTGGACGGCGACACGGTCTATGCTTACACCGGACATGATATTTCGACGAATGCAGAAGTCAGCCAGGCAATCTACAATATCCCGGAATATCTCTGCTATTCCACGAAAGACCTGATTCACTGGAACTATGAGGGTGTCGTGATGAATATGCGCGATGTTTCATGGGGCGATGCAAAAAGTGCATGGGCAAGTCAGGTCGTCAAGCACAATAACAAATATTATCTCTATTTCTGCTCATGGGACAGAACCGCACAGGGCAAGCAGTCCATCGGCGTTGCGGTCGCAGATTCCCCGAAAGGCCCGTTCCGTGATATCGGGCATCCGGTCGTTGCTGGCACGCTGACAAACGATCAGGCAAGCAACTGGGACGACATCGACCCGACCGTCTGGGTGGAGAAAGGCAAGGACGGTCAGGAGCACCGCTATCTTGCATGGGGCAACAACAGATATTATATCTGCGAGCTCAATGACGATATGGTGAGCGTCCGCGATCTCAACGGTGACGGCAGAATCACCTTCGGCGGCGAAGGCACAAACGGCGATGTCTTCTACCGCGGCAAGGGCATGAATATGTATACCGAAGCCCCGTGGCTCTATCGCCGGCAGAATGCTGACGGCACCTATTACGGCGACTATTATCTGATCTATGCATACCGCTGGCGCGAGCAGATGGCATATTCCACCTGCACCGATCTGCTCAAGGGCGACTGGAAATTCGGCGATGTGATCTTTGAATGCAATGCGACCTCAAATACCAATCACAGCAGCATCTTTGATTTCAAGGGCAAGACCTACATGATCTATCACAACGGCGCGCTGCCTGAGGGCAACGGTTATCGCAGAAGCCCGAATATCTGTGAGGTACATTTCGACAGCAGCGGAAAGATTCTGAAAATGGAGGAGACCACAGCAGGCATCGGCGGTACAGTTTCAACGATCAGCAATCAGAACGGTGCGCTGCTCGGTCATGCGGCATTCACCAATTCGATCAATGACAATGCGTATCCGTACACAAATGTCGGACTCGGCTTCGGAATGCAGAATCTGACCGCGCATGATACCGAATGGGTTATCGTTCCCGGCCTGTGCGACGTGGAGAACCAGACCTATGTTTCGATAGAATCTGAGAACAAGACAGGTCTTTATGTCACTGTCAATGCAAACGGCAGCGGCGCGGTGCTTTCTCAGCAGACCTCGATTCAGCAGAACGACTTAAAGAGTGCGACATTCCGCACTGTGACCGGCCTTTCTGACCGCAAACAGGTTTCCTTTGAAAGCGTATCCAATCCCGGCAGATACCTCACCGCTGCGGCAAACGGCGCACTGACGCTGACTGACGGCAGCGATGCGGCTGCCTGCACATTCAAGATCAGCGAGAAATCTTAAATACTTTTTCGGCAGCGGTACACAGCCTTTGTGTATCGCTGCTGCTGTTTTCGGAAGAAAAAGTCATGCGAATGAGAGAATATGTGATTGCAATCAGTATGGAGAATTGTTACAATAGAATCAGAGGTTTCTGCGCAAGAAACCAAGGCAACAAGCATATCTGCCGGATCCGGACGGATGCAGACCCCTTCCTGCTCCAATCGCGTCCAGTGGGATATGCAAAAACAGATTACAGGGGGAAATATGAAAATACGATGGAAAAAAACAGCGGCAGTGCTTTCTGCTGCGGGGCTGCTGTTCACTGCCGGAATCCATATCCCGCAGCAGACTATGACCGCAAATGCTGTGTCGCAGACGATCACAAATGACTGCTTCTGGAAGGATACTTCCGGCAATTTCATTTATTCACAGGGCGGCGGCATTTTCAAATTCGGCGATACCTATTACTGGTACGGTGTACACTATTCCGGTGCGGAGACCTACGCAAAGAATCCGACCGGCAAAAATGATGATACCGGGTTCAAGTCAATCACCTGCTATTCATCGAAGGATCTTGTGAACTGGAAATTTGAAAATGATGTCCTGACACCGAAATCCAAGGGCTTCGGCTTTGCCTACTGGCTCGGCAGAATGGGCGTTGCATATTGCCCGAAATCAAAAAAATATGTGCTTGTTACGCAGTATAACGAGAGTGTACTGTTTGCACAGTGCGATACCCCGACCGGAAATTTTGAAGTGAAGAATGTGCAGGATCAGATCGAGGGCGTGCAGAAGCAGGGCACCGGCGATCAGACAGTGTTTGTCGATGACGACGGGCAGGCGTATCTCATCGCTTCGAACAAGGGCGGCAGAGCGCATCAGTATGTATGCCGCCTCAGACCGAACGATTTTCTCGCCGCAGAAAAAGCGGTCGAGGTGAAAAAAGGCAGCGGCAGAGAAGGCAACTGTATGTTCAAACATCGCCGCGAAAAAAATTTTGGTCAACGTCAATGCTTATTGACATCAGCCGCTTTGAAAGCGGCGGAACAGCGGACGCGCCTCGGCTCACGAAAAATTT
>JAFWUX010000200.1 GCA_017523995.1 Oscillospiraceae bacterium | reverse complement strand
TTATCGTGAGCAATATGGGCTGGAGGCGTGGATTGAACAGACTGATAACGGAAAAAACGCGCTCCCTCTTGAAGATATGGATACAGGTTCTGAATTTTATGCAGGAACGGTAGAGGACAGGCGTTTCCGTTACCTGAATGCAAAACATGAGGTAGGTATTTGGATGGATACTCATCAGCAGAAAGGATTGCTGGAATTATTTGACAAGCTGAATAACGGTGAGGATTTTGATATCGCTTATTCTAAATAAATTCTAATTTACTGCCGCAACAGCCTCATCACAGAACTGGATAACCGTTCAGCAAACGGTTATCCGGTTTTTCATTGAATATTATTCCCCAAAAACATCATCCATTGAAACGCCAAGCGCCTTCCGAACGCTTTGTGACAATTTTATCACATGCCACATCTATTTCCCAAAATCAAGATTTTTTTGATTTTGGGAAATAGAATAGATAATCAGGCGTTCTTATCCTAACAGCCAAGCCTCTCTGCAATTTCATGAATGCTGTAAACTTCTCACAACTGTGTTCAAATAAAAAAGCCGTCCCGGATATCACTCCGGAACGGCTGTCAGACAAAATAAGGATTTTGTCCTTTATTATATTTTAACGAATTGCAAAAACCTCGGTAAATACAGGAATATGCCGCTGATTTTTGTCCTTTATTTGTCCATTATTCCTGCAAAAAAGCAGCAAAAAGCAGGAAAATCCGCTTGTTTTAACTTGTTGAAAACGCACGTATTTACGAATATTTCAGCAAGATAGAGGAAGATGCGAAAATGCCATAAACCTTTTCGATTCCTTCTGCCCCCCCCCCCTGCCATGTTCCCGAGTTTTTCTTTTTATCAGTATTGGGGTTTTGTCCTTCATTCTGAAAAGCGCATAGATGTTGACGGAGATTTTTCTTTTGTATCTTCGGTATTCTTTAACCCTTACTATTCGCTTTCTGATTTCGTAAAATATGAAGATGAGTGTGAAAAATACAAGGACAATGCATTATTTGAAAAACTCGCTGCGGATTTCACATTAAAGAACAAAACCGACTATCAGATGCCTGTCTATATTCTTGAGGGGAAGTATGATGATTATAACATCGGCGGGATCATGAAGAATTACTATGACAGTATTACCACACCGGATAAGGATTTCTGCTATGTGGAAGGCGGTCATCTAGCAGTCATGCTGCATCCTGAAGAACTTGAACAGTTTGTACATGAGAATCGCTGAAACGCCAAAAGTATCTGAATTCTGATTGCGTGCATGAACTGAATACCCACAAAGCACCTGCTTTATGCAGGTGCTTTTGTATGTCCGTTTCATCAACGCCGCTGATTGACTTTTGCACCCTTCTGTGCTATAATTCTGTTGTAGATACAGCATGGAGGTGTTATAATTGAGTTTTGATTTTGATATAAGCGTTCGCATCAAGGACAAGCGAACCGGTGATATCATCTCAGGGCCGAAGGTGATTCCCGCGCCTGCAAGCGACTATGACGGCTATGAGGAAATCTGCTCGTGGAACAGCAGTATATTTCTTGATCTACCACCGGCTATATGCAGCATAGTAAGTAAATATACCGAAAAACAGTATCCGCTTGAAGAAGGCGCTGAAGGAAATGCCACTGTCTTTGTGCCGAGAGCCGCCATGCGTGAAATCTGCTCATATATATACAGCAGGTGCTGTGTACTGGATTCAGAACTGAATACTGAAGAAAAAGACTGGCTCTGGCGGGACGGTTACGAAGTCACCAACATCGATCGTGTAGAAAAACTGCGTGATCTTTTGTCATCACTTGATTATGTTGATCATCGAAATCAGTCGTGCGAAATCGAAGAGGATTATATCGGCGATCCACGAAAAAGAGAAGAATTCAAAAGCAATCCGCAGGGGTATGAATTTGAGTTTATGCTCGATTATCATTACTGCCGTCCAAGATAATATTAGGATTGCATAAACATGAATATACACGAAGCACTTGCTGAAAAGCAGGTGCTTTTTATGCCCGTTTCATTACCGCCGCGGATTGACTTTTGCTCTCTGCTGTGCTATAATTCAGGTGTGGAGGAAAGCATGAAGCTTTCTCTGCTGAATCAGTATGCAGGGGTGATTGCTGTGTCTTACAAATTTGTATACTTCGATCTGGCTGAAGTCATATACTTTATGAAAGAAGGGGATTTTTCTTTCTTCGACTTCGGCAGCTATTACGGACAAACGTTTGCAGAGGTTTATACGAATGAAGCTGGCGAGCTCCGCATCTACAATGTACCAGACAACGACATTCCGGCGGAAACAGTCAGGCTGGTTCTGGATGTGCTGGAGCATTGGGATGAATGTTTAGAACAGGCGTATAATTGGCTCAGATTCTATAGCCCCGAAAACGATGAATGGAATCCCAAGAAAGAATGGCCTCCCAAGAAAAAATGGTCTCGTGACTTTATTGAAAAAGAATCCGGAGTAATTGCACTCGATTTCGGTGAGGAAGGCTGGCCGAAAAGAACATTCAGAGAATACCGTCTGGATCCGAAACCGAAAAAGGGTTCTGAGTATTTTTCCATAGATTTCTGTCTGGGAGACTTTCCTTTGGGCTTCTGCATGAAGTACCTTTGCGAGGATCGGAGACTGTATCAGATCGAAACATATATCAAGTGATTGACCGCATGAACTGAATATACACAAAGCACTTGCAAACGCAGGTGCTTTCTTTGTACTATAATATATTTAACATACACCTTGAAATTGCATGTAGAGTTTCCGTGAATTTCATGCTATGATTGAATGGGTGCGTTCTGATTTTACGATGCAAATTGCAGCGAAAGGGGGGAGCATGAACCGAGGCGCATTGTAAAATGAATGTGCAGCCCTGAGAAAAGGTGAATTGGAATTGCAGGCAGTGTGCAGGGGAAATGCCGCAGCCTGCGGCAGAATCAATCAAAAATGGAAAATGGAGGGAAATCATGAAAAAACAAAGATTACTCGGATTCCTGACGGCGGCAGCCATGTGTATCACAACGCTGCCCACGATTGTTCATGCGGAAGAGAACGCAGGCACGGTTCCGGCAGCGGAGCTCTGCGAGCAGATCGCGCCGCATCAGAACAATGACTATTCCTACGATCCGAACGGCACCGGCTTTAAGGACTACATGGGCGAATTCTTCCGCATCGGAACCTGCCTCAACGGCTGGAACGCCCAGAACCGGCAGGCGACGGAATTCATCAAAAAGCATTATAACTCCGTCACCTGTGAGAATGAGATGAAGCCCGATTCGATCTGTGTTCAGTCGGCTTCTTCCAATGACAACATCGCGGTCAGTCTCTCAAAGGCAGCGCCGATCCTGCGTTTTGCCGAGCAGAACGGTATCGGCGTCCGCGGGCATACGTTTGTATGGTATGCCCAGACGCCGGAGTGGATCTTCAAAGAGGATATGCAGCACAATTCCGGCAACTTTGTCTCGCCGGAGCGCATGAACAAGCGTCTGGAATCTATGATCCGGAATACCTTTGAAGCAATCAAGCGCGACTATCCGAACCTCAAGCTCTACGCCTATGACGTCTGCAACGAGCTCTTTAAGAATGACGGCGGCGGGTTCCGCGGCGACGGCGGCGAATTCTCAAACTGGTGGAGATGCTATCACAGCGATGCCTTTGTCATCAATGCGTTCAAGTATGCGAGAAAATATGCACCGGAGGGCTGCAAGCTCTACATGAATGACTACAATGAGTATTTCGTCACAAAATGCGACGATCTCTACAACATGGCAAAGAAGATTCTTGCAGAGGGCGATTACATCGACGGCATCGGCATGCAGTCGCATATGCACTACTGCGACTTCGGCTATACCGGCAGCGCGACGCTCTCGAAAGATCCGCAGTTCGGCACCTACGCAGATGCGATCGACAAATTCAACAGTCTCGGTCTTGATGTGCAGATCACCGAGCTTGATGTGACCACCTGCTCAAAGGAGGAGGGCGCAAAGCTCTTTGTTGACATATTCAAGGTTGCGGCGGAGCGCTCCAAGGGCATCTCGAGCGTGTCACTCTGGGGTCACTGTGACGGCGCGAGCTGGCGGCAGTCCTATAAAGAAGCCGACGGCACACAGGGCGGCAATCCGCTGCCGTTTGACAAAAACTGCAACCCCAAGTCCTTCTATCAGAACATCATTTCGCTGCGTGATACCGTGACGGTATTCGAGCCGCAGCCTGTCGAGGCGCCCTATCTGCTGGGCGACATCAACGAGGACGGCGAGATCAACGTCATTGATATGACGCTCGCAAAGCAGGCGATCATCGCAGGCGGATATGACGGCTCTGCCGGTTCCAGAGCCAAGAAGATCGCTGACGTTACACAGGACGGTGCAGTGAATGCCGATGACATCCGGTGGTATGTCAAGTACCTCACCTGCGAGGTCAAGGGATTTTAAGCGACAGCACAGGGAACAGGGCAAATCTGATTCTTTGATAAACAAACAAGCATCCCGCATTACCAGTATGCGGGATGCTTTTCACAGCTTGACTTTTTTCTCCCTGCTATGGTATAATTCAGCTGTGGGGGAAAGCACGAGGCTTCCTTCGCTGAATCAGTATGCAGGAGTGATTGTCTTGTCTATGAATTCTGTATATTTCAATCTGGATGAAGTGATATTCTTTCTGAAAGACGGAGACTTTTCCTTCTTCGACTTCTACAGTGACTACAGCGAAAAAGATGCAGTGGTTTATATGAAAGGAACAGGCTGTCTCTATATCTGCAATGTATCAGATGATGTCATTCCGGAGGAAACAGTCAGACTGGTGATCGAAGTGCTAGAGCATCTGGATGAATACCTCAAACAGGCTTATGACAAGCTCGTTCTTTGGGACTGGAAGCATCATAAATGGGGTTCCGGAAATGAAAGTTTCACACATGACCCTAAAAAAGTTTTTGAGCTGGAGGAGATTGTTTTCGGATGGCCTGAATACTGGCAGCAAAAGTGTGACTTTCAGGAATGCCGTGCGGCGCCTGAACCGGAAACAGCGGCTGACGTTTTCTGGTTGAATTTCAGATGTGATCCTCTGTTATTCTCCGTGAAATTCCTTTGCAAGGATCGGAGACTGTGTTCGATCAAACCGTACATCCTCTGATTGACCACATCAACTGAATACACATTAAGCGCTTGCTTTATGCAGGTGCTTTTTTGTTCACATACGTTTTGCAGCCGTTCCTGCAATGTGCTGTATTGCAGGAACGGCTGCGGAAGATTCGGCTTTGTATCAGAAATGCAGGCTGAATCCCATCTTGCTTGCGAAATCAGATTCTGACAATGCGCGTTTGCGGCGGAAAGGCACTCTCTGCAATGGATGTGCCTGCCGGTACCTGCACGGATAACAATGCAGTGCAGCCGTGGAAGGCGTTTGCTTCGATACGGCGGAGTGCGGACGGAAAACGGACGGATTTCAGAGCCGTGCATCCCCAGAAGGTATCGCTTGCAACGGTCTGAACGCTGTTCGGGAACTTGAACTCTGTCAGCGATTTACAGCCGGAAAATGCGCCGCTCCCGATCAGCGTGACAGTGTCCGGAATCCGCAGCTTGATCAGCTGCCGGCACTCCGAGAAAGCCTGTGCGCCGATTTTTGTAATGCTGTCCGGCAGGACGGCGTTGCGGAGATTGCGGGCGGTGAGGAAGGCATTGCTGCCGATTTCTTTGATGCAGTCCGGCAGAATGACATAGCTGTTTTTGCCTTTATAGCGCCGCAGCACGCCGTATTCAATATCAAGATCGCTCAGGGGCGTGGTTGAAAATTCCTTTTTTGAGAAGGTTACGGCAGGCGATGCAGGTGCCGGTGCCGGAGCCGGATCGGCATAAACTGCCTGTACGTTGAGAAACGGTCTGCCGCAGGCGGGGCAGATCAGCGCGTCCTGTGAAAGATCAACTGTGATGACTGCCCCGCATAAAGGGCAGAATGCGTGATTCATTGCCATATGATTGATTCCTATCCTTTCTCAGTTTTGTGCATGTACGAAATCCGTACATCCCTGTTCCTGTGCAGATTCCGAACGGTTTTTGTTCTGCCGGATGCAAAAGCCTTCGGCTTTATCAGAATTATAGCATAGCAGGAGAAAAATGTCAATTCCGGTTAGCTCATGCCGGAATGGCTGATGTTTTTGCGCCGCAAGTGCTGCGGAGCAAGTTGTATTTTTATGGGCGCGGGAATTGACAAGTTCAGTCATTTGTGATATAATAAATCAATATATATACGAAGATTTCCAATATTCAGCATAAAGACTGACGGAAGGAGGAAGAATATGAAAACGGATGTGATTACACTGACCGGCGATCTGGACGGCATGGACCTTGCAATGGAGGCGGAGGAGAAGTTCGCCGCCTATTACGGCATCACCGGCAGAGAAGCGCTGCATCTGCGTCTGCTGACGGAGGAAACCCTCAGCATGATCCACGGCATTTTCGATGCGTTCCGCGGACAGTTCTGGCTCGAAAGCGAAAAAACCAAAACCGGTTTGATCTGCCGCATCTGCCTTTCGGCAGAAAAGCAGGTCACCAGAGAACAGGAAACACAGATGCTCTCGGTTGCATCGAGCGGCAAAAACCAGAGTGCAAAGGGCATCGCGGGCAAAATCCGTGAGATGCTGCGCCGCAGTCTGCAGAATGATACCGCTGAGGAGGCGGCGCTGTTCGAGCATATGAACGATACGCTCTCGGCAAACGGACCGAGCGGCGCAGGCTTTGC
The DNA here is from genome assembly GCA_017523995.1 of Oscillospiraceae bacterium. Next base: position 14,459 of record JAFWUX010000200.1, on the reverse strand, counting down.
GGTGCAGGATAAGGCATACTGGTCGCTGCAGAACTATAAGCAGAGCATTCCGAAGGGAAAGACAGAGGAATGGGACGAGCTGGAAAAATCCATCATCGCAAAGCTTGCGGATGAGGTAAAGGTCTGGCTCGAGACCGATTCCACAAAAGTTGTGATTGAAAAGCGGATCACGGTTTGACAGAAAAAGGCAGTGAGAGAGATGGAATACAGTGAACATATGCTGATCGGCAGCATTCTGAATGATATGTCCGACGGCATTCTGGTGATCAGATTTGACGGCAGGATCCGGCTGCACAATCATGCGGCGGAGCAGATGCTCGGGCTGCCGGAATCCTCACTGAAAGACCGCACCATCGCAAACATCATGACGGAGACTGAGAACAACGATCAGCTTTTTGAATGCGTGCTTGCGGCGGTGCATGCAAAGCAGAAAATCGTCAGGACGGTTCCCTATTTCTGCAGCAGTCAGACAACCTATCTGCGGATCACAACCGACCTGCTCCGGCTCGGCGGCGAGCAGATCGGGCTGATTCTGCAGATCACCGATATCACCGAGACAACGCAGCTGTTCATCACGAAAAAGCGCCTTGCCAATCAGATCATGGGTCTTATGAATTCATTTGTCGAGGTCATGGTCACGGCGATTGAGGGCAATTCGCTCTATAACGCAAACCACACCAAAAGCATGGTGCGCTATGCGGAAAACTATCTGGAATGGCTCAGCGCGCAGGGCAGGCTGACGGCGTATACCGCGGAAAACACCGCGCCGTTTCTGATGAGCGTCTGGCTGCACGATATCGGCAAGCTGCTGGTTCCGCATGAGATCATGGATAAAAAGACGCGGCTCGGCAAGGCGGAGGAGACCGTCCGGCGCCGCATTGAAACGGCACAGCTGATGCTGAAAATTGAAGCCCTGACGCATCCGGAGAAACAGGCGGAGACGGCGGAACAGAGCCGGAAACTTGCAGAGGCGGGCGAGATGATTTTTGCCGCAAATACCGCAGGCTTCCTTGATGACGAACGCCGCGGACAGCTCCGGCAGCTCGCGGAGCTTCCCTGCATGGCGGCGGACGGCAGTCTGCACCCGCTGCTCACGCCGGAGGAGCTGGAGGCAGTCACCGTGGCGCGCGGCACGCTGACCGCAGCGGAGCGGGAGATCATCGAATCGCATGTGGTTTATACCGCAAAGCTGCTTTCAAAGGTCGAATTCCGCGGCGATTACAAGCCGGTGCCGAAATGGGCGGCGGGGCATCACGAGATGCTCAACGGCTCGGGCTATCCCGATCATCTCAGCGGCGACGAGATCCCGTGGGAGACAAGGCTCCTGACGATCATCGACATCTACGATGCGCTGACCGCCGAGGACAGACCGTATAAGCCGCCGATGGAACCGGAAAAGGCGTTTGCGATTCTCCGCGAAATGGCAGAGAGCGGCAAACTGGATGCAGACATTCTGCGCAGCTTCTATGAGAGCGGCGCATGGCGCAGAAATCCGAATATCTGAGAGGAAAGGAACGGAAAGCTATGACTATCACACAGGAGAGAAATGCGGAAAAGCTGACTTTGAAAATTGAGGGACGGATCGACACAAAAACGGCGCCGAAGCTTGAGCAGACACTGCATGAGGCACTGGACGGCGTGAAAAAACTGGTGTTTGATCTTGCGGAAACAGCCTACATCTCCTCTGCCGGACTGCGCGTGCTGCTGATTGCGCAGAAGCAGATGAACAAGCAGGGCGAAATGTCCGTGATCCATGCAAACAGCGACCTGATGGAAATCTTTGAGGTGACCGGTTTTACTGACATCCTGACGATCGAATAAGAGGGCTTGGCTTATGAAGGAGCTGGATATCGAAGCGGTGGTTGACAATCTGGATACTGTCACTGCTTTCATTGACGAGGAGCTGGAAGCGGCAGAATGTCCCCCGAAGATTCAGATGCAGATCGGGCTTGCAGTGGAGGAAATCTTTGTCAACATCGCAAATTATGCCTACGATCCGGAAACCGGACCGGCAACCGTCCGCGTTGAGGTCAATCCGGATCATTCCGTGGTCAGCATCACGTTCATTGATCACGGCGTTCCGTATGATCCGCTTGCAAAGGAGGATCCCGATATCACGCAGTCTGCGGAGGAACGTGCGATCGGCGGACTGGGCATCTTTCTTGTCAAAAAGACGATGGATGACATCCGGTATGAATACGTGAACGGCAGCAACATCCTGACGATCGTGAAAGGATTGAAAAAATGAGCGGAAAGAAGCAGAGATCTCTTGCGGCAAAGACCGCCCGCTCCACGATCCTGAGCTGTGTGCTGTTCGGTATTGTCGCATTGCTCATTGCGCTGACGGTCTACGGTGCGGCGCTGACAAAGCAGTATATCAGCATGGCGGACGGCATTGCACGGCAGACGAGAATGGCTGCAACGCACAGTGCGGATGCGGCGCAGCTCGCTGAGCAGACCATGCAGATTTACCGCAGCCTGACTGAGGAGCAGCGGCAGAAGGTCGGCACGGAGGAATACCGCAGCTATTTTGCGGATATGGACTTCCGGCAGAAGGGCAGCACCTATGATGTTCTCCTTCACATGCTCGGCGGCACGCTCGGCTTTCACGAAGCAATCTATGATATCTACCTTGCGATGTATGACCGCGACACCTCTGCGATGGTCTACATTGTCGATCCGGATGCAAATGAGTCAACCCGCCTGCTCCCCGGCGACTGGGAACCGGTCAATTATAAGGGCATGCTGCGCTTTCTCGACGGCAGCGATGACGATGTGCTCTATGACATCGGCTACACGGAAAATTACGGGCTGCTCTGCACGGTCGGTGTGCCGGTTATCAACGAGGCGACCGGCAGCCGGACTGCATTTGTGCTGGTTGATGTGTCGCTGAAAAATCTGCTTAACGGCATGCAGGATTTTGCGCTGAAATTTGCGATTGCAATCGTGCTCCTCACGCTGCTGATCTCATGGACGCAGGCGCGCAGAATCAAGCACCGTCTTGTCCGCCCGATCAATCTGATTGCGGATGCATCGCGCCGCTTTGCGGAGCAGAATGACCGCGGCAATACCGATTACTTTGGCGATCTCGATGTCCACACCGGCGATGAGCTTGAATCCCTTGCGCACACCATGGCGGATATGGAGCATTCGCTGAAAAAATACGGCGCGGACCTCATGCAGATCACCGCGGAAAAGGAGCGCATCGGCACGGAGCTTTCGCTTGCAACGGAGATTCAGGGCGCGATGCTGCCGCACATCTTCCCGCCGTATCCGGAGCGCCATGAGTTCGATATTTTTGCAATGATGGAGCCTGCCAGAGAGGTCGGCGGCGATTTCTACGATTTCTTCCTGATTGACGAGAATCACCTCTGTCTTGTCATGGCGGATGTCTCGGGAAAGGGCATCCCGGCGGCACTGTTCATGATGATCTCGAAAACGATCCTGCAGAGCTGCGCGATGCTCGGCGTTTCAACGGCTGAGATTCTGACCAGAACGAATGAAGCGCTCTGCTCGAACAATCAGGTCGAGATGTTCGTGACGGTGTGGCTCGGCATTCTGGAAATCTCAACGGGAAAAATGACCTGCGCCAACGCCGGACATGAATATCCCGTGCTGAAAAAGGCAGGCGGCACATTTGAACTGTATAAGGATAAGCACAGCCTTGCCGTCGGCGCGATGGACGGCACAAAGTATAAGGAATACACGATTCAGCTTGAAAAGGGCGATCAGCTGTTCCTCTATACGGACGGCGTGCCGGAGGCGAGCAATGCCCGCGAGGAGATGTTCGGCATCGAGCGGATGCTGCAGGCGCTGAACAGCGAACCGGAGACCGATCCGGAGAAGCTGCTGCACAATGTGCGTGAAGCGGTCAGCGGCTTTGCCGGAGAGGCGGAGCAGTTCGATGACCTCACGATGATGGGCTTTACATACAACGGCACGCAGCCGGAATAAGCGAATAACGCAAGCCGCTCCGATCAGCGCAGATCGGGGCGGCTTTGTTCATCTTTATTCATCCAGCATGAAAATCTGTTCAACGGGCAGACCGATATAACGCGCGAGCCGGATTGCCAGCTCCAGCGTGGGGTTATACTTGTTGTTTTCGATTGCATTGACCGTCTGCCGCGAGACATGCAGCGCCTTGGCGAGCTCGTCCTGCGTCAGACCCTTTTGTTTGCGCAGCTCTCTGACTCTGTTGTTCATTGCGGCGCTCCATTTTCGATCAGGAACGCGGGGGAGATCAGCAGCAGAAAGACCACGCCTGCTCCGACGCACAGCGCAATGATCAGGCTGCGTTTCCATCTGTCATCGCCGACCTTGTGCCGGTAGATCAGACCGGAGACAAACCGGACGAGCATCTGCGCAATCAGCAGATAGGCGGGGAGCACGCAGTTCTGTTTTGTCAGCAGGCAGATGACGATCCAGACCGCAAGGATGATTTCCGTAAACCGCTGCGAAACGATGATGCTTTTGTTGCGGATCTCCGTTTCCATTTCATCGAGCACTTTCCGTCTGAACATGTATCAAACCTCCGAAATCGTTATCTACATCAATATTATACTTCGGTTCAGGCGAAATGTCAAGCAGCTTTTACATGTCTGCGGGGGCGGCTCACCGTTTCAGCAGAAACGGCACGATCGCAATGCTGTTGTTCATGATATGCATGAGCGCCGGAATTGTCGGATTCCTGCACTTGAGCAGCAGAATCGCGAGCAGCAGACCGGTCGCGAACTGCGGCAGGCAGGCGACAAGCTCTGAGACAGTCAGTGCATGCATGTGCATGGCGCCGAAGCAGCATGCAGAAACGATCACGCAGACCGCCGCGGGGATTTTCTCCTTTGCCCTGCCGACCATGATAAAGCGGAAGACGGTCTCCTCGGTGACAGGTCCCAGAATTGCGAGCGAGAGGAATGAGACCGCCGCAGGGAATAAGGTCGCCGCCGTTTCCACATTGTTCTGGTTGATGGATTCATACCCGAATACAAATGCAAATGATGCCGTGAGCAAATCCAGCGCCTGCATGAGCAGATAAAAGCCCGCAAGCAGCCCGAGGTTTTTGAGCGGATGCGCCTTCCATTCCCGCAGACCCGTGCGGAACAGGTCTTTGAACAATATGATGCCCGCGATGCCGAACACGCAGTAGCCGATCAGCTGAACCGCGGCGGTTATCTCCTGATGATAGAACGGCGTCAGGCGGTAGCAGCGGTGAAAGAGATGGAACACGGCAATATACGCCGCAAGATAAAGGATGATCGCGATGCCTTTTGTGTTTGTGCGGTTTTCCGCTGCGCTGTATGCGGGTGCGTTAACTGCTGAGACTGTTTTCATTTTTGTTTCCTCCTTGAAAATGTCAAAGACTCTTTACATTTCCGATTATATCCGCCACGGCGTAAAATGTCAAGGACTCTTTACACAATTTGTAATATATCATGAAACATCGAGCTTCAACTCACAATAATATATCTATACCGCTGCAAATATGGCTCGGGATCATCCGTGGATACCTGCTGTTCGGAAGCGATTGCATTTTCAGCGGAAGTGTGCTATACTGATAGCAGTTGATGCCGGTGCGTCCGGTCAGGAGGAAACATATGAAAACAATCAGAAAACGGAGCAGCTTATGAAGCACAGTACCGCATCCGGACAGCCTGCCGCCCTGCGGAAAAAGCATGTGCTGCAGTGGCATATCCTGCACCGCTGCAATCTGCGCTGCACACACTGCTATCAGGAGGATTACGCCGCCGCATGCAGCGGGGAGCAGCTGACGCAGCTTTTTATGCAGTATCTTGCGTTTTGTCAGGCGAAGGGCTTTCACGGGCATATCAATTTCACAGGCGGAGAGCCGCTGCTTTCGCCGGAGCTGTTCCGGCTGCTGGAACTCTGCGATGCAAACGGCATGACCTGCGGCATCCTGACAAACGGCACGATGATCGACAGCGCAATTGCGGAGCGGCTCAGCAAAATCCGCGGGCTTGCGTTCGTGCAGGTCAGCATTGACGGCACAAGAGAAACGCATGACCGCGTCCGCGGCGCCGGAAACTTTGACAAGGCGTTTGCCGGTCTGCGTCTGTTGAAGCGGCACGGCATTCAGACGATGGCGGCGTTTACCTGTCACAAGGGCAATTACCGCGAGCTGCCGGATGTAATCCGCACGGTGCGCCGCAAGGGGATCGACCGCTTCTGGGCAGACCGTCTCATCCCGATGGGCAGCAGCCGCGAGCAGATGCTCTCGACAGAGGAATTCCGGCAGGTTGTGCAGTGCCTGACGCGGGAGCATCAGCGCAAGCCGCTGTTTTCGCATACGGATGTACACCTGAACCGCGCCCTGCAGTTTCTCGAGGGCGGGCATTGCTATTATCAGTGCGCTGCCGGTGAAACGCTGCTGACCTTGCTTGCGGACGGCACACTGCTGCCGTGCCGCCGTCTCCCGATTCCGATCGGGAACTGTCTCGAGCGGGATATGCTCGCGCTCTGTGCGGAGAGTCCGCTGCTGCGTGATCTGCAGTCGCACAGCATTCCGGAAGCATGTACCGGATGCGCAAAAGCGGAAATGTGCCGCGGCGGCGCAAAGTGCCTGACCTATGCAGTCACAGGCGATTATCATCAGAAAGATGTCAACTGCTACCGGTGAGCGGGGGAGTACGGGAGAAAAGTGAATAGGGAAAGTGAAAAGAGAAAAGTGAAAAACGAAAGCCGCTCCCGTCTACGAAAACAGGAGCGGCTTCATTCTATCTACACATAAACATGGGGTCTGGGGATAATATCCCCAGCGAGGGGTATGGGGGCGAGCAGCCCCCATTATAAATCCGCCGGAGGCACCGCTAAAAGATGTATCCGCTTCGCGGATGCTATTTATGAATGGGCGCCTCTATCGCAGGCGCCCAAGCCCCCGAGCTCTTGATATGCAAAGGGAGTTCCGCACTCTGCGGAGTGCGGCTTAGGGCGCTGCCCTAAGAACCCGCGAGCTTTTGAAAAAGCTCGACCAAAACTTTTATATTGGCACTCCGGCGGCGCAATGCGTAACCGGAGCGGCTTCGTTCTATCTCAATATAAACATGGGGTCTGGGGATAATATCCCCAGCGAGGGGGTTGGGGGCGAGGAGCCCCCATTATTGATCCGCCGGAGGCACCGCCTTACCGGTTGAGCACCCAGACGCCGCCGTTGAGGTAGAGCGCAAAGCAGCACCAGAGCAGATACGGCACCTGCATCCACGCGGCGGCAGGTGAAATCTTCCTGTAAAAGTTGATCATCAAAATGATTGAGATAATCATGCCGACGAGCCAGAGTGCGGCAAAGCCGTACCACCCGAGCCCGAAGAACCAGATCATCCAGCAGAAGAAAAACGTCATCTGCAGCCCGAATACAATTGCGGCGGTGTCGGCGGCAGATGTGCCCATTGTCTTCTCGCGGATCAGCGCGAAGCCGTAGCCGATCAGGAACAGCAGAATCGTCCACGCAATCGGGAATACAATGCGCGGCGGCGTCAGGGCGGGTTTTGCGATCTGTTCAAAGCGCTGCAGACCGTCGCGGGTCAGCCAGCTTGCAATGCCGCCCGCCGCGAGGCTGAATGCGATCCAGAAGACCGCCTTTTTCCAGAATTTCGGAGCGTTCATATTATCACCTCTCTGCCGTATTATATGGCGTCAGAGGGCATCTTATACGCGCAGAAAACAGACAACATGCCGCAGTGTCCGCACTGGAACCGTACAACCTTATGATTACCTTAATAATTTGAATTTTGTATCGGATTCTGCCGGAATCTGTGTTATAATATGAGCAGCACAGTCCCCGAAATGATTACAGAAATGAGGATGGTCAAATGAAATCACAGCTTATCCGCCGCATCTGCTGTACGGCGGCAGCAGTCCTGACAATGGCTGCCGCACTGCCGCTTCAGACATTCGCAGCAGAGAAAACACTTCCTTCCGGCAAGAAGGAATCCGAACTGAGCAGCCTGATTGAAGGCTTCTGGAAGGAACACGAATCCACCGCCGCCGGTATGGCAACCGCAGTATTCAACTCCAAAAAGGAGCTGTATGCGGGATACTTCGGCAGCGCAGACAAGGAGAAGAACATCCCGATCACAGAGGATTCCGTGATCGAATGGGGCAGCGTCTCCAAGTTGACGGTCTGGGTCAGCGTGATGCAGCTGAAAGAGCAGGGGAAGATCGACCTGAACGCGGATGTCACACAATATCTGCCGCAAAACTTTTTCAAGCACCGCAAATATGATGATCCGATCACGATGATGAACCTGATGAACCACAACGCAGGCTTTGAGGAAACCGCAATCGGTATGGATACAAGCACCGAAGCGAACATCGTCTCGCTTGAGGAGTATATCACGAATATTCAGCCGTGTCAGGTCTGGAAGCCGGGCGAAACGGTTGCTTACAGCAACTGGGGCGCATCGCTTGCCGCATATATTGTTGAGCGCGTCAGCGGCATGCCGTATTATCAGTATGCGCAGGAAAACATTTTCAAGCCGCTGGGCATGGAGCACACCGCGATCAATGCCGATCTTTCAGATAATCCTGCCGTAAAGGAAAAGCGCAAAGAGCTGCAGGGCTATCTGCCGACCGGTCAGCTGTTCCCGAATTCCTTTACATATATCATCATGTATCCGGTCGGGATGTGTACCTCGACGCTCACGGATTTCGAGACCTTTGCGCAGGCACTGCTCGCAGAGGATTCCCGCCTGATGAAAAAGCAAACCTTTGAGGAGATGTACACGCCGTCCCTGATGTACACCGGTACAGAGGATGTGCGTCTCTGCCACGGCTTCATGGGGACGGTGTACAAAGCCAATGTAATCGGTCACGGCGGCAATACACAGTCCTGCTCAAGCTATCTGCTGCTTGACCGCGATGATGACATCGGCTTTGTGGTCATGGCGAATCAGTACGGTGAATCCAAATTCAACACCGAGATGCCCGATCTGATTTTCGGCGAGACGAAGGAGAAAAAGGTGAACAGCGACTGCCTCTGCATGAGCGCGCGCACCTTCAAGCACGGCATGCTGAAGCTGCTCGGTTCCCTGCAGGGCATCACGCCGATGGTGCAGAACCCGCCGGCAATTGTGAAGGATATGCTGCATTATCCCTCGTATATGAACGAGACCTCTGACCGCGTTGAAATCTCTGTCATGGATCTCATCAAGTCAAACGGCGCTGAGGCAGGCGCGGCGGTCGGAATCCTGCTGCTGATGCTTCTCGGCATCCTGATCTGCGTGATCTGCCTGCTGGTTAAATTCATCAAGCTGATCATCCGCAAGCACAGCCGCAATCCGCTGAGCTGGTGGCGCACGCGCATGAGCCTGCTGATTCCGCTCCCGCTGATTCTGTGGTTTGTCTATGTGCAGTTCTTCATGAAGGCACAGCCCGTCTTCTGGGCAAAGATCGTCTGCATCATTGAGATTGTGCTGGGACTTCTGCTGGTTATCGGCATCATCGGCGGCATCCGGCGGATGCACAGGCGCGAGGAGAAGATCTGCGGCTTCCGCAATGTGCTGACGATGTTCTTTGCGATTGTCGCAGTTGCAATGATTGTTTACTTTGAAATGTATACATTCTGGCTGGTCTGAATCCGGCAGCATGCAGAAAAAGTGTCTCCGACGGATTCAGAATGAGGGGCAGGCAGTGCCTGCATCCGATATGCTAAAGTCCGAATCATTCAAGAGCAAAAGTTAAATTCAGTTTCCCGATCATGGAATATGTGTACATGAGAAAGCCGCTCCAATTGGCATTGATTGGAGCGGCTTTGTTATGGACGCACAACATGATAAAAGTTTGCGGGGTCGAGGGGCAGAGCCCTCGCCGCTCATGGTTTGCTTGCAAACCATTGCGCAGCAGTGCGGAACTCCCCCGGCGTTCAAGCGTTCGCGATGCTTCTTTTAACCATTCTTATCCACCGAAAACTTTAATTATTGATGTCCCAACTATCTCTTGAAGATATCTGCTTGTCTTTTTGCCGTGATACTGCGTTAGAAATCCTTGCCTTGCGTCAGCAAGGCTGCGGCTTTCTGCCTTGTCTCACGACAAAAATCCTGCGCATCTATTCTTCAAGATTTAATTGGTACATCAATAGCCCGTAAAAACGTGTCTCCTTACGGATTTGCCGGAGATGCATCTTCTCCGTGATCAAGCTTGGGCTTGCGGTAACGGCAGACGCCGCATGCAATGAGCACAGCACCGGCAGCGAGATACAGCAGGCGGGTGCAGAGCCAGAGCGGAACGATCCGGAAAGCGGGCTCTCCGTCCGCACCGACAGGCAGCTTAAGGGGATACTCCGAGAAAAACGCACTGCCGAACAGATCGCAGGCGACTGCCGGTTGTATCATGCTCAGCGCGAAAAGCAGAACAGCCAGTACATAGATCAGCTTGTTCTGCAGCTTGCCGAGTACACCGCCGAGCGCGAGCGACAGAATCACCGCGGGCAGCATGTGCAGCAGACCGGTGAGCGGATAGGCAAGCACGTTGATTTTGCCGAAATAGAGAACATTCGGCACCGCAAAGAACGCAAACTCCAGCACAAAGAGAATCAGGAAACAGACCGCCAGTGCCGCAATCCGCACGAGCATGAGTGCGCCCACTGTATAGGGGGAGGCAAGCGGCAGGATATCCGCCTTCTGCTGCCGGTCGCTGTAATAATTTGCCTGCAGAAGCAGCAGCGTCAGGATTGCGGCGGGCAGCATCGCGCCGCAATAGGCAAGATATGTCCATTGGGAAAAGGGTGCTGTCCCGCCGGTGCCCGAGATTCCGGTCTGTCCCATCCAGATGGTCGCATAGATCAGATTGCAGAGCAGCATGATCGGGAACAGCCTGCCAAGCCGGATGCGCTTCAGCTCATATCGTAAAATTTTCATCAACCTGCAGTTCCTCCTCCGTCAGCCCGCTGTCACGCAGAAAATCATCAAAGGCATAGTCCGTCAGTTCCTCTCCGGCTTCCAGACGATCTGTGACCTGCTCTTTATAGATCCGGCTCAGCAGCGCATCCATTTCCGCCTCGCCGCCGAGCAGCTGCTCTGCTTTGAGCAGCATCAGCGGCATTCTGTTGTACTGATTGACGCCGCTGTTACTCTCCCGAATCTTGTTTTTCATCGCTTCCGGCAGGCGATCAAGATACTCCGGATGCCGGTTATAGAAGTTGCGGTCCTGTTGCCTGACCGCTTCGATCCACTTTTCAACGTAGTATTTTTTCGCATACTCCTCGCCGTAAAGCTCCTTGACAAGCCGGTAGGTTGAATAGACCGTCATCCCCTCGCAGCCCCAGATTTCCTCCTCCTCAAAGGAGACGCCGTATCCGCCCCACCAGTGGTGGATCAGCTCGTGGATAAAGACTTCTTTTGCAGATGCGCCGCGTTTTTCGTCCTTCAGCGTTTCCGGCGTCAGGATGTTTTCCATCCATGTTGCGGAGCCCGGGAATGCCCATCCGCCGGTGATCAGCGCACTGGTCTGCAGCAGCGAGAGCGTATCATCTTCGGTATAGATCAGCGGACCGTAATGCGATGAACAATAGTCGATCACAGCCGTGACAGCACCACAGATATCATTCTTCTCCACAACAGAATCGTATATATCACCGTATGTAAAGTCAATGTGAATTCCTCCTGCTTCAAATTTTCGTGTGACAAATCTGCCTGCCTGCAGATTGAAGATATAATCAGAATCCGCTTTGACATGCCAGATATTATGACCGTCACCGGTCGGCTCCTTGTCAGTGACCGGCTTATATTCCCAGAGCAGCTGCATATCCTCCGGCAGAATGATGCTGTAATCCGCGCCGTATGATGTGGATTTGATGTTCAGCATCATCGGCATGACGGAGTTGCGGTAGAGCGAAACATAGTCCGGATCAACCGTGCTCATGACCAGAAGCGGCAGCATCGAGCGCCGCTGTGCGGGCATACCGTGATACATGATCTTGAGATGCCCCACGCAGGGCTGCGGCAGTGTGAATTTTGTCTGACGCTGTTCAGTCATCACGGTCGGAAGCGTTTCAAACGGCACCGGATTTTCATCGAGCGTGATTGCCTCGATTGTATATCCGGGGTTCAGTAAAAATGAAAATTCGTTGTTTTCGACCTTGTATCCACTGTTGTTTTTCAGATCATACTCCGCAGTGCCGGAGACGGTTCCCGTTGTCAGATGCGGCGCAATCGTGTAGTGGATATTGACCGCAGAGATGACAAGCCGCTGATCTGAATACTCTTTCCAGAAAAACTCGTCATCCTCATCCAGATAGCTTTTCGGACCGTGATCGACAAACGGCTGATAGGCACCCATCACCGCTGCGAGTGCGATCAGCAGAGCAGCGCTGACCGGCAGAACGATCTGTTTGCAGCCGCGCAGAAATGACACAAGCAGTCCGCGCTGATGCTTGCGCACCGCAGCCAGCGACAGCAGATACAGCGCCAGTCCCAGCGAAAGCCAGATGATCCGCGCCCAGAGCCCGACACGCAGCGGCCAGTAGGTCGGGAATGCATCGGAATAGGTCACAACCGACGGGCAGATCCACCGCAGCGAGTAGCTGAGCATGACATCCGGCAGCAGGCAGCATCCGACCGCGAGCGCAAAGATCAGCGCAGCCGCTTCGACCTTCCGCGTGAACTGATAGAGTCCCTCCATAATGAGCATGCAGAGCCGCCAGCCCGGCACAAGCATGACCGCAATATTTGCAAGATAGAATTTCAGCGAGAACAGATATTCCATCTTGTGTGCGATGTAGGGCATCCAGAGCAGCGTGCAGAGGAGCGCGGTTCCGGTCGCGAGAATGATCTGCGCCGCCATTCTTGCAGCAGGCAGCAGCGCCGGTGCGGAAACCGCATCCGTCAGGACATCCGTGCCGGTGCGGTGGACTTTGCTCGCCTCCAGCAGGCTGAGCACCGCCCAGATGATGCCGCCCGCAGCAGTTGCCGCAATCACAGGATTTGCGATGTACTTATTGGAGAGAATGTCATTGCTGATCGTCAGCGGCAGAACCCCGAGCAGCGGCGTGCAGCAGCAGAGAATCACGCAGAGCCAGAAACTCTTTTTGCACAGAAGCCGCCGCATCTCCACAAAACACAGTCTTGAATATTTCATGCTTGTGCTCCTTCGTGTATGCAGCAGAGATAGGCGTCCTCCAGCGTCGGGCGGACGGGTTCAGCGTAATCCGGCAGATTTTCGCCGGTGATGCGGCAGAGCACACCCTCCGAGACATTGACCTTTGAGACAACGCGGCAGCCTTCCGGTGCGGCATCGCCGGTCTGCGCGACATAGACGCCGACCTTGCCCTCGGTCTGTTCGATCAGTGCAGAGGGCTCGCCGTCATAGAGGATTCTGCCGCCGTCGATGATCAGCACGCGGCTGCAGACCGCCTGCACATCGTCGATGATATGCGTCGAGAGCAGCACAATTTTATCCTGCGCGAGCTCCGAGAAGATATTGCGGAACCGCACGCGCTCCTCAGGATCAAGCCCGACCGTCGGCTCATCGAGGATCATCAGCTGCGGATTGCCGAGCAGTGCCTGCGCAATGCCGACCCGCTGCCGCTGTCCGCCGGAGAGCTGCCGGATCAGTGTTTTGCGCTGCTCGGTCAGCCCCGTGCAGCTGATGACGCGCTGAATTTCGTCCTTGCTGCGGATGCCCTTGAGCGCTGCCATGTAGTCCAGAAATTCCGTGACCTTCAGTTCATCAAAGAGCCCGAAGCTCTGCGGCAGATAGCCGAGCTGCGCTTTGAGTTCCTTCTCCTGCGGGAGCAGCGGCTTGCCGTTCAGCAGAATCTCGCCCTTTGTCGGGACAAGTCCGGCAATGAGCAGCTTCATCAGTGTCGTTTTGCCCGCGCCGTTCGGCCCGAGGATACCGATGAATCCCGGACTGACCGCGTGGAAGGACACATCCGAGAGTGCCTTTTTTCCGGAAGGATAGATCATTGTGATGTTTTCGATATCAATTTGCATGTGAAAACTCCTTTCCCTGATTGCATATTTATTATAGCATATTTCGCCGCGGATGTATCTGGAGTTTGTGTGAAGTTTTCCTGTTCTTTTTGCAAAGACAGAGTATCGCACAGTGTCAGGAGAAACCTGCGGCGGATGATAGTTTGCTCAGTCGGCGGAACAGAATGAAGCCGCTCAAATTTACGTTCTGCGTAAAAATGAGCGGCTTTCTTTATCCATGTATCAATATGGGGTCAGGGGAGGGGATATGGGGAACCAATGCTAACAACTTAATGCGCACACGGCAAAGCCGAAATAAAAGTTTTGGTCGAGCTTTTTCAAAAGCTCGCAGGTTTCCAAAGGGTGGCGCCCTTTGGTCGCACTCCGCAGAGTGCGAAATTCCCCTGCTTTAGGAGCTCCGCAGGGGTGAATCCGATAAAACGATCCACCGGATCGTTTTTCGGAGAGGGGCGCCCTGCGATAGAGGGCGCCCCTAAGTGAATTGCAGCGCAATTCACTGGGAAACGCAACATCTTAAGT
>JAFWUX010000199.1 GCA_017523995.1 Oscillospiraceae bacterium | reverse complement strand
TGACATAACATTTTTACATATTGTTCGAATGACTGCTTTGAAAAATCATTCATTGCGGTCTTTTTGGTGTGCCTGTTTTTTCATTTATTAAGATTTTGTAAATCATTCATTTTCGGACTTGACTTTTATTTGCAGGTCTTCTTTCCAGCATTGACGTAAAACTGCATGATCTCCTCAAGCGTTGTCTTTTCGATGATTGCACCGGAGTATTTTGCCGCTGCGGCAGCGCGGTCCGCTGTGAGAAGCTCCGCGCCGAAGTCATTGACGCGCGCACTGATATAATCCGCCGGTGAAAATTCCGGATATTCCTCCCGCGTGCATTTGATGACACCATGATTTTCGAGAATCTCATCCTTGTAGCCGGTCAGAAGAATCTTTCCGTTGTCGATGAACACGATGCAGTCCGCGATTTTCTCAAGGTCGCTCGTGATATGCGAGGACATGAGAATCGAGCGGCTGCCGTCCATGAGGTAATTCCGGAAAACGTCGAGAATCTCATTGCGGACAATGGGGTCAAGTCCCGTGGTGGCTTCATCCATGATGAGAAGCTCCGCATCGTGAGAAAGTGCAGCTGCGATCTGCAGCTTCATCTTCATGCCCTTTGAGAGCTCACCGACCTTTTTCTTGCGCGGCAGCTGAAAGATATCCAGATATTGAAAAAAGGTCTCCGGATTCCAGCTCCGGTAAAGACCGCGGAATACTCTTTCGAGCTGTACCGGTGTGAACACCTCGCCGAACGGGCATTCATCGAACACAACGCCCATGCGCTCCTTGGCTTCGGTTTCATTCCGGATATGATCGAGCCCCAGCAGCGTGATCTCGCCGGAATCAACCGGGATGATATTCAGCATGGACTGAATGGTTGTTGTTTTGCCTGCGCCGTTCTGCCCGATGAATCCGACAATGCAGCCCTTCGGGACCGTAAAGCTGATGTTATCGAGTGTAAAGCCGTCATAGCGTTTGGTCACGCCCCTGATCTCAACCGCATTTTCGTAGTCACTCATTTTCGTTATCCTCCGAATACATAAGATCAATCATTTCTTTCAGGTCCTCGGCAGTCAAGCCGCAGAGCCTGCCCTTTTTGCAGACCTGCGCGACAAGCTCCTCCGTCTGCCGGACGGTCTCCTCGCGCAGAAAATCGGTGTTCTGCGATTTGACAAAGCAGCCCTTTCCCAAAAAGTTTTCGATATAGCCTTCGCGTTCCAGTTCCTCATAAGCGCGTTTGGTTGTGATGACGCTGATGCGGAGCTGCGATGCAAGCGCGCGCATCGACGGCAAAGCGTCCCCTGCCGTGAGCCTGCCTGCGATGATCTGAGCCTTCACCTGATCTATGATCTGCTTATAGATCGGATCATCTGTTTCGTTTCTCAAAATAATATCCATAATAACCTCCGGAGCAAGTGTGTATATACACTATACACAGTATAGCATGATTATATACACTTGTCAAGTGTTTTTCAAAAAAATTTTTATCGCGCGAAATCCGGAAACACGAAAACGAAGAAGCCGCTCAGATTTACGCAATACGCAAACCTGAGCGGCTTTGTTCTCATTACACATAAAAACGGGAATCTCTTTGGCAGGGGAATGCCCCATGCTCACTGCAGCGGTGCTCCCGATACAACCTGCTGCGTGATGCAGTGGATATTGCCGCCGCCGAGCAGGATCGTGCGCGCAGAAACCGGCACAATCTCCCGCGTCGGGAAACACCCTTGCAGAATCGCGCAGGCACGCGCATCGTCCTCCGCATAGATGCCGCCGAACTGCGGCACGAGCACGCAGTCATTGCCGATGTAGAAGTTCACATACGATGCGGCAAGACGCTCACCGGGCTCGCGCGTATCCTCGCCCTCGGCAAAGTCATAGGCGGCGCATTCGTCTGCCGTCACGCAGACCGGCACATGCGGCACGGGCAGCTTCGTGATGCGGAAATGCCGCCCCTTTGCATCGGTTTCCTGCGACAGCACATCGAAATCTGCGTGCGACATCGCATACTGCGGATCGTCGGGGTCATCACACCAAGCAAGGACGATCTCACCCGGTGCCGTGAATGCCGCGATGTTGTCGATATGCTCGTTTGTCTCATCGTTGAAGATGCCGTATGGAATCCAGACAACTTTTTCGGCGCCGAGATATTCCAGCAGATGCGCGGTAATCTGCTCTTTTGTCATCTGCGGATTGCGCCCGCCGCTGAGCAGACAGGCCTCTGTCACAAGAACCGTGCCCTCGCCGTCGCTGTGGATTGCGCCGCCCTCAAGGACAAACGGTCTTGCGTCATAGCAGGGGACACCGAGCGCCCTGCAGACTGCATCTGCGGCGGCATCGTCCTTCTGCCAGTCGGCATAGAGACCGTCAAATTCGCCGCCCCATGCGTTGAACTGCCACGAGATTCCGCGCACTGTGCCGTCCTGACCGCGTACAAAGGTCGGTGCGACATCACGCGCCCATGCATCATCCGTGTCGATCGGCAGAAGCTGCACCGATGCGGGGAGCATTCTGCGCGCGGTCTCTGCGGTTTTCGCATTGACGAGCATATAGACCTGCTCACACTGTGCGAGCCGCGCTGCGATCTTTGCAAACGCCTGCTGCGCTGCGGAAGGGTCTCTGCTCCATGAGCCGGGACGCTCGGGAAAAATCAGGATCGTGCCGTGATGCGGTTCAAATTCTGCAGGCATATGAAAGCCGTCCTGCTTGGGTGTGTTCATTCGGGTTACTCCTTCTGCTGTTCAAAGCATGGATGCGGCAGACGGATGAAGCCGCCGCGTGTGGTCAGTGTCAGGCGGACGGCATCAGACTGCGGCAGAACCGCCGGTTCGGAAATGATCCCGTCCATTGTGCAGGCATAGACAGCCGCAATACCGTCCGCAAGCTCCATTGTCACGGTTTCGCCGTTCCCGATGCGGACGCCGAGTGCATCAAGCTGACCGACGTCAATCGTCGGGCGCGCATGACCTGTCGCATCCATTTTCGCTTCTGTATACTTCTGAAAGCGAGCAGGCATTTCATGGATTACATCCGCGGAAATGATCCAGTAGGGCAGCATGGCGCCTGCAATTCTGCCCTTCCGCATGACAGTCAGTGTTCGCATCTGCGCTTATTCCAGATGCGATTTCATCTTTGTGATGATCGCCGCGGATTCTTTCGGAATCAGCATGGCCTCGGTGGAAGCATCGAGCACCAGACCGTCCACATCTTCGAGCGCGAGCATCATCTGGATGCAGTTGAGCGCCGGAACCTTCAGCAGCGTAAACTGTGCTGCGTATTCCTGCGCGAGCTGCTGCTCATTCGAGAAGATCGGGAAAAACGTGCCTTCGTCATTCTGCAGCAGATCGGGCTGAAACTGCATCTGATTTTTCGAGGAGATCACAGCGCCCTTTTCTGCGTGCAGAATTTTCTCCTGATCTGCCTCATTGACCAGAATGCGCACGGGCACAATGACCTCGGAATCGCGCAGACAGGCGAGCACCGGCATCAGCGCCTCTCTGGTCTGCTTCGTGAGAAATTCATGCTTGAGCATGCGCAGCACATTGCCGCCCTCAAGCGATTGTCCGATAATTTGCATGTAGTATCAATCCTTATCCTGTAAATTTGCGCGGAGATCGGTCAGGAACATCGGTGCGGCGTCGATCGCTCTGCCGAAGCCGCAGGATTCATAGAACCGGACCTCTCTGCTGTAAGAGAGCAGCACCACGCGCAGATAGTCCCTGTAGGTTTCTTTGATGCGCGCGATCAGTGTGCTGCCGATGCCTCTGTTGTGATATGCCGGATCGACCAGCAGATACTGGACGTATGCATTCAGGATGCCGTCATCCATTGCACAGCACAGTCCGACGAGCCTGTCGCCGTCCCATGCGGAGAACACGGTTTTGAAGCCCTGCATGGCGATCTGCAGCTTTTCCGGATATTTTCCGGATTCCCATTTCACGGCGCCGAACAGCTTTTCGAGTTCTGCTGCGGGGAATGTGTGTGTATCTTTGTATGTGATTTTCATGTTTCCCTCGTTTCTGTCGGGCGGTTTCAGCGAAAGATGAACAGCGATGCTGCCGGTGTCATGACAGCCGCTCCTTGAAATCGCTGTAGCCGAACTGCCGGATGATATCGCAGCCGCCGTTTTCATGCTGAATCGCGATGGCAGGCAGCGGCATGCCGTTGAAGGTGTTGTTCTTCACCATCGAATAGATCGCCATGTCGCAGAAGGTCAGGCGGTCGCCGACCTCTATTGCGCGGTCGAAGCTGTAGTCGCCGATGATATCGCCGGCGAGGCAGGTGCGCGCGGAGAGCCGGTATTCATAGGGCTTTTCGCCCCATTCGCCGGCATCCTGCAGCGGCGGGCGGTACGGCATTTCGAGGACATCCGGCATGTGGCAGGCTGCGGATGCATCGAGAATCAGCACCTTGATGCCGTTCTCGACAATGTCCATGACCTCGGTATCGAGCCAGCCTGCATTGAGCGCAATCGCTTCACCGGGTTCGAGATAGACCTCGACGCCGTATGTTTCGCGAATCTCCAGAATCAGATTTTTCAGCGCAGGTACGTCATAATCATCGCGTGTGATATGATGGCCGCCGCCGAGATTGAGCCACTTCATCTGCGGCAGATATGCCCCGAATTTCTGCTCAAACGCGCGGAATGTCGTGATGAGATCATCGGCGTTCTGTTCGCAGAGCGTGTGGAAATGCAGTCCCTCGACGCCTTGCAGCAGTTCGGGGCGGAAATTCGCCTTTGTCACGCCGAGCCGCGAACCGGCAGCGCAGGGATCATAGATCGCGTGGTCGCCCTGCGTGGAGCATTCCGGATTGACACGGATGCCGACGCTGACGCCTGCCTGCTCCCAGACGGGGCGATATTTTTCGAGCTGCGTGAACGAGTTGAAGCTGATATGGTCACAGATGCGGCACAGCTCTTTGAACTCCGCCGGATCGTATGCCGGTGAGAATACATGGTTTTCCTTTTTGAATTCCTCTGCGCCGAGCCGCGCCTCATAGAGACCGCTCGCCGTTGTGCCGCTGATGTACTGCGCGATCATCGGGTAGACCGCAAAGCATGAAAACGCCTTCTGCGCAAGGAGAATATGCGCGCCGGTCTCCTGCTCCACATTGTGCAAAAGCTCCAGATTGCTCCGGAGCTTTGCCTCGTCAATGATATAGCAGGGAGTCGGCAGATCCTGCCGCCGCATTATTCCACCGTCTGCGGGTTCTCATCGACAACCCACGGCAGACCCCATTTGTTCAGCATATCCATGAACGGATCCGGATCGAACTCCTCGATCGTGCGGGCACCCGGATTGCGCCATGTGCCGTTTGCGACCAGTGCCGCACCGATCATTGCCGGAACGCCGGTTGTGTAGGAGATCGCCTGCGAGCCGAGCTCCTTGTAGCATTCCTGATGATCGCAGACATTGTAGATATAGATTGTCTTTTCCTTGCCGTCCTTGATGCCGGTGAAGATGCAGCCGATGTTTGTCTTGCCGACGGTGCGCGGGCCGAGCGATGCCGGATCCGGCAGCAGCGCCTTGAGGAACTGAATCGGGACGATCTCCGTGCCGTTGAAATTGATCGGCGTGGTGGAGAGCATGCCGACATTCTCCAGACACTTCATATGCGTCAGATAGCTCTGACCGAAGGTCATGAAGAAGCG
>JAFWUX010000198.1 GCA_017523995.1 Oscillospiraceae bacterium | reverse complement strand
TGTCCAGATATTTGAAACAGAGAAAATACCGATGTCCCGCTCTTTATCCACGAGAATGAGGGAGCTGAAATTCGCATTCGTACCAGTGTGATAACGATAACCGTCATAACACAGCCAGCCGTTGTACTGCACCATACCGTTCCCCATGTCGATTTTGTATGCCTCTGGTGTTTCCTGTGATGCAGTAATCGCACTTTTCAGTTTTTCAGGCAGTTCCAGATGTCCGAGCTGCGCTTCTATCCAGAGTGACATATCTTTCGGGGTCGAGCGCAGCCCACCGTCACCGGAAGTCAGTACAGACTCCGGCTCATCATACGGAAGAAGTCTCCGGAATAACCAGCGGTAGCCCTGTGTTGTCGGAATATGATATCCGCTGTGTATCATTCCGATCGGCTGCAATATTTCCTTTGTGACGTATTCTTCAAAGGGCTGACCGCTGACGGTTTCTGTGATATATGCAAGAATGTCATAGCCGAGATTACAGTATTCAAACCTCGTTTCGGGTTCATAGACAAGCTCGATGTTTTCGGCAATGTGGGCTATCTCCTCATTGGAAACTGTGTTGTCTTCGACCGGATACTGCATCATCGTTGTGTTGGAAATGCCCGAACAGTGTTCAAGAAGCTGCCATATCTTCGTATCCTGCGATGCTCCGTTCCAAGTCACGTTCCACCACGGCAGGTAGTCCGATACGCTGTCCTCAACCGAGAGCTTACCCTCCTCCTGCAATAGAAATACAGACAGTGCAGTAAATGCTTTTGAGCATGAGCCGATGCCGAACACAGTGTCCTCAGTTACGGAAGTTTGCTCCTCGATATTGGCATATTCCCAATTTTTGAAGCCGACCTCCGAGCCGTTCACCAAAGAAACGGCAAGTCCGGGCGGATCATCTTTCTCTATTTTTTCTTCAACAAAAGCACTCCACTCCGTATTATCCAAGACGGTATCCGCAGCAGATGCCTGAAGCGGTGCTGCGATCAGAATAGGCAGCGTAAGAGTTACTGCTATTGCTTTCAGTATGAAATTTCTGATCATCAAGTATACTCTATTTCCTTCATAACTCATAATTGTTTACCTCATAATCTTTCCGATTTTTATGAGCAAAATGAGTGCTTACTGCAATAGCTCACTTTATCAGTTTCAGGCTCATCAATATATGATCACCTGTCTAACCGTTGTAATCATAAAACAGCTTATCAAGCAGCTTGTCAAGCCCACGCTTGTCACCGAGGGCAGCCCTGATAAAAATGCCGATATTGCAGAGCATCAGCTTCAGATAGAGCCAGTCACCCATATCATCGTATTTTCTTGTGGAATTGATAAGTACGTTTTTATGCAGAACGGTATATTTCTTTCCTTTACGCTTACCATATGCTTTCAATAGCTTGGCAGTCGCAGCATCTTCCATAGCTTTCTTTTCCACAAATCCGCCTATTGCCTGAAATGTTGATTTCTCAGCCCAGAAGATACCACAGTACAGTCCCGTGACAGCAAAAGACACTCTACACAGCAGATCATTCAGATACAGAGGGACAGAATATCGCTCAAAGCGGATCGGCGCTCCGCCGCCGATATATTTGCCTGTGTCCAGCAAAAAAGCGATCTCTTTCAGCGTTCCTTTCGTCATACGGTTATCGCAGTCTATGGTCACAATAATATCGCCAGTCGCATTAATGATCCCTGCGTTTCTGACCTTGGCAATACACCTTTCACCGTTGGAAATGACCTTTGCACCATGTTTCTCTGCGATCTCCGCAGTCCTGTCAGTACAGCGATTGCAGACAACGATGATCTCCACCTGACCGCCGTAATACTTTACGGCGGATTTTATGGAACAGATACACCTTGCCACATATTTTTCCTCGTTATGGGCGGGAATAATAACCGAGATGCTTTTCATGATGATGTTTCCCTCCGCAGATATATCTGTTTCCAGTGATCTATCATTTTCAGATAATCATGTTCCATATCATCGGCATTTAAGCTACCATTGCTTATCTTTTCAAATAAATAACCTTCACAGGCAAGATATATGTTCCTATATATCATTTCAAGGTCAAGACCTTCTATAAACTGATCAGGGGTAATGCTGATATTAGTAGTCAGATAAGCAAATCTTGAATAGCTGTTTATAAAGTCCGAAACGTCCGCTTTTACCTCTGGTTCATTATCATAGTATGCTTTCAGTTCAAATATCACACATTCAGGGTATGAACGAAGCATATCGGTTATTGTCTTTAATGAATGTGTAAAAGCATCAAAAAAGTTCTCGCTGTCATAGCATCCTTGTTCTTTTATTCTTTGACTCTTTATCTCAGCACAATATTGCAGAAGATACAGATAAAGCTCTTTTTTGTTCTTAAAATAATAGAATAAAAGAGATTTGCTTATCCCTGCTTCTGCTGCGATCTCATTTATAGGGCTTTTCTTGTATCCATATTGCGAGAATACACGCAGAGCAGCATTTATGATAGAGGTGCGCTTATCATCTGGCAAACTAAGAAAGCTGTTATTCATATTATCCCCCCCTTGACCGCTTGGTCAATTGAATTATAACACGACTGACCGTTTTTGACAAGACCCTTTTCATAATTAAAAAAACAGGGCAATGCCTTCCACTCACGGAGGACATTGCCCTTTCCTTATGTTATGATCGTATTAGTCCTGAATTTCCTTCATCATAGTCGCACCGTCCTTAAATCCGATCTTGTAGGCTAACCTCATCTCGGCAGCAGCGGCGGTATCACTCACGCAGTCGAGAATTTTGTGGAATACATCGATCTGCTCCTCACTCAGCGAATTTTCAAAGGGGATACAGAGCTTGTTAAACTCGTCAGAAAACTCGGCGGCGTGAATATCGCCCTGCCGATAGTTGTAAAGTACATCAATCATCGTTATTTCGTCCTTTCAGTTTTTTGTAAAACCAATCGTCCGATTAACAAATATTCCGTTGATAAGGTGTTGCCTACGGCACACCAACTTTCAAGACTATTCTTTGGGTTTCAATTATATTATACCATACCGGCTCCACAAATCAAGTGCTTTATGGGGATATTCCGCATTATATATTCCATCAGATATTTTTTGATAAAGATGATCCGTCGCCAATATCGCTTGCGCACCTGATACAGGGTATTTTGAGGAGTGATAGACATGACTATCATTCGCGCATCGAAGAAGCATCATATTAAAATGAACGAATCTACGATAAAAATAGCAGCGCCCCGCGGGACGCTGTGTGCATTTTGAAACTATGTTTAAGTTGATTCCCCGTGTCCGGCATCCAGTACGATGACAGGGGACTGCGCGGCAGATGCAGTCACGGCATCCGGTGCATTCTGCGCATTGCGCCATGCTGCGAGCTGCATCCCTGCCGCGCTGACAGCGAGAATCCCGAAGAACAATGCGCTTCTGGTTACAATTTTCCTGATTTCCGGTTTCATATATATCACCTCTGAAGTGGTTTTAGTAAAGGTGTATGTGCGTGGACAGGGGAATATGCTTGGGTTCAGTACTTTGCTAAAGGACAGGATGATGCTGATTTATGTATTGTAAAAACGCTAGCAGATTATGCTGCTTACACCCTGGTTTTTGATTTCATGAAAAAACAGGGTTAAGCAATGCAGAATCATGTCGAAAAAGCAAGAATAAATCAGATGGTTTTTCTTCTATATCGAAAACTCTCTTGACATCTTTGGCTTTTTTCAATATAATATTAGAGAAGGGAGTGATTCCAAATGATTCTTCGTCCTGATTATATTGAAGCCCTGAAACCGTATATCGATGCACCTCTGGTCAAGATTCTGTCCGGTGTGCGTCGCTGCGGCAAGTCCACGATTCTGATGATGCTTGCCGATGAACTGCGCGCACGCGGTGTTTCATCTGAATGCATTATCGAACGCCGATATAACGAAATGAAATATGACGGCTTTACAGCAAAAGAGATGTATCGTGACCTGACGGACGTGCTTACCGGAAAAGGCCGCTGTTATCTGCTTCTTGATGAGGTACAGGAGATTGACGGCTGGGAAAAGGTGCTGAATGACCTGCTCGATCAGAACGCAGCCGATCTCTATGTGACAGGCTCGAACAGCAAACTGATGTCTTCGGAAATCGAAACTTATCTGACCGGACGCTACGTTTCGATTCCGGTTTATACACTCTCTTTCCGCGAATATCTGACGTTCCGCGGAAAGGGGAATGCCGATGCCGCAGCCTTTGATGAGTATCTGCAATATGGCGGCTTTCCGGTCATTGGCATCAGCAATTTTGACACGCAAACAGCCTATCAAGTTGTAGACGGTATCTATGCATCCGTCATTACACGCGACATCTCCAAACGGCACCGTATTCGCAATAAAGAACTGTTTGACCGCGTGGTGCGGTATATCATTGAAAATGTCGGTATGACCTTTTCCGCGAATACGATCGTTAAATATCTCAAGAATGAAAAACGCACGCTGTCTGTCGAAACAATTTACAACTATTTGAAATGGCTGGGAGAAGCGTTTATCATTTATCCGTGCAAGCGGTATGATCTGCAAGGCAAAGAAATTCTGAAAACGCAGGAGAAATATTATCTTTCTGACATTTCGCTGCGGTACAGTCAGATGGGATTTGACAGCAAAATGCTTTCGTCAATGCTGGAAAACGTTGTTTTTCTGGAGATGAAGCGGCGCGGATACGATGTGTATATCGGCAAGAACCAGACGAAGGAGATCGACTTCGTCGGTGTGCGGCGC
The DNA here is from genome assembly GCA_017523995.1 of Oscillospiraceae bacterium. Next base: position 5,289 of record JAFWUX010000198.1, on the reverse strand, counting down.
GATGAGCGAATCTATGTACAGGTCTGCGACCGGCTGCCGGACGGCTCCGACCGCGAAACGGCGAATCTCATGGAAATCCGTGACCATTATCATAAATATGTGGTCTGCCGTGATCCGCTGGCTTCCGGCAATGAGAACGGCATCGAAATCGTGACGATCACAGATTTTCTGCTGCGGAATGAATGGTAAAATCCGGAGAGGAGAAACGCTGTGAAATCTGATCAGGATTATTTGCGGGAATAGGGATACAGAAAAGCTCATCCATATTTTCCGGCAGAAAAACCAATCAACTATGAGGAATGGAAAGTAAGGGTAAAATGTTTCGCGTCTTCCCCTCCGGTGTCAAAAATGGTATAATGGAATCCTAAGCAAGTCATTGGACTTCTTTAGATTTCATCTGATACTGTGCGTGTCTGCACGGTTTCGCAGCATCAGAATCAGAACGATATGATATAATCGAAAGGATTGTAAATGATGAACCAACAGCTTTCTCAAACAGAAATCACACAGGAGGAATATGCTTTCTCGGTCTGCGAGCAGGAACCGCTCAGACCGGAGCGTATCCGGGAATTTGATATTGTCGTGGTCGGTGCAGGCGCAGCCGGTGTACCGGCAGCGGGCTGGGCAGCAGAACTCGGCGCGAGAACTGCTTTGCTTCAGAAAGAGCAGAATGTCGTATCGCAGGGCAACTGCGGTTCTGCGATTATCCGCTCCCGCTCCACAGAAGGCGGTATTGCCAGATGGATACACCATACAAACAGCCTTTGCGGCTGGCGTGCGGATGTGAAGCAGCTCCGTGCATACGCGGAATACTCCGAAGCGGCGATGATCTGGTTTCTCAACCGTGCCGGCCTGACATCGGAAACGGAATACGGTGACGGCAGCCGTGTGGACAGCAATACCGAGAGTGCAAAGCTGCTCAATGACGGCGGTCAACTCTGCGCGTTCCGCAGTACCAGCGGTGATTTCACCGGGCTCTGGCGGGATCGCGGCAGCACCTATGATTACGGCGATGAGCATTGCTATTTCTGGGCGCCATGGATCGGACCGAAGCCGCTGAATGTCGGCAATGCGCTGCGCAAGGTCGTTGACAATGTGCATGCGGCGCATCCGAATCTGGAGCTGTTTTTCTCTACGCCCGCGGTGCAGCTTGTGACGGAAAACGGCAGAGTCACCGGCGTGATCGGCAGGGAACAGGACGGACGTTATACATTATTCCGTGCGGAAAAAGCGGTCATTCTGGCAACAGGCGACTACACAAATAACCCTGCGATGGTGGCACGCTGGTGTCCGGATATCGCGGAATTTGATAAAAAGCAGTTCGGTAAAACCGGTGACGGCCATATTCTTGCGGTTTCCGCTGGTGCACAGATGGAGCCTGTCGGACATACCAAAATGATGCATGATTTTGATTCTGCGCTGATGTTTGAAGAACCGTTCTTGTATCTGAACATGCAGGGCGAACGCTTCACCAATGAGGATACCGGGTTTGTCTATATGGGCAATCTGCTGCGCGAACAGCCTGCGTATAAGGGAAGTATGCTGGACGCAGATCATGCAGACGGCTCAAAGGGCTGGTATTGCGCAATCTATGACAGCAGTTATATGAACTGGGAGAAGGATTCGTTTGTGGACGGTCCGGTTCCGCCGTTTGTCATGGAGAAGTTTATACCGGGCGCAGTTGAAAACCCGCAGGGCGTATTCAAAAACCTGATTGATCTGCACAGATGCGACACGCTGGAAGCGCTTGCGGCTGAGCTGGATATCCCGTGCGAAACCATGCTGCAATCGGTTGCGCGGTACAATCAGCTCTGTGCGCAGGGCTGTGATACGGATTTCGGCAAGCCTGCCAAGTATCTGCATCCGATTGTGCAGCCGCCGTTCTGGGGTGCACGCAAGCATATCCGTGTATCTGCGTGTGTGTCCGGCGTCCGAATCAATGAATTTGCGCAGGCACTTGGTGCGGACGGCAATCCGATTGCGGGACTGTACTGTGCCGGCAATCTTGGCGGACCGTTTTTCGGCGGTAGCGATTATCCGTTCCACCAGACAGGGCTTTCGCTCGGCAGATGCTATACATTCGGCATGATCGCAGCCAGACATGCACTCGGCGGAGCGGCCGGTTTGGATTGATTCGGTGTACAACTGATAAAACGAAGCAGCGTCCCATTGCGGGGCGCTGCTTTTGTATCCGGCATTATTTTGCCTCTGTACGCATAGCTTCTTTCATTCCGGAAAGATGCGCGGCGTTTTTGTTGCCGTCCGTATCAGCGGAGCAGCTTCTGCTTGAGCAGTGAGAGATCGGCTGCATTCAGAATCCCGTCTCCGTTGAGATCGGCGCTTTGCCAGTTTTCGAGCCCGACTGCTTTGTTTATCAGATAGGATTGCAGCATTTCAGCGTCTTCGTGATCGAGCATGCCGTCGCCGCTGAGATCGCCCGGCTCGCTGCCGAGACGGATTTCATTTTTACTGAGGGTTGCTTCTCCGGACGAGTAACAGCCTTCAACAAAGAATGCAAGCTCAGATATTTTGCCGCTCATATCAATGCCCGCATTCTCCCAGGCTTCGAAGTGTTTGTCCATGCTGATATGATGTCTGCACGGTGCAGCAGGAGCGGGTGCAGCCTGATTATCCTCGCTGCGGATGACGCTCCAATACTGATAGAGCGGGGAACCTGCGCCGGTGTGGATCGTCCGGTAGATATCATAGGTGCAGCCGTCAGCCGTGACTGAGGCCAGCGGGGTTTCGCAGTCGTTCGGCCGCCAGTCGCTGAAGCCGTCAACGATATAGAATTCTGCCAGTTCATGCGCATCTGTTCTGTTGCTTTCAACCCAGCCGTGCATACCGAACCAGGAAGTGCCCTGCGGGGTATATTCCAGCGCATAGTCACAATCCGGATGCCCGAACGCTTTGTACGGTGCTGCTTCCGGAATGACAGGGCCTTTCTGGAAGAAGCAGCTTTCGGCGGAATTCCATTTGCAGGAAAAAGCGCCGCTGTTCTGTTCCGTTCCGTCCAGAGCGGTTTCTCCCAGACCATTGGGATTCATGGCTTCTCCGTAGGCGGCAAAGCAGCCGTTCGCTGACTTGGCTGTTTTCTGGTAATTGGGCTCTCCTGAGCCGTCAGCAAAGGATTCCGGTTTTGCCGGATTTGTAAATTCCGGAACGGGTTTCGTGCTGCTGCCGAGCGTGATTTCATTCTGACTGACCGCTGCATATCCGGAGGATTGCCAGTTCCAGATCTGGAACGAAACATCTTTCAGTATTCCGCTCATAACCATCCCGGCTTTGTCCCATGCAGCAAAGTGATCTTTGATGCTGATCCGGCTGCGGACTGAAACAGGTTGATCTTCGGAAGCGGGATTGTCTTTTTCGGAGATCACGCTCCAATACTCGATGCGTGTTTCTCCGCCGACTAGGTCGCCGCCGAGAGGAACATGCTGTTCGTAAATATGATACTCGCGGCCGTCAATCGTGACTGTGGTCAGCGGCCGTGCATTTCCGGGCGGTTCCCATCCAATATAGCCTTCTACAATATTGAATTCCGTTTCCGTGTTTTCAGACGCGCTGTCCTGTATCTGGCCGTATATGCCGTAATAGGAGATGCCCTGTGCCTGATAATCCATTGCATAGGAACAGCTGATTTTGTCAAAATCCTTGTATGTGCTGCCTGCCGCGGGATCCGGCTTTCGTCCCTTGAGGAATATGGAGTTGCGGGTATCGTTCCATCTGCATGTAAACGCACCGCCGTTGATTCTGGCACCGTCAAACGAAACTGTTCCGAGACGGCCTTCGTTCCAGACTTCATAATCATAGGTGCCGTCGGGTGATTTGCCGGTGAGCCGGTAATTCTTGTCAGGGTTGTATTTGAAGGTGAGCTCATTTTTTGTGACCTTTGCTTCGCCGGAGGACTGTGCGCCCAAAACCCAGAATGAAACTTCGCGGAGCACACCGCTCATGTCGATGCCGGCCGATTCCCATGCCTTGAAATGCTCGTCAAGGTTGATTCGGTGACTGAGCAATGCGCTTCCTTCGGTCGGAACCGGATTGTATTCGGGTGTCACGATACTCACATATTGATACCTGACCTGACTGGGACTGGTCGGTGCATCAAGGGAGTCGGTGCAGCAAATGCTGTAGATTTCGTAGAGGTATCCGTTTAGCCGGACTGTTCCGAGCCGCTTGGTATTCATTCCGCCGCCGGACCACGGTCTCCATGTGCTGTAGCCTTCAATGATGAAGAATTCCGCTATTCCGCAGTCATAGCTTTCCTTGCTTTCCACCCAGCCGTGAATGCCGTAGTGAGAGATGCCCTTCGGCGCGTATTCTATGGCATAATCACACTCAATGTCGCCGTATTCACTGTAGGACTTTTCCCGTTTGCTGAGATCAAGCCCCTTGCTGAAAGTTGCATCCCAGACGCTGTCCCATTTGCACGAAAATGTACCGTCATCTGTCTCTGCGCCGTCAAAGAAGATTTCGCCCTCTCCGTAATCATTTGTGACCTCGTAGATATACCGGCCGTCCGGCGTTTTGCCTTTGACCGGATATCCTGCGGATTCGTCTTCGGCTGCTGATGCAGGCGGTACAGATGTGCAGGCCAGAACGGCTGCGCTGATCAGTCCGAATATTTCTTTTTTCATATAATCCCTCCCAAAAATGAATTTCGTACTGCCGCTCTGTACAACAGTACAACTTCATTTTAGCATATTGCCGGTATGAAGTCCAGTACTTTTTTGCGCATTTTATCCCGTTTCTTGTACCATTCTTTCCCACGGGATTTTGAGACGTAACCGCACATCGGGGCCGGATACGAAAAACAGGACGGTCAGCGCAGCGGCTGACCGTCCTTATCTTTGTTAATCGTCCGGAATATATAAGCTGTACCCGACCTTTTCCTCGAGTCCGATATAACCGAAATAGATCGGCTCGTCTGAACCGTGGGAATATCCGTCCGGCACAGATTCAACGCGGACAAGATACGACGGATCTATTATACTCCTTTCGACACCGGATTGGAAGACGCGGAACATTGTACCCTTACGAATGAACGGCTTTCTCTTTGTAGGTTGATACAAATATCAACGCCCATATTTGTATCGTAAGCGTCAAATTTAAACACGAAAAAAGTATCAGGCTCACCGAGGCGAGGTATGCGACAAACAATCGACGCCTTGCAGTAAAGAACTAGCCTTGCCGGAATGGCGAGGCTAGTAGCATCATGTATTAAGTGGTAAAATGATCGTCCCGACAGGCTGCGAGAACAGCTCCGTCAGATACTGCTCTGTGTCG
>JAFWUX010000197.1 GCA_017523995.1 Oscillospiraceae bacterium | reverse complement strand
CTATTGATGTACCAATTAAATCTTGAAGAATAGATGCGCAGGATTTTTGTCATGAGACAAGGCAGAAAGCCGCAGCCTTGCTGACGCAAGGCAAGGATTTCTAACGCAGTATCATGGCAAAAAGACAAGCAGATATCTTCATGAGATAGTTGGGACATCAATAACCACAGGAACCGAAAGAAGGCAATCAAACCATGAACGAGCAACTCACACCGGAAATGCAGCTCACCATGCTGCTTTCGCAGTATCAGGATCTCAAGGTGATCCGCGATATCCTGATTCCGGCAGGCGATAAAACCATGCACATCGACTTCGTCATCCTGACGCGCGCCGCGATGTTTGTCTGCGAGATGAAAACCTTTCGCGGCACCATTCAGGGCGAGGGCATGAAGAAATACTGGAAGCATTATTCCGCCGACCGCGAGATCGACTATTTCAGCCCTGTGCTGCAGAACATGTTTCATATGAAGTATCTGAAGGAGTTTCTTGCGCCGCTGCCGTTTGAAATCTATTATCATTCAATCATAATCATGTACCGCTATGCGGGGGCGCGGCTGCAGATCGAGCCGCCCTATCCGCCGCGGACAAGCATCGTGACCTCGCTGCAGTCGCTGCAGAAGGTCATGCAGGAGGTCGCCGAGCAGCGGACAAAGCTGCTGAGTCAGGGCGAGATCGAGTATATCTTTGATTATATCGGTCAGAACCAGATCCGCGGCAATATCGCGCGCATCGAGCACGAGCAGAACGCCGTCAATTATAAGAATATTGCCAAGATGGCGCTGCTCCATCAGATCTGCCCGGAGTGCCGCGCAAAGCTCAAGCCCTGGGCGACTCCGCAGGGCAACTACTGGGTGTGCTCCAATTACCCCAAGTGCTCCTATAAGCATAAAATGTGAAATAATTGCCTGAAACACAAAATCCATATCATGAAAGGAACCTGAAACCATGAAAAAGAGAATCGGAATCCTGACCTCGGGCGGCGACTGCCCCGGACTGAACGCAACGATCCGCGGCGTTGCCAAGGCATGCTTTGAGCTGATGGGCGAGGAAAATGTCGAGATTGTCGGCATTTCCAACGGCTATTACGGCTTGATCCACAACCTCTGCCGCGTCATGCAGCCGAACGAGTTTTCCGGCATCCTGACGCAGGGCGGCACGATCCTCGGCACAAAGCGTCAGCCGTTCAAGATGATGACCGTCATCGGCGATGACAATGTAGACAAGGTCAAAAACATGCGTGAGACCTACAAAAAGCAGAAGCTCGACTGCCTGCTGACGCTCGGCGGCAACGGCACGCACAAAACCTCGCATCTGCTGGCGCAGGAGGGACTCAACGTCATCGGTCTGCCGAAAACGATCGACAACGATATCTACGGCACCGATGTCACATTCGGTTTCCACACAGCCGTTGATACCGCAACCGATGCAATCGACCGCCTGCACACAACCGCTGCCTCTCACAGCCGCATTCTCGTCTGCGAGATCATGGGCAACAAGGCGGGCTGGCTGACACTCAATGCAGGACTTGCGGGCGGCGCGGATATCATCCTGATTCCGGAGATCCCCTATGATATCGACAAGGTCTGCGAAGCCGTCATGAAGCGCGCTGCAAGCGGAAAATCCTTCTCGATCCTCGCAGTTGCAGAGGGCGCATTCGATAAGGACGAGGCGAAGCTCAAGAAGAAGGACCGCGCAAGAAAGCGCGAGGAGGCAGGCATCATCACCGCAACCTCGCGGATTGCTGCGCAGGTTCAGGCGGGCACCGGCATTGATACGCGCGTCTGCGTGCCGGGACACATGCTCCGCGGCGGCTCCCCCTCGGCATATGACCGCATCCTTGCAACGAAATTCGGCGTCCACGCTGCCAAGCTGATCGCAAGCGAGAAGTACGGCAGAACCGTCGCGATGGTCAACGGCAAGGTCACCTCGAATAAGCTCGAGGACATCGCCGGTCTGACAAAGTTCGTCAACCCGAAGGATCAGCTCGTAGTCACCGCAAAGCGCATCGGCGTTTCGTTCGGCGACTGATACCTGAACGCATAGAAACAAAGCCGCTCAATTTACGCATGAGGTAAATTGAGCGGCTTTGTTCTGCAATATATATTATTACCCGCAAAGAGCGGAAAGGAGCGCGCGTGACTGTTCCGGATCGGCAGGGTGCTCCGAGCGGTAGGCTCTGCAGCGCTGGATCGCAGCATGGAACGCGAGCGTATCCGGCAGCGGATTGCACTGCATCCCGACCCGCAGTCCGGGAATCATCAGCTGATAGATGCACAGTCCGGCGCAGGAGCAGTCCCCGATCAGGATATCATAATCCTGCCTGAGCAGCGCCTGCATCATGGCAGAAAGCAATGCAGAAGAATCGTGATCGCCCAGATAGAGCGCATCTGCAAAGCAGCTTCCGTTGACTGCGTTGACAAAAAGACGTTCCAGTGCAAGTCCGGCATCCGGATGCGAGCTGAATAAATAATCCGCTTCTTTTTTGTGCGGATTCTGCATCCGGAGCGCCGCGGAAAACTGGATGCCGTCGCCGGAGATTTCCGTCAACCGGATGCTTTCTCCGTACTGCTGCTTCAGCAGCCGGTACATGCGGTTTGCTTCCGGATATCCGGCGGTCACGGATTCCGGTATCTCCGGCGCGGCGGTGATATACTGCCCTCCGGCAGCTGCTTTCCGGCTGAACAGGTCAGAGATGCCCTGCACGAGCGCTTCTGCCGGCGTCCTGCCGGCACAGGTTATGAGCTCAGCGGGATCACTGCAATAACAGACGGTTCGTTTCCGCAGTGACCAGAGCGGCAGATCAGGTTGTGTGCAAAGCTTGCACATGCATTGGAGATAGGCGCCGGCGCGTGCGCGGGCTGCGGTGAGGCCGGTGCCGCAGAAGCCTGCACTGCCGATGCTGTGTACAGGCTGCAGATGTACCGCATAAGAGCCAAGCAGATTTTCATGCCTTTGATATTCCGTGAGCCGGATATGCATGTGTGCGAAAAATGTTCGGATTCGTGCTGTGACTTCCTGCGGCGGGTGGTGTGTTTGAAGAGTAGGATTCTGATTCATAATATACTCCGATTATTTTTCTTTCCTGATGTATATTATACTATATCAGTTGACAGAATGCAAGCATAATCCGGCAAGCGGAACGTTTCCGGCGGTAAACGGTCAAAGCCGCTTTTGCCGGAAGATAAAATGAAATACAGGGTAGATTCAACGGTCTTGCGATCATGTGAATCATACCCTGTATTTCATGAGCCGGATAATGTTGATGTGAATGTGGTGCCGTTGTGGTGCGGCAGTGCGGTGGTTTTTGCTGCATTTCAGGAGTAGGTTTAATGTTGAGAAAGTATTGAGGTAGTGTTGAGAAAAAGATGGATTTCATTCCGCATTTCCGGATATCTCTCACATGATTGCTCATGCTAAATGCTAAACAATCGGACAGAAACAGGTAACGGGCTGCTCGCTGTCTCTGTTCTGTTGCCAGCATCTGTATTATACATGATAATTTCGGGGATTGCAACCCTTTTCCGGTAAACGGTCACTTTTTCGCGGTAAACGGGCGGGCGGGCAGTGCCCGCCTCCAATTTGCTAAAGGTCTGTTTTACGTTTGCTGTCTTCATCGAGTGCTTATGAATCAATCGCAGTTGGCAGTGCCTGCACCCATATGCGGGCAGTGCCCGCCTCCAATTTGCTAAAGGTCTGTTTTGCGTTTGCTGGTTTCATCATGTGTTTTTGAATCAATCAGCGGGCAGTGCCCGCCTCCAATTTGCTAAAGGTCTGTTTTGTGTCTGCCGGTTTCATCATGTGTTTTTGAATCAATCAGCGGGCAGTGCCCGCCTCCAATTTGCTAAAGGTCTGTTTTGTGTTTGCCGGTTTCATCATGTGTTTTTGAATCAATCAGCGGGCAGTGCCCGCCTCCTATTTGCTAAAGGTCTGTTTTGCGTTTGCCGGTTTCATCATGTGTTTTTGAATCAATCAGCGGGCAGTGCCGGCTCTATTATTATAAATCCGTGCGCGCAGCGCACACCGCAGTTTCTAATTTCTCATTTCTAATTTCTCATTTTTACGCACTTGCGCTTTCGGGGAGAATGTGATAATATTTGTTTGAGGGAGATTGTCAACCGATCACACAGTTTTTCCTACTATGTTTATGAGATCTCAAATTACGATCCGGAGGTGACAGGATGCAGGATACAGAATTGCTCGCTCTCTATCGGGCACAGGATGAGAGCGCAATCGCGGAGACAGAATCAAAATACGGCGCAAAGCTGCGGCAGATCGCAAACGAACTGCTCTGCAGCAGACAGGATGCCGAGGAGATTGTCAGCGATGTGCTGATGCAGGCATGGCAGAAGCTCCCTGCAGAGCAGCCGCAGCATCTTTTTGCGTATCTTGCGGCAGTGACGCGCAATCTTTCGATGAACCGGCTCGATCAGCGCAATGCAAAGCGGCGCGGCGGCGGAAAGCAGCCTGCTGTCTTAGAGGAGCTTGCAGAATGCATCGCGGACGGGGAATCTGTCGAGCAGGCAGTCGATCAGCGCATGCTCGATGAAGCACTCAGCCGTTTTCTGCAATCGCTGACGGCAGAGCAGCGCACAACATTTGTCCTGCGGTATACTTATGCCATGCCGATTCCGGAAATCGCAGCACGAAAGCAGGTCAGCGAAAGCACCGTCAAGGTCACGCTGATGCGTCTGCGGAAAAAGCTGCGGCAGTATCTTGAACTGGAGGGATTACTATGAAAGCGCGCGATTTATTTGACGCCTTCGGCAGACTGCCGGAATCCTGCCGTCTGGAGGCGCTGGATGCTCCTGCACAGGATGCGGCAGAGGAGATCAATGCGCTCTTTGCTGAAAATGACCGGCAGCAGATGCAGCCCGTACAGCAGACAAAATCAGAGCAAAGCCGCAGCATTGCGGTCCGGGACGTTCAGCCGCCCAGACAGCAGAAGTCCGCAAACCCGATCCGCAATCTGACAATCGGGCTGACGGCGGTCGCTGCGGTCATTGCGGTGACGGTCGGTGCAATGGTCTGGCGCGTGCATCAGGAGACGATTGACACAATCGGCACAACACCGGGCGTATCGCTGTCATCTGCGGTCACGGAGATCAATATACAGACCGATTCCGCCGGTGTGCCGGTCACGGAGACAACCGCAACGGGTGATGCAGTACCATCTGCGCAGTCCGCAGAGGTCACGCAGACGGAACCTTCCGCAGAGCCGGAGGAGACGCCCCACACCACAGGAACCAATATCTTCGGCGGCAATGGCGAGCTGAAAATCAGGGGCGTACTCAACGGTCTTTCGCAGCCGATTCTGGAGGATGATGATTTCTGGTATATCGGCGGCAGAGGGCGCATCAGCAAGACAGCGCTCAACAGCAATGGGCATTATTATGAGGAGCTGCTCTGTCAGACGCCGGGCTGTCTGCATAATACGGAGGACTGCCTGCGGTATCGCTATATGAACATGCTGACAGACGGCGAGGTGCTCTATGAGCAGGAGGTTGACCAGAACGGCTACCTGAATGACAGCGATATGCTGATCCGGATCAATCCGGACGGCAGCAGAGAAATTTTCTTCGCGCCGGATAAGGAGCTGATCCTCGAAAATGCAGGGCTCACAGCGGATCAGGCAAACGCATATTATTCGTATCACAATATCGAATACTATGACATCATAAAGCTCGGCACATCCGGCAAGTATCTGATTTCCGGACAGATGATCAGCAGTGCCACCGAAGACGAGGCGGTCTGGTTCAATCTGATCTATACGCCGGCAACGGAGGCGGCAATTCTTCTGTCGGCAGAAGCGAGGTCATGGCAGTATGACGCAGGCAGCAACCGGCTTTACGGCGCACAGCTTTCCACAAAAAAAATCGGGCATTTCGGACAGAATGCGGATTTCTTCGTATATGACATCAATACGGGAGAGGTTGTCGGGAAAAGCTCCTTTCAGGGCATTGTCAGCTATGTGATTCTGGACGGTAATCTCTATTATGAGCAGGGCTTTGACACCAATGAAGAATTGATTGTAGACGGCAAGGTTTCCGGCGGACGCATCAACACGACCTATTCGATAAAGGTCTATGATTTTGAGACAGAGCAGGGGCAGGCTTTGCAGGAGAACATAGCGGATTCCGTGCAGCTCATCGAATGCGGCGGCAGACTGCTTTGCAGCAGGCATGCGCGTGTCGGCAAGGATCAGCTTTTCTATCTGAATCCGGAGGATATGTCCGAGGAAGTGATTTTCGAGACACCGAATACGATTCAGTTCGTACAGAGTGCGTCGCCGGATTTGATCTGGATTTCGGGCAATTTTGCAGGCGGCTTCATCATTGACGGAGAACTCAGACACATAGATTTCGGGAATTTTTGATCGGATATGATTTTCGCCGGATAGAGGGATCTGACCTTTATCCGGCGTTTTTGTTGTTGGAATTGTGGAGAATGGCGTTTATAGATTGATCCGGCTCAGGCAAAAGCCGCTGAAACAAGCTGTTATGCTCATTTCAGCGGCTTTATTTCTTTGCTCAGATAATCGTGAACTGCTTGGGGAACTGCGTCAGATTGCGCGGTGCGTCATCCGTGATCACAAGCATATCCTCGATCCGCACGCCGAATTTGCCTGCCATATAAATGCCCGGCTCATCCGTCATGACGATACCGCGTGTCAGCGGCACATTGCAGCGCGGCGATGCGACCGGCGACTCGTGAATCTCCAGACCGACCGAATGTCCCAGCGCATGTGTGAAATACTGCCCGTATCCGGCATTTGCGATGACTTCCGCAGCGGCATTGTGCATATCGCAGCAGAGCATATCCTCGCGCGCTGCCGCCTCTGCCGCAGCCTGCGCCGCGAGCACCGTCTCATAGACATTGCGCATTTCATCGGTTGCGGAGCCGAATGCGACTGTCCGCGTCATATCGGAATGATAGCCGTGATAGACGGCGCCGAAATCCGCGAGCACAAAATCGCCCTCGCAGAGTGCGCGGTCGCCCGGGACGCCGTGCGGCTTGCTGGTGTTCTCGCCGAACAGCAGGATTGTATCGAACGAGGGCTTTTCGCTCCCGCCGAGCGCCATATAGTAATTCAGGCGCGCTGCGGCTTCGCGCTCGGTCATGCCGGTGTGCAGCTCCGGCAGCAGACGCTGCAGTGCGGCTTCTGCGATACGCTGTGCGCGGATGATGCAGGCGATCTCCTCCTCGGATTTGTTTGCGCGGAGTTTGCGGATCTTTGCGCCGACCGGCAGAAAGCTGATGCCGAGCAGCTCGCGCATCACGGCGAATTCGTCAACGGTCAGGACATCGTCCTCATACATGAGCTTCTGGACGCCGTGCTCGCGGAGGAGCTGCTGCAGGAACTCATAGAGTGCGGTGGCGTTGGTGCGCGTAATGACGGAGAAGCCCTGCGGAATGAGCTGCTGTTCTGCGGTTTCGGTGTATCTGCCGTCGGTGACAAAGACGGCGGAACCGTCGGGGAAGATCAGGCACTGACCTTCGAGGGCGGTGGTTTTGGTGACATAGATCAGGTTGACCTCGCCGGTCAGGAGCATGGCATCGGCGCCTTCCTCGCGGACGATGGCGGAGAGTGCTGTGATTCTGTTCATGGGATTATCAACTCACTTTTCTGACACTGATTCGTGATTTTCGATTTACATATGCTAACATTTTACCATATTTTGCCGGAAAAATCAAGGGCGGAAAATGAAAAGTGAAAATACAAAGGAAGCCGCCCCGATCAGTGACCGGAGCGGCTTAACATAACTGTCGGTTATTTCAGGAGCTTCTTCTTCTGCTCCTCAAATTCCTCCTTGGTCAGGACGCCCTCATCGAGCAGTTCCTTGAGCTTGCGCAGCTCATCAGCGACCATATTCTCGGAGATCTCCTCGATCTTCTTGCTTTCGGCCTCCGTTTTCTCGGCCTTCTTCTGCTTCTTGACAAGGTCCGGATCCGGATCGTCCTCATAGGGCAGCTCATAGATGCCCTTCTTGCGGTTCGCGCGCATCTGCAGCAGAACCGGATTCTGCTCCTTGTCATGGAGATAGAACATCACGATGCAGAACAGACCGCAGACCAGCGTGAACAGACCCGCATTGAGTCCGGGCGGTGTGTACTTCATCTTGACCGTGTGCTCACCCGGTTCGAGCTCAACACCGATCATCGCCTTGAACAGCGTGGTATAATTGACCTCGACCTGCTTGCCGTCAACGGTTTCATTGCGCTTATACAGCTTGCCGTCCACCCAGACCTTCCAGCCCGGTTCTGCCGGAATCGAAGTCATCATCATCTGACCTTCCTTCGCGGTGATCTTGCCCTCGAGCGTTCTGCCGCCGAATTTGGTCAGCTTCCACTGCGATTCCTCGTTCTGCAGCAGCTTGATATCCTGCTCGAACAGCTCGGAATTGAAGTGATAGAAGAAGAACTGCTTGATGATCGTGTATTTTTCCTTGGTGTTTGCAGCATCGGTCAGCAGCGTCATGCGGAGCTGGAGCTTCTGACCTGCCGGATACTGACCGACATAGAGAATGTGGTAGTTATCGCCCTCGAAGAACGAGCCGAGCGACTTGGCATTGGTGCCGTCCACATTCAGCATCTCGACCTCGCTCTCGTTCCACTGATCTGCAAGCCAGAGGTTGACCTTGCTCTGGTTTTCAGACTTAAAGAACAGATAGAGCGGTTCATCGGTTTCGGTCTCAAGGAAGATATCAACGGTCGGATCAGGCTGGTGAACGGTCGGATTGCTCGAATCCCAGCCGAATTCACGGAAGCGCATCTGATCGCCGTATTCATCCTGATAGCACTGGTTGAAGCGCATCGGCTCGGTAACAGTCAGCGGGTGATAATAGGTATGCCACTGATCGAAGCCGCCGCCTGCGGTAAAGGTTGTCTGACCGGCAATCGTGCTGAGCAGGATATTCTGACTGTTGAACGGGTTATCGTTCCCAAACGCGTTGACGCGCTCGATATCCTTGCTGACCATGTAGCCGATGCTCAGCGCATTCGGGTTCTGGTAAAGTCCGACATCCATATCGGTCTCGGACTGGGTCTTTGCGTGCTCATCCCTGATCTTGACATAAGCAGCGCCGACGTCGGCATTCTCGCCCTTCTTCAGGACGTTCTTGTTCTCGTCACCCTTGTCAAAGACATACTTGATGCCGAGGACACTGTCTGCGAGCGGCGTGTTGCCGTCATATCTCGAGAAGTAGGAGCTGGAAGAATAGCCCATCGTCTCGATATAGGTCAGAATCTTTGCGTTCATGACCGAGCTGGAATGCGTGATGCCGCGGAGCTTGAATCCGCCGTTGTCATTGACGGTTCTGACATAGGTCTTTTCCGCGCGGTAGAAGCCCGGATCGGATTCATAGAGTCTGTCAACCATGTCACGGCCGGACTGGATATATTCGCGGTAGGATTTTCTGGAGGAATAGGAAACCTCCTTGTGAATCTCCTCAAATTCGCAGCGTGCGTTGTAGACAAGCTCCACGCCGGTGACGGCGACAAGGCTGATCATCAGCGCGGTTGTCAGTCCCTTTGAGGGATTCTTCTTGGTCATGATGTAGATGAAGATGCTGTAGACTGCAAGGAACAGCACCGTCAGCCAGATGGATTTATAGGTATCGAGGTAGACATCGCCCTTCTGGCTGATGAACATTCTGTTGTACTCGTTGATGAGCTTATCCGCGCCCATTGTGACGAAATGGTTGATCGTCATGAGCACAACAAAGAATCCAACGAAGCTGCCGCCGATCGCAGCCTTTTTGATGCTGGTCGCATAGCGCAGTGTCATTGCGGTCATGCTCAGCATGATGAAGGAGAAGATGAACGAATAGCGGAAGGGCAGCCAGTTCGGCATCTGTCCGCCGTGCCAGAGCATATCGACCGGACGGATCAGCATGCAGAGGAACATCACAACGCAGAGGAATGCATAGCCGATCTTCTTCTTCAGCGGAATGCGTCTGTTCAGGAAGAACAGCGGCATGCAGAGCGCTGCCATAACACCGCTGTAGATTTCCGGCTTGCCCTGTACGTTGACGGAGCTGTACTGGTTGACGCAGGTGAACTGTGCGATGAAATCGAGCACATTGAACTGCGTCTTGAAAGACCAGTCCGGCGTGGTGAAATCGAATTTACCGAGTGCCAGTGCATTGTAAACCGGAAGAATCATGAACATCGCGCAGCACATTGCGACGGCTGTCGAAAATGCCATGCGGATGATGATGTTGATAATGTTCTTGACATTCTTCTTGTCGAACTTGACCTTGTCCGAACCGAAGAAGAAATAGAACACAAAGTAGATCGCGGTGAAGATGCAGCACATGAAGCCGATATAGAAGTTTGCGATGCAGATCAGCGCGAGCGGGATGATGTAATTGAGCTTTCTGCCGTCGTCGATCAGATACTCCACACCGAGGCAGATCATCGGCAGGCAGACCAGACCGTCCAGCCACATCGGGTCGATGGTCTGGATGATGCCGTAAGAGCACATGCCGAACATCGTGCCGAGGAGCATGGCGAGCGCCGGCTTGACATGCTTGGATTTCTGCGCGTAGTAGCAGAAGGCGACCGATGCCGCACCGAGCTTGCAGAGGATCATGATCAGCAGCGCACCGAGGATCATCGTGCGCGGCAGGAGCATCACGATCAGCGTAAAGGGTGAGGCGAGATAGTAGCCGATGATGCCCTGATAGCCGCCGGAGAGGTTGCGCTCCCAGTTATAGAGGATACTGCCGTCACCGTGGAAGGCATCTCTGAGGGCTTCAAAGTAGTAAACATACTGACCGTTGAGATCGAGCACGAGCACGGAATGCTCTCCGGCAGGGTAAAGCCCGAAGATCAGATATGCGATATAGATGAGGGCGACCGGCAGGAAGAATGCTGCCAGATACGACCAGTTGCGGGAAAGCCAGCCCTTTATGCCCCCGCTCTGCGGCGGTGCGGCAGGCACAGCTTTCGATTTTTTGTTTGCCATGAAACTCCTCCTTTTGTTTCTTGCCCCGCTGACGGGGCAGAAAAGTGCATACGATACTATTATACATGATTCTTTCGGATTTTACAAGGGGTTCCGTGAAAAAAATGAGAAATTCCCCTGCATCCCATATCTATACAGACCGCATCCGCCCCAAAAGGTTACACCGCGCAGGGCGCGGCTCCGATTTGCTAAAGGTCTGTTTTGTGTCTGCTGGTTCCATCATGTGTTCATGAATCAATCAGCCGGCAGTGGCGGGCAGTGCCCGCTTCCATTTTGCTAAAGGTCTGTTTTGTGTCTGCTGGTTCCATCATGTGTTCATAAATCAATCAGTCGGCAGTGCCGACCTCCAATTTGCTAAAGGTCTGTTTTGTGTTTTCTGGTTTCATCTTGTGTTCATGAATCAATCAGCGGACAGTGCCCGCTTCCATTTTGCTAAAGGTCTGTTTTGTGTCTGCTGGTTTCATCTTGTGTTCATGAATCAATCAGCGGG
>JAFWUX010000196.1 GCA_017523995.1 Oscillospiraceae bacterium | reverse complement strand
GTGCAGACCCAGCCCTTATTGCCCTCGGTCTGCGGCTTCGGCTTGACGTTCGACAGATAGTAGGTATAGGTCATGGTCTCGGCATCGGAGATCACACGCGCCTCGGTCACCTCGCAGATGAACATGCCGTGCGTGCCGAGATCGACATACTGCTCAACCTTCAGCGACATCATCGCATTGATGTAATGCGGCAGCATCACAAGGCCGTTATCCGTGCGGATCGGCTTGCAGTCTGCGAACTTATCCGTGTTTCTGCCGCTCTGGAATCCGAATGTCTCGAACACTTTGAACGGTGCCTCAACCGACAGGCAGTTCACATTCATGATGCCGGTCTGCTTGATGACATGATGCGAATAGTTCTCCTTGTTGATCGTCACGGCGACGCGGTTCGGGGTGTTGGTCACCTGCGTCACGGTGTTGACGATCAGACCGTTATCCTTTTCGCCGTCATTGGACGTCACGACATAGAGACCGTAGCCGATCTTGAACAGTGCAGTCAGATCGTTCTTATCTGCGGTGTCATCCTTCTGTGCGAGATAGTCGCGGCAGAGCTCGTCTGCAAGCGCCTGAATCTGCGCATTGCTCTCGTCATTCAGCGCGGATTTGATATGCACGGTGTTCTCGGCAAAGGTCAGATTCTTGCAGCCCTCGAGCATCTTCTTCATGACCTTTTCCGCCTGCGGTGCCCACGAGCCGTTCTCAATGAAGCCGACGGTACGGTTCGAGAAATTGCGCTCAGTCAGCTCCTCGATGAATGTGCGCATGAACGGGAAAATCTCCGCGTTATAGGTCGTGGTTGCAAGGACGATTCTGCCGTAGCGGAATGCATCCTCGACGCACTCTGCCATATCCTCGCGCGCCAGATCGTTGAGCGCGACCTTCGGGCAGCCGTTTGCCTTGAGCGCATCCGCGAGCTTTTCTGCGGCGCGCTTCGTGTTGCCGTAGACAGAGGTATAGAACACGGCGATGCCCTCTGTCTCGGTGCCGTAGCTCGACCATGTGTCATAAAGACCGATGTAGTAGCCGAGATTCTCTGTCAGAACCGGACCATGCAGCGGGCAGATGATCTGAATATCCAGACCTGCCGCCTTCTTCAGGACAGCCTGCACCTGTGCGCCGTATTTGCCGACGATGCCGAAGTAATAGCGGCGTGCTTCGCATGCCCAGTCCTCCTCGACATCCAGCGCACCGAATTTGCCGAAGCCGTCTGCGGAGAACAGCACCTTGTCCGTGCTGTCATAGGTGAACAGAACCTCCGGCCAGTGCACCATCGGCGCACCGACAAAGGTCAGCGTATGTCTGCCCAGCTCGAGCGTGTCCTTCTCCTTGACAACGATGCGGCGGTCTGCGAAATCCGTGCCAAAGAAGTTCTGCATCATCTGGAATGCCTTTGCAGAGGAGACGATCTTTGCATCCGGATAGGTTTTCATGAAGTTTGCGATGTTTGCGGAGTGGTCAGGCTCCATGTGCTGCACAATCAGGTAATCCGGCTTTCTGCTGCCGAGTGCAGCTGCGAGATTGTCGAGCCACTCATGCGTGAAGTTGCGGTCAACCGTATCCATGACGGCAATCTTCTCGTCCATGATGACATAGGAATTATATGCCATGCCGTTCGGGACATCATACTGTCCCTCGAACAGGTCGATCTGGTGATCGTTCACGCCGATATAGCGGATATCATTGGTAATTGTCATATGCTTTTCTCCTTTTACAGTTTTTGGGACAGGGGATTGAAATCATTGATAGATCAATGGAATTCCAGAGGAACAGGGGATTGTCTATGTATGTCTGTGAATTGCGCTGCAATTCACTTAGGGGAGCCCTCTATCGCAGGGCTCCCCTCTCTCAAAAAGCATCCACCGGATGTTTTTTGAGATTCACCCCTGCGGAGCTCCTTCGCCGGAGAGTTTCGCTCGTTGCGACGAGCGACCAGAGGCTCCGCGACTCTGGACTCCCGCAAGCTTTTAAAAAAGCTTGACCAAAACTTTTATTTTGGCGCTCCGGCAGCGTTTTTTCGCCATTCATACATAAAAATGGGGTCTGGGGATAATATCCCCAGCGAGGGGTTTGGGGCACAGTTTGCACAGCAACACTGTAAGCCCCCATTACAAATCCATCGGAGATACCTTATTTCCCCCCGTGGACGATTTCGCCGTCTTTCCAGATGAGCTCGTTTGCACACTTGCCTTCATCGTGGAGCTGCACCATATTCAGCACGGTTGTTTCCGCAATATTGGAAAGCGCCTCCTCCGTCAGGAACGCCTGATGCGATGTCACAATGACATTCGGCATCGAGATCAGCCGCGCCAGAATATCATCATTGAGGATGTGACCGGAGAAATCCTCGAAGAAATAATCCGTCTCCTCCTCGTAGACATCGAGGCATGCCGCGCCGATCTGACGCGCCTTGATGCCCTCCAGCAGGCACTCTGCGTCGATCAGTGCGCCGCGCGAGGTATTGATGATCACAACGCCCTTCTTCATCAGCTTGATCGTTTCGCAGTTGATGAGGTGACGGGTTTCATCCGTCAGCGGGCAGTGCAGCGAGACAATGTCACTCTTTGCGAGCAGCTCCTCCAGCGAGACATATTCAATGCCGCTGTCCTTCGCCGGGAACTTGTCATATGCGATCACATGCATGCCGAAACCGCGGCAGATGTCGATAAACACGCGGCCGATTCTGCCCGTGCCGACTACGCCGACCGTCTTGCCGTGCAGATCGAAGCCGGTCATGCCGTTCAGCGAAAAGTTGAAATCGCGGGTGCGGATATACGCCTTGTGAATTCTGCGGACAATCGTCAGCAGCAGCGCCATTGCGTGCTCTGCGACCGCATAGGGTGAATACGCCGGAACATGTGCCACGCGGAGACCGCAGTTTGCAGCAGCTTTCAGGTCAACATTGTTATAGCCCGCGCAGCGCAGTGCAACATATTTGCACTCGAGATCGGCAAGCCGTTCCATGACATTTGCATCGAGGGTATCATTGACAAATGTGCAGACGCCGTCGCAGTTGCGCGCGAGATCAGCGGTATCTTCTGTCAGCTTGGTGTCATAATATTTGAACTTGATGCCGTGCTCGGCGCCGAAGCGATCAAAGGACGGCTTATCGTAAGGCTTTGCATCAAAAAAAGCAAATCTCATGGTTTTTTCTCCTCCTGTGGCAATGGATGTGCTAAAAAAGCCCCCGCTCTGCCGGACAGCAGAACGGGGTGCCTTTTGTACGAACAGAATCAGTTAATGATGGTCTTTTCGGTTTCCTTATCGAAGAGGTGAATCTTCTCAGCATCGAATACAACATCAATCTCATCCTGCGGACGAGCAGTGGACTTCGGCGAAACACGAGCAGTCAGCTTGACGCCCTGGAAGTCGAGGTAGAGATAGGTCTCAGCACCCATCAGCTCGGTGATCTCAACTTCGCACTTGACGATACCGGTGGTTGCGTTTGCAAGATACTGCGGCTCGTCATGGACGTTCTCCGGACGGATGCCGAGGATAACTTCCTTGTCGATGTAGTGCTCGAGATCCGGCGTGACCTTGGAATCCGGCAGGATAACCTCGGACTTGATGCCTCTGGAGACCTTTGTATCCTCAGAACCGAAGACAACAACATACTTCTGGATGTCAGGACGGTAGGTGAGGACTGCGTCGATGAAGTTCATCTGCGGAGAACCGAGAAAGCCTGCAACGAACTTGTTGCACGGAGTCTCATAGAGGTTCTGCGGAGAGTCGATCTGCTGGACATAGCCGCCCTTCATAACGACGATACGGTCGCCCATCGTCATAGCCTCGGTCTGGTCATGGGTAACATAGATGAAGGTTGTGCCGAGACGCTTGTGAAGCAGGGAGATCTCGGTTCTCATCTGTGCACGGAGCTTTGCGTCCAGGTTGGACAGCGGCTCGTCAAGCAGGAAGACCTGCGGGTTACGGACGATTGCACGGCCG
>JAFWUX010000195.1 GCA_017523995.1 Oscillospiraceae bacterium | reverse complement strand
TTACGGGGCTAAGCCCGCCCCGCGCAGAGCGGGGCAGACCAGCCATACGGTTTAGCTGAACAGATCAAACATACTGGACGCGGCACAGAGCGCTGCGACAATAAAGCCCGCGATCATCGTGATCAGACCGGCCTGTTTCTGTTCGGCATCGTTGTTCTTGATTGCCAGCGCGAACATGATAGCACCCACGAATGCCACCATCATGCCGATGCGGCGAATCCATGTAATGAAAAAGGTGATCGTGGACTGGTACGCCGCCTCAGAGCCACCACCACCGCCGCCGCCCGCAGCAAAAGCGGTCACAGCGCAGAGCGAGGTCACAACAGCGATCGTAAACAGCACAGTAAAGATCTTCGCAAATTTCTTGTTTTTCTGATTCATCAGTTTCATTTGTATTACCTCTTTTCTTCTTAATCAAAGGTTTCTCCGAGCAAGCTCGAATCTCCGATCATCCCTGTTGCATCGGGGAGATCATCTGCCAGAACAGTCACTGTAAAATCACTTTTAGGCAGGTTCGGATTCACTTCCGGTTCTTCGTCAATCTCATCGTAGAACGGACCGGTATCCAGTATTTCCTGCTCTGGGATTACAGTGATTTCTTCCTCCTCATCGATCATTGCGGGGGTAATCTCTGCTTCTTCATCTTCGTATTCCTCCTTTCTCGTTTTGGACGCAGTACCCATGTCACAGCTGACGATCTCATCGTCCGGGATACCGTAATACTGCGTATGGTCGGCATAGGTTTCTGCTTCAGCAACAGAGGACAATTCTGAATCCATGTCCAGGATATCCTCATAGCTTGTGGGAATTTCTTCTGCGGTCACAACCGGCTCCGCTGCCGTAAAGATAACAGCATCCTGCTTGTCTTCCGGGTGTGTAGCTGCTGCGACTGCCTGATACTGCTGAATTGCTTTTGCCCGCTGCGCTTTCTGCTCTGCCATAAATTCGGCAACTGTCACAGATCGAATCAAAGTAATATCCGCGCGGTTCGCATCGTCAGCAAGACCTGTGAAGCGGAAATTCGGGTGATCAAATGCACCGTATTTCTTTGCATAGATCGGGTCCAATGAACGCTCCAGACAGATGCAGTCGCTGATCGGCATAGTCGCAATCTCGTTTGGCTGCATCAGCTCACGTCCCAGAATACTGTTGTTTTCCGAAGTGCTGCTCTGTCTGCCCTTTGTGCGGTTCTGCCCCTTGACATCAATCGTTTCTTTTCCGAGCTGTTCCGAAATGGATTTGAGCGTGGTTTCCTCCTTTCCGCCCAGAAAAATCGTCGAATCGCAGTTTCCGGTGATGACCTCCCATGTTTTCTCATACCGGGCCTTCAGCTGTGCGAGATTCTGGATAATGACATTCAGGCTCATGCCCATTGACCGGACAAAGGCGATTACCTTGTCAAAGTCAGGAATTTGCCCGATGTTGGCCATTTCATCCATCAGGCATCTCACATGAACAGGCAAAGAACCGTGATACTTAAAGTTCGCACGGTTTGATAGGGTATCGAACAGCTGCGTATACATCATGGAAGCAAGGAAATTGTAGGTGCTGTTCGTCGCAGAAATGATGATGAACAGCGCCGTTTTTTTGTCGCCGAGTGTTTCCAGATGCACATTGTCGCAGCAGGTCAGGTTTTTGAGGTTCTCCAGATTGAAGAAGAAGGTCTTGACATTCGCGGACGATACGAACGACTGACCGGTTTCTTCCGGTGCATTCCGGATTTCCTTGTAGAGCCGGAACGCAAGCGTATTCGGCTTACGGCGTTCCAGTTCCAAAAAATCGCGGTCAAGCGGACATAGAAATGCTTTTGCCCGCCGCGCCTCAAATTCTTCATCGGACTCTCCTAGATTCTTTGTCAGGAACAGACCGTCAGGCTTCTGCGAGCCCTGCGGTGGATATTGCAGTCCGCGCATTTTTTCAGTGATCGCGTAGAAATTGAGGTTAGTCTCGTCCCTTGTACCGGGAATGATCTTACCGTTCTCATCAAAAAGCGCATTGTACTCAGATTCCTCGATCAGCAGGAACATCAGCGCGAGCAGCACAGTTTGTCCCTTCTGGCTCCAGAAATCATCCTTTTCGCCGTCGCCTTTGGTAGACTGGAACAGGACATCCGCCATCTTTTTCACATTATCTTCGCACAGATCACCGTTATGATCGTAGATATAATGGAACGGGTTATAGTTGTTGGAATGTTCCATCTGAATCGTATTGAACACACGGACTTCATAACCGGCTTCTTGCAGCAGTTTGGCGACTGCCTGATAAATTTCGCCCTTCGGGTCTGTGATGACAAACGAAGTATTCAGCTGTAGGATGTTGGTAATCACCCAGAACAGCGTTTTACCGGAGCCGGAACCGCCGATCACAAGGGTATTGAGATTGAGTCGGTGCAGCTTGGTGTCAAGGGCAAGATACACTTCCTTTGCCAGCACGATATTGTAGTCCGTATACGCGCAGACAAAATCGCCCTTATCGTCGTAGAGATACCTGCCGTTTTCATCGCGCAAAGCAATCTGATACGGCTTTTCTTTACTCGCCAGCGCATGGATTTCCTTTTCATCAGCCCACTTTGCAGAGCCATGCTCCGTGCCGCGCCGATGCAGACGTTTCGGCTCTTCGCTGTACTTATAGAGAGCAAAGATACCGATCACGCAGATGCCGACAAACAGCATTTTCGGCACATAGCCGTCCTTTTTTGTAATAGCGGAAAAGATCACCGCCGGATGCGACAGGACATAATGCAGCGCAGGACTGATTTTGCTTCCGTCGATCGAACCGTCTGCGCCGAGGGCGTAATCGAATGCAGCGCCTAACACGACACAGCCGATCAACAGCACAACCCCGATCACGCTCAGCACGATCAGGGTTGTCTTGTCTATTTTCTTTCGGGGATGCGGGATAGTCAGCTTCTGACTCATCTTCTCGCCCCTCTCGGCGAAGGCTTTGGCATATCCGGTACATCAGGCATATCCGGAAGAGGAATATCCGGCTTTGCATCGGAAACAGGCTTGTCTGCATGGATTTCCTCAAAGACATTGCCCTCCGGGTGCATTTCATGACCGTTGCCGCGTGCGGTTTCGGGCATATCCGGCGATTCCGGCTTCTCTCCGGCTTCATCGAGCATCTGCATATCCGAAAGATACTGCTCGTATTCTTCCTGTGAGCTGAAAGTCAGCACCGCATCTTTGTCCATGCCGGACGCTTCGAGCATTTCCGACTTGAGCGATGTCCATGCGGTCTTGCCATCGTCTCCGCGTACAGGCTTGCCGTTCGCGTCCGTCGTTTCCGCGTCCGTAAACTGCGCGAGCTGCTTGCTGCCATCGCACACAGCATAATCATGAACCACACGCGAGCCATTGTGTCCTCCTTCCACAACAATATGTTTCTGCGGCTCTGCCGCACTGCACACGATCATTGTGTCGATCGCACGCTCCTCGCGGTCTGTCAGGTGATTCATTGCCGTATTGAAATCGGTCTGCTGCGCCTGAACAGCCGCGACACGATCTTTCATTGCATCCACGCGGATTTCCTGTGCTTTCTCAACCAGAGTTTCCGCTGTCTGCGGTGAAACACCCAGACCTGCAATCTTTTCAGCAGCTTCCTGTCGATCTGCCGTAGACAGCACCACCGATGCTTTTCCGTAGGCGACCGTCATGGAGTTCTGCCGCACTTCCTCTATCCGCAATACCTTCTCCGGACTCTGTGCCTCTGCTTTGTTGTAGACCTCCTTTGCCATTGCCTTCGCATCGGCTTCGTTCATGCCGGCTTCCATATACATTGCGGAAAGAAAATGCAGCGTGCGCTTTTTGTCCGCCAGTGAGAATTCCAGATGCTCTGTCTTCTCATGCGGCAGCGATTCGCCCTTTTCAGTGATCTCCGTCGATCGGAATGTGGTATTGACCGTAAACAGATCTTTTCCGGTGCGTTGAATGCTGTTTTCAACAGAATCCAGCGGTTTCTGCTTTGTAGTGTACTCCATGCCGCTTGCGCCGGTATACTTGTGCTCGATAATCTTATCCGGTTCAAAATCCTCCATCTTAAATGTCCGGTCAGCAAAAAGCAGCTTCGTATCCTGTCGCGCATAGAAGTCTGTGACGCGGTCTGCCTTGCTTGTCAGTGCATCGAGCGTCTTGCGGTCGGTAATTCCAAGTTGTGCTGTCAGTACCTCGCGCATCTTTGCACGAGACATCTTCTGCGGTTCCAGAACAGCATACTTTCCGTCCTGATCGCGGAAAACCACACGCGGCTTTTCATCTTTCTTCGGCTGGAGATACCAGCATCCAAATGGCTTTGCATACAGGCTTTCGCCCTCCAGC
>JAFWUX010000194.1 GCA_017523995.1 Oscillospiraceae bacterium | reverse complement strand
GGAGGCATCCGGTTTTCTGCTTGATCCGCGTGTGATTCAGCATGAACCGCTCGGTTTCCATGACTATAACTGCTTACAGATGAATGCATTTGCTGTTGTTTCAGACTCCGGCACATTGCCGGAGGAAAGCAGCTTCTTTACGTCCATCGGGCACCCGATCCCTGCTGTTTGTATCAGAACATCGACCGAGCGCCCTGAGGCGCTCGATAAAGCCTGCTTTATTCTCTCGGGTATTGATACAAAGGGTCTGCTACAAGCGGTTGATACTGCCGTTGAGATGGTTAAGGAAGAGAAGAACGGCGGTGCGATTCCGGTGCCGGATTATGTTGATACCAATGTCAGCGACAAGGTTGTGAAGATTATTCAGTCCTATGTCGGCGTGGTCAATAAAATGGTGTGGAGAAAAGAAGTATGAATATTTTAGTTACCGGCGCAAAAGGCTTTGCAGGCAGAAATCTCGTCGAGAATCTGAATAATATCCGGGACGGTAAAACAAGACCAGACCGAATATTACGATTGAGGAAATCTACGAATACGATATTGACTCTACTCCGACAGAGCTGGACGAGTATTGTGCAAAAGCGGATTTTGTATTCAATCTGGCAGGTGTCAACCGCCCGACTGATCCGGCTGATTTCAAAAAAGGCAACCGTGATTTTGCGGAACTGCTGCTCTCTACTTTGAAAAAGCATAACAGCAAAGCACCTGTTATGGTGTCATCATCCATTCAGGCGACACTTGCTGGACGTTTCGGCACCTCTGAGTACGGTCTGAGCAAGAAAGCCGGAGAAGAACTGTTCTTTGCTTATGGCGAGGAGACCGGCAACCGCGTCATGGTGTACCGCTTCCCGAATCTGGTCGGCAAGTGGGTAAGACCGAACTATAACAGTGCAGTCGGCACATTCTGCAATAACATCGCGAATGATTTGCCAATCACCGTGAATGATCCGAGCGTTGAGCTGGAAATGCTGTTCATTGATGATCTGGTCGAGGAGATGTTCGATGCGATCGAGGGCAAGGAGCATCATTGCGAGTTTGACGGTGTAAATGCAATCATGCAGGAGAACGGCAGATACTGCTATGCGCCTGTGACGCATAAGGCAACACTCGGCAGAATCGTCGAGCTGCTCCACATCTTTCATGATCAGCCGCAGACGCTGGTCATGCCGGAGATCCCGAACGGCAGCTTTGAGAAAAAACTGTATTCAATGTATCTCTCCTATCTCCCGAAAGAAAAAACGATCTTTGATCTGAAGATGAATTGCGACGATCGAGGCTCCTTTACAGAGCTACTGAAAACTGCGAACTGCGGTCAGTTCTCGGTCAATATCAGCAAGCCCGGTATCACTAAGGGACAACACTGGCACAACAGCAAGTGGGAGTTCTTTATCGTGGTTTCCGGTCATGGACTGATTCAAGAGCGCAGGATCGGCACGGATGAAGTGATCGAGTTTGAGGTATCCGGCGAGAAGATTCAGGCTGTTCATATGCTGCCGGGATATACGCACAACATCATCAATCTCTCCGAAACGGAGAACCTCGTGACCGTCATGTGGGCAAATGAGCAGTTTGATCCGAATCATCCGGATACTTTCTTTGAGAAAGTTTGATTTACTGGAGAATAATTACATGATTCATTACTTGCTTTACTCTATATCTTATAATAAGAAGATAAGTCAGGATAGAAGGCTGTATTTCTACGGGTATCTGGCATCACTGCTTATTACTGTTATCTCCATATTTTCGTTTGCGATTAGTTATATGCTTTATACGGTTATCACGGGAATAGCTGGAGTTGCTGGGATGATTGTTGTATCTGTTTTAATCGAGAAGCATAATAAAAAAATGATAGCCACAGACTATCAGAACTATAATAAAGAACTAGACGAGCTTCGCTCTTTATTAAAGCAAGCGGAGTATCATAATCCATCAAGAGAGTCTGATTATATTTCCCCAAAACTGAATTGGTATTCTAAAGATAAAGTGAAGTATCTCATAGAAGAATTCAAAAATCTTTCGTCTGCGAATGCTGGATATGATGATTCATCGGTGAACCAATTAAAAATGACTTTACTCCCAGTGATCTCATTTGCTGGTGGTGTTATTGCTGATAAAGCGGAGTTCAAGGTTTCTATTGTTATTGCGCTCCTGGTTGCTGCACTAATATTAGTAACTTGGGGCTCTGCTCAGATATTGAAGGCTTTGTCAGATGAAATATTCGTCTCAACATCCGACCGCCAAGTTAAAAAAGTTTATTCTTTATTGAGCGATTTATATATTCGAGACTTTGATGAATCTTATCTAACTTCAATCGGACATGATAAAGAAATCGCATATTGATTGTGTGTATGACGGCGAGGATCCCGAAGAACAATACGTTTCTTGTCACAATCTTTCTGATTTTCGTTTCATCCATATCACCTCTGATAATAAATAGTAGTAAAGTTGTATGTCAGCCGAAAGCATAATATACCTTGCAGACCGCTGTTTGCTTGAACCGTTTGATTTGATGTGAATCTCCCTGCTTTTTATGACTGTAGCTGCATGCTTGACAGACCGCTTTGCCGGCTTTCTATGATCTGCGCGAACACGGACTGTTCTCCCTGTGCAGAATACTTTGACTCTGGATGATTTCCGAGGGTTTCTCATGTACGCATCCGATGCTTTCAATCTGTATTGAATACAATATAAAGAAAGGTCAACCGCCGAAATACACGCAGAATTGCGACATTTTCGGCAGTTGACCTTGCTTTGTTATTGGAAGTGTTCGTTAGAAACGAAACAAGTGCTCTATTTGCGTGTGGCGGCTTGCAGAAGCTCCAGCGCCGCTTTGTGTGATTCGTCACGGTATTTTTCGTACTGCTGCTGTGCGAATTCCAGCGCATGACAGCCAAAGTCACTATTGACACGAAGGAAATCTGCACCGTGTTCGATCAGATACTGAATCATGGTGAGATTGACGTTGCTCTGATCGAGCAGATAGGTGAAATACAGCGCTTCCATGCCCTCTGCACCCCATCTGCGAAACAGGATATCCCAGACTCTGGTATCGCTGCAGCGGGCCAGCTCATAGCAATGATTCCAGTTTTTGTGATGGGTGTCGAAGGTTTCCGGATGTTCCTGTGCGATATACAGCGTGATGGACGGGGAATGGGCAAGCGCCTCCCCGATGGGTGAGACCGTTCCGCCCACGATCTGTTTTGTGATATCGCCGCCGCGCTCTGCGATGATCCTGAAGCCTTCCGGAAAATCATGCTTTGCACAGAAGGTCAGCGGGGTGCCGAAGTATTCAAACGTCTCGTTGAGCGCGGTTTTGCTTGCTGTTTTGGCGCGTTCGAGAATCGCGCTGCGGTCATCAACATAGCAGGCATACACCAGCGTCTGCCTGAATTTTTCAGCTTTTGCAAGATTGGCTGCAAAATCCGCTTTTGCCTTTTCGTCTTTTGGTTCCAGCCCGAACTCATCGCGTAGAATCAAAGCGTTCACGCAGCCCTCGTATACCCATGAATCATAAACCTGTTTTGAAAGCTCCCGGATTTCCGTCAGCGTCCCGTTTTCGTAGCGGTAAGCGCGCAGCGCCTGATCGTTGTCCATCATCCACTTGAAGGTGTCTTCCCAGCGTTTGAAGGGCGGCGTTTTCCCGAATCTGCTGTTGTTCATTTCATAGGAACGTTCATATTCACTGCCGATGACACGGTATAACTGCATACTGACGCAGGAATTGGTATCAAGAATGAGAATATAGTCATCAGCTTCAAGCATATCAATGAGTGCTTCATACCACGGACGGTTATCATCCTTCGGGAACTCCTCTTTGCTGCTGTGCCGTTCTTTTTCCATCCAGTCCAGAAAATCGCGGAAGTCCTGCGGCACCTGATTGCCGCGCAGTATGACCGCAACCAACTCCGGCGAATCCCAGAGGATATCTTCCAGATACTCCCGGATTTTCGTACCCTTCTGCGGAAATACAGCGAATTCGATTTCTGTCAGCTCTGCGCAGTTCCGGAATCCGTGCGCAAGAATACGCACATTCGCGGGGATGCGGAGTCTGCGGATGCCGCTGCCGGAAAAGGCGTCTCTGCTGATGAGTGTCAGCGATTCCGGCAGCGTGATGTCATGCAGGTTTTTACAATCCTTGAAGGCTTCTGCATTGATCTCTGTTACGCCTTCGTGAACCGTGACTTCCGAAAGATTGATGCAGCCGCTGAACATTTGCGGGGGGACGGTCGTCATCCCGGCCGGAATGACGGCTTTTGTGATGGTTTCACAGTAGCTGAGCAGATGATCGCTCACATCTGTCAGGCCATCCGGCAGGGACATTTCCCTGAGTGCAGTACATCCGGAAAAAGCCCATCGTTCAATTTTCGTCACGGTCTCCGGCAGTTTGCAGATTGTAAGCTGCGGACAGCTTCCAAAAGCCTGGTATTCGATGTGTTTCAGACCGGTATCCGGGCTTTGCGGGGGCATGATCGTAACAACCGTCAGATCCGGGCATAATTCAAACGCACTGTGTCCGATTTTGGTCACGGTTTCGGGGATCGTGACCGTTCGGATGGTTTTGAGCTTGTAAAAAGCCTTCGGAGCAATTCTTGTCACACCGTTGGGAATGACAAGATCGGTTTCGTCAGCGGCAGGCTTACACTTTTGCAGAACCGTGTCTTTCATTATAAACTCAGCCATGATAACCTCCTGTATGTCTGGTCATATGCGTGCAACCCATCATAGGCTTACAATGATTAAGTGGCCTTGCATCACTGGCAATTCAGTGGTGCGGGATTCAGTTGTTTTATCCGTTGTTCCAGTCGTTGAAGGTGAAATCTGGTTTTACATCTTTCGTGCAGAAACCGGATGAGAACGGAATCTGCTCAGCGGGCGAGGTGTATTTTTCAGTTTATAGTGTCGCTTCGTGAATCGTCATATCTCCGATTTTCACATCTTTGATGCCTTGTTCTTTTTCTTTGTTGAAATTGAACGTCAGCATATAGCCGGTTTTCAGACCGAAGCGTTTCAGATACTCGCAAAGCTGCTGTTCGCCTTTTTCATTATAGGCAGAACCGTTCCAGATCTTCAGCTCAATGATAAACTGTTCGCCGAGATAATCGACGATTACATCGGTACGAAGCTGATCTCTTGTCTGCGCTTCAATGTAGAAATTGCCGGTGCCGTTGATAATCGGCTTAAGATAAAGCAGGAAATATTCTCTGCCGTCCTTCTCTTTGAATCTCTCCTCCAGCGGACCGAAAACCTGTGTATAGGTTTCGATAAACCCGTTCAGGACAGCAATCATATCCAGCCGTCTGTCTTTGATGAACCTGCTCTTGTTCAGCGTGCCTGTGTTGTAGAATACATTGTTTTCCAGTTCCGCATCGGAAAGAAACAGGTTGTAAAGCCGAGTCTCAAATATGACATTCGCTACCCGAACGGTATTGTGATCATTTTTGATCAGACCGTACATTTCCATCTGAACGATGTCATCCTGATCCGAATTGTATGTCAGCTTCGTGCCTTCCATCAGGATGCTGCGGATCGCATTTCGGAGACGCGGAAAATTATTCAGGTTCTTGGTCAGAGTCTGGAACAGCGTGTTATTTTCAGATAAAAGGAGTCTGATCGCCGCGTTGAAGCCCTCTCTTGACCATGCCTTAGACGGTTCCATAGTTTGCATGACACGTTCATCAATCAGCTGGCAGATGCGGCTGACAAGAAACGGATATCCGCTTGTCTGCGACCGGATCAAAGATGCCATTTCTGCCGTGTCCATGCCGGTATGGTGGTCTGCTTCATATTCATCGAGCATGCCCTTGATGCCTGTTTCAGAAAGGCTCATATCAATGTTGAAGTCTGCGGAGATATTCCACGGACTGTTTTCCTTGCCGTCTTCTTCCGGTCCGATCTTGCTTTTCAGGTGCTTGATATCGGTCACGCCTGCGAGAATCACGGAATGGAAGGTTTTATATCTTGGGTTCTTTGCTCTTTTCAGATAATTTGAACGCAGTTTGCCCAGAAAATCAAGGAACACCTGATTGTTTGATGCAGTATCAACTTCGTCTATGATCAGGACGATCGGCTTTGGATTCTGTTTGCACCAGCGATCAAAAATACGGAAGATGTCATTCATTACAAGCGTTCTGTTTTCCGCCGCCAGCTTTTGACAGGCATCATAGTACTCGTCAGGAAAGGGGATTTCTATTGCATCCCTTGTATCGCACATGACCTGTGCGAATCCTCTGACAAAGGCGTTTTCATCAAGGAAACTGCCTTCGGTCATGTCCTGAAAGTCCAGGCTGATCACATCATATTGTGCGGATAAATAGCGATCCAAGGCTGCTAATGTAGTCGTCTTTCCGTACTGTCTTGCACGGTTAATCGTGAAGTACTTTTTGGCGTCCACAAGCTTCTTGATTTCTTTGACGCGCTCAGTCAGATCAACCATGTAATGCTCAGATGCTACGCAGACAGCGGTTGTATTAAACACTTTCATGCATGGTCTCTCCTTTCTGCAAAGTTTCGGTACATATTCATCTTTATTATACTCTATATCCGCTCAGATTGCAAGTGCTTTCCGATGATTTGCAGATTGATAGATCAGACTATCATTCGCGCTGTGAAGAAAGATGATCTTAAAATCGACGAATCTACCATAAATACAGCAGCGCCCCGCGGGGCGCTGCGCGTCACAATTCATCTGATTTCCGGTTATATATCACCTTTGAGGTGGCTTTCGTAAAGATAGGTGAGTCTGTTTCTTTGGCAGCATATGTTGACGGTTTACGTTCACCGCTCACAAAGGGATTACATCCATGCTCTGACCGCATCATTGTAATATTGAATTAAAACGGGCTTTGTCAGCTGGTTGATTGCAATGTCATCCGCGCATTCATCCTTGCCGAATGCAAACAGCGCAGGCAGCGCTTCTTCTGTCAGATAGCGGGTTTCCGTGAAGACCGGGTGATGCTGGACCAGTTCTGAGCCGGATGCCATATTGAATCCCCAGTCGCCGAATGCCGGAACCTGTAAATGGTACGGCTTGACTGCAAGCCCCTCGCTTTCAATTGTCCGGTTGATGCACCAGAACGCTTTTGAGGCGTAATACGGACTTGTGGACTGCACATTCAGAATACCGTTCTCCGCCAGATGACCGGCGCACATCCGGTAGAATACATTGGTATAGAGTTTGGCCAGCGCTTCATTGTTCGGATCGGGCAGATCAACCAGAATCACATCGAACAGCTCCTCGCTGTGCTCCAGATACTCATAGGCATCCATATTGTGAATCGTGACGCGCGGATCGGTCAGGGAACCGCAGTTCAGCGCCTTGATCTGCGGATCTTCGCTGCAGAGCGTTGTCATGCCGCTGTCCAGATCAATCAGGGTGATATGTTCCACTTCCGGATACCGCAGCAGCTCCCGCAGTGCAAGACCGTCGCCGCCGCCGAGCACCAGAATCTCTGCACGTTCTGCCGCATATGCCATCGGCACATGGACAAGACATTCATGGTAGCGGTATTCGTCGGCAGAGGAGAACTGACAGTTGCCGTCGATATAAAGCCGCATGTCATCGCGGTGCTTGGTGATGACAATTTTCTGATAGGGGGTCTGTTCAATCCGGATGACATTGTCGCGGTAGAGTCCGCCCTCGATCCGGTTTCCGACATTCTCTGCAAAGAACATGCCGACCGCCATGCAGCTGAGCAGGATTGCAGAGCCGATGCGGTATGCTGTCCGGTGCTTCAGGCGGCTGCCGTATCGGTTGATGATGAGCACCGCCGCCAGCAGGTTGAGAGAGCCTGCGAGGAATGCGGTTGCAAAATAGCCGAGGTGCGGCAGAAGCAGCAGCGGAAATGCAATCGAGCCGATGAGTCCGCCGATGTAATCAAATGAAAAAATCGAGGAGAGCGTCACGCGCAGCTCCTTCTGTTCCGATTCGATGATGCGCGTCAGGAGCGGGATTTCCAGACCTGCAAATGTGCCGATCACCAGAATCTCCGCATACATCACGAGTGCATAGGATTCCAGATACAGATTTGCAAGGAACAGCGAGAGCGCACTCAGTCCGCCGACAATGCCGATGCCGATTTCCACATTCGCAAACCAGCCCCAGAGATTATGCCGGATAAACTTCGACAGGAAAGAACCGATGCCGAGCGCAAACATATACAGTCCGATTGTTACCGAATACTGGAGTGTGGAATCGCCGATCAGATAAGAGCTGACCGCACTGATGATCAGCTCATAGACCATTGAACATCCCGAGATCATCAGTGTGGTCAGCATCAGGAGTCGAAATTGCTTCATGGTATCAGAGGATCACCCCGCTGATCGTCAGGGCAAGACCGATGAAAATGCCTGCAACCATGATACCGGCGGCGGTGTTGCCCTTGCCGATTTCATCATTGAGGTTATACTGCTTCTGCAGCAGGCGGATCGCAAGATAGCCGAGCATGAAGAAAGCAATGCCGACAATAAAATAGATCACGCTGCTCAGCATGCCGGAAAGGAGCGTTTCTTTTGCCGCATCCGCTGACGGAGAGCTGATCGCTGCACGCAGCAGCAATCCGACGCCGATATTGGTTCCCGCGGAAACAAAGCCGATCGCCTGATTGCCTTTTTTGATCTCCTCGGGGAACGAACACGGAATAATGAGGTCGATGAGGAAATTGCCGAGCATCATCAGCAGGATGCCTGCGCAGGAATAAACTGCTACTTCAAAAAGATCACTCAGATAGTTCATGGAAAACCTCCTGTTTATTATTTACCGCCGCTCAGACCGCCGCCCGATGAAACACGGGAATTGATGCTGCTCTGGCGGATGCTGCTTGAATAGCTGTTGAATGAATTGTCGCTGCTGTAAGAGAAATCAGCGTCGCTGTAAGAGCTGTAAGGCGAACTTGAGTTGTGATAGGTGCTCGTATCCGAACTGTAGCCTGTGGAATGATAGAATGAACGGTAATAATGCGATGCGCGCCGTGAGCCTTTGTAGAGGTCATTGTCTGATTTATATGCATATTTCCGGTTGGAAACCTGCACCAGCAGACCGGACTGATCCTCAGAAGGGTAGATCACGCAGTATTCCTTTTCGGTGAGGATCGCGATAGCACCGTTTTCTTCCTCATCATCCTTCTGCACATATTCTGTTAAGCCATGGAGCTCGGTGATAATATCCATTGCAACGCCGTCAGCATTGGTCCACGCATTCGCCCGATAGACCTGTGCTTTCTGGCTGTCTTGTCCTGTGACCGAGGTCTCGTAGGTGTAGTACGGCGATTTCTTTAGATATTTACTGATCTTCGGCTGGAATTCGATTGAAGACAGGAGCGGCCCGATAAAGCAGGCAGCAAATATCAGAACCATAATGCCGACAATGATCAGACCGGGAATCGACTGGGCTCTGGTATAGGACGGATCATGCCGGACAAGTGTGATCTCATCCGCATCCAGATAATGACCGGTGGACCACTCGATGCCGTCTGACCAGCTTTCCATGGAAATGATGAGCTCCTCTGTCGGATCCTCATATTCTGCAAAAGATGCGGATTCGCCCAGATCAACATCCACACTTCCGGCGTAGGAGCGGACAATCTCGACCCCCTCATCAACCTTGTGGTATCTCATCAGATCTGGCGGCTGAGAGCCTGCCATATAGGAAATGGAGTATTCCTGGTAGACATCGTCTATGCTCAGCCATGCCTCCTGGTTAGTCTCCATATCCCGAATCCGGTATTCATCCCACTCGCAGTGATCGTGTGTGTTTTCATACCGGATTTTACCGATGACGCGGAAGCCTTTGCCCGCGACACCGATGACGTCGCCAATGTCAAATATCAATTTGCATGTCCTCCTTTCAGGTCACGTTCAAGCCGCCGGATGCGGCTTTCCGCAGCGCCGAATGCGTTTCCGAGTGCCTTGGCAGTTTCCTGCGGCACACCGGCACTGCATGAAAAAATATCAACAGCCGCATAGCCGTATTCCGGCCATGTGTGAATCGAAAAATGGGATGTTGTAATGACGGCGATATATGAGATGCCGATCGGCTCAAACCGATGCATGCATTCTTCCACAATCTCTGCCCCGATGTTCTGCACTGCCGTTCTTGCAGCAGACTGCACAAATGCCGGATCATTCAGCAGTTCCGGCGCACAGCCGTACAGATCTACAATCAATTGTTCAGCCACCCTTTCTATCACCTCATTTCCGCGGGCGGTCTATTATGATGTGTATTTTCTATTATACCATATATCTGAAAAAAACGCAATGGGAGAAAAGCGAAAAATGTCAAGGCAAAGGAGTCAGCACTGGAATCATAACAATCAGTTTTGAATTGTGGGATTCATTTGCCGAGCAGATCCTCCCAGGTGACAGCTTCACCGGAAAGCGTATTTCTTTCCCGTTCATATTCCGCTGCGTTCCCGCATACACCTTTACGAAAACCAATTCAGAGGTGATATGTATGAAATCGGAAATCAAGTTACAAAATGCACGCAGCGCCCCGCAGGACGCTGCTGTTTTTATCGCAAATTCGTTTGTTTTAAGATCATCCTTCTCGGCAGCGATAATGATAGCTATATCTATCAAAGTAAGAGGCAAATAATCCGCGTCTTTCCCTCCGGAGTCAAACAATTGTCAAAGCTGCCGCTGCGGCATCGTTGCCTTCGCTCAAAAAGGGGAGCACTTCCGAAGCGTTTTCCCGTATCCAGTCTGCCAGCTTCGGACGCAGGTGTTTCCGGTATTCTGTCAGCAACACCGGAATTTTGAGCGCAGCCGGAATGTCCTTTTCATAGTCTTCCGTCCGGAGCATCTCACGGAGTTTCGGCATGTCTTTATGCAGTCGATTGGGATCATATTGATCAGTCGGAATCACAAAGCCGCGAAAAACAATACTTTGCAGGCTTTGGCAAAAATAAAACGCATCTTTGCCAATATGCATGACGCTCTCCGGAATGGTGATGCTCTGAAGGCTGCTGCAATAAGCGAATGCCTCTGCGCCGATGCCAGTGGCACTCTCCGGAATCGTGACGCTCTCCAGCTTTTCGCAGCTATAGAAAGCCATATCGCCTATTTTTATGACGCCGTCCGGAATCCTGTAGTGCGCTTCTTGTTTTCCGCATGGATACATGATGAGCCGTTCCTGTTTTTTGTCAAACAAAACATCATCATCTGCGGTAAAATACGGATGATTCGGTGCAACGGAAATACGAAGTTTCTCGCAGTACGCAAACGCTCCATAATCAATGCTTCTCACGGTTTCCGGAATGGTGATGCTCTCCAGACTATTGCATTCATAAAATGCCGTCCACCGGATTCTTGTGATATTCTCCGGAATGATAATGCTTTTCAGGCGGCTGCAGCTAAGGAACGTCGATTTTTCAATGCATTGGATGCGCTTTGGAATAACGATGCTTTCTATGCTGCAACAACTGAACGCATGATTCTCGATGCTTTCCAACTGCTCCGGAAGATGGATGTACTGTAGATCGCAGCAGCCGGTGAAGAGCCCCTGTGCAATGCTTCGGATGTTATCGGGAATGTTGATGCTTTGCAGGCAGCGGCACCAGAAAAACGCTTCTGCACCGATTTGCGTGACGCTCTCAGGAATGGTGATGCTCTGCAGCCTGCTGCAATAAGCGAAGGCGCGCTCTCCAATGCTTGTGACGCTCTCCGGAAGGGTGATGCTTTGTAAGCTCCGGCACTCAGTGAATGCCTCTTTCCCGATGCTTGTCACGCCATCCTGAATCGTGATGCTTTCAAGAAGCTGATTTTGATAGAAAGCCCTCTCGCCAATGCTTTTTACGCCCTTCGGTATTACGGCTTCCGTTTCTCCTATGTTCAGTCTGCACTTTTTCAGCACGCCGTCTTGTATCTCAAATTCCATCGTAAAATCTCCTTCTCAAAGCCGTCATTTATTTTTTTTGCAAATATGCCTCATTGCTCCAAACGGCAGATTACAGCCGATCTTAGAATGCTCCTTGGCATATAAGGATGTATATTACTTTGATTATAGCGAAAACGAGATGCTTTGTCAAGACAGCAAACGCCGGTCCTGCCATTCCATATTTGATATGCAAACAGCACCGCCTGACCGGAATCAGGCGGTGTCTGTGCAGTGGTATGAAGTTTATTCGCTGTAGCCGTTTGCTTTGCACCATTCGGCGGCTGCGGAGCCATCCGGTGCCGTGACGGTTTTCAGCTTGTCGCATCCGGCGAACAGGTCGCTGCCGATCTCGGTCAGCCCGCTTCCGAGCGTGACGTCCGTCAGCTCTGAGCAGTCCACGAACGCGAAGTCTCCGACTGCGGATACCGTATCTGCAAGCACAACCTTTTCGAGCGCGCCGCAGTCATAGAATGCACCCGCACCGATCTCCGTGACGCCGCTTTCCACAATGATCTCCCGGCAGGAGCTGTTGTGCGCGAATGCGTCATCTGCAATTACCGTGTAGGCATCCGTGACCGTGTACTGCTCTGCATTCGTAAAGCAGCGGTACAGGATGGTTCCGATTTCAATATTGCGGTTCTGTTCCTGCGCATTCAACTGAAAACCTGTGCCGTAAAACGCCTGCAAACCGATCTTTTTCAGATTGCATTCGCTCATGTACATGCTGACGCTTGTGACGCCGATACAATTGAGAAATGCATAATCACCGATCTCGGTCACACTGGACGGCAAAGAGACCGTTCCGCTCATTGTCTCCGGAACACAGGGGGCTCCGCTGCCGAGCACGGAAACCGGCTTTCCGTCGATTTCCGGCGGGATATAGCAGGATGACTCGTTGTAATCCGCAGGCAGATCAACATAGTCAATGCAGACCGTGTCTGTTCCCGGGATCTCATGCCATGTCAGATTGGTCGGGGTAAAGGTGATGCAGCCGTTCTTCATTTGTTCAGCAAGATTGTAGGTGAACATGCCCTTGAAATTGACGGGTGTTTCCGCTTCCGTGATGCTGCCTGCTTCATTTTCCAGATAGCCGACAGCGTGCTCGCCGAAGTTGAGATATGACGCCTCATAGTTCACGGTTTTCAGCGCCGGGCAGTTGATAAACGCCTGATCGGACAGCGAAACCGCGCTTTTGGATTTCAGGGTCACCGTTTCCAGCGCCGTGCAGTTCGCAAAGCTTCTGGTATAGACGTAAGTGAGCCCTTCCGGCAGATCGACAGATTCCAGTGCCGTGCATTCCTCAAACGCACTTTCATTGAGCGAGTTGAATTGTGCCGGAAGTGTCAGCGATTTCAGCGAAGTACAGCCGAAGAAGCCTTCCTTGCTAATCTGCCGGCAGTTGGACGGAAATTCGATGGATTTCAGTGCAGTGCAGCCATAGAATGCCTGCTCCTCAATATAGGAGATATTGTCCGGCATGATGATCTGCGTCAGGGACGTACAGCCCTTAAAGCAACTCCTGGAGATGACGGACATGGATGAATTGCGCGAAAGCGTAAATTCGGTCAGCGCGGTGCAGTCCTCAAATGCGCTTTCGCCGAGATAGCTGACCGAATCCCATTCGGAAATATTCAGCGCGGAGCAGCCGCGGAATGCGTCATTGCTGATGCTTGTCAGCTTTTTGGTCGGGAGCTTTGTCAGCGAGATGCAGCCGTCAAAGCAATGCGGGGGGATGTAATTGATCTGTTCACTGAATGCGATCTCTTTCAGCTTTGCGGCATCCATGAATTCTCTCTCCGAAAAGCTTGTGATCGAATCCGGCAGCGTGATCTTTTCCAGCTCACAGCCCACAAATACGCAGTTTTTCAGGCCGGAAACCGGCTTGCCGTCAAAGCTTTCCGGAACGGTCAGCTCTTTTCTTTCCGCATCAAATCCCGCGACATACAGCGTATTGTTGTAGGATTCTTCATATTCCAGACCGTTTTCGCTGTCGATGATCCGCGCAGCGGTGGTTGTTGTGACCGCAGTTGTAGTGACATTTGTTCCGGTTGTGACCGACGTGGTAACGGCCGGTTCCAGAAGTGTCAGATTTGCCTGCTCCCGTGCAGCGGTCTGTGCCGTTACGGAGCCTGCCTGTGCCTGAAATTCGATGTCGGTTCTGTTTTTCGCATTGTAAAGCCGGGTGATATTCTGCGGCAGAAGAATCTGCTTGATCTCCGGGCAGCCTGCAAACGCGGTCAGGCTGAATTCCGTGACAGACGCCGGGATCGCAGGTGCTTTCAGCTTTTTACAGTATGCAAATACGCCGGAGTCGATCCGCGTCAGCATGTTCGGAAGTGTGATCTCCGTCAGCGGTGTGTTCATAAACGCATTGCTGCCGATTTGTTTCAGCGCAGCCGGAAGCTTGATGCTTTCCAGCATCGTATCACTGAACGCATTGAAACCGATCTGCCCGACAGTGTCCGGCAGCGTGACCGTTTTCAGCGCAGTACAGCCGCGGCAGAGATTCGACGGAACCGTACTGACCGAACCCGGAAGGGTCAGCGCTGTCAGAGCGGTGCATCCGTTGAATGCGGACTGACCGATGACCGTCACACCGTCCGGGAGCGTGATCTCCTTCAAGCTCTTGCATCCGCTGAATGCACCGGAGCCGACGGAATGCACCGTCTGCGGCAGCGTGACTGTTTCCAGCGAAATACAGCCCGCGAGCAGGCCGTCAGACAGCTCACTGATATGAGACGGAAGTGTGATCTCTGTCAGTTCTTGGCAGCCGTTGAAACAGTAGGTGCCGAGTGAACTGACATTTTCCGGAATAGAAAACGATTTCAGTCCGGTGCAGTTGGCAAACGCATTGCTGCCGATCGCCGTCAGCTTTTTCGGCAGCTCCATGCCGGTCAGTGCCTTGCAGCCGGAAAATGCATAGTCTCCGATTGCTGTGATCTGCTCCGGCAGCGTGATATCCGTCAGCGCCGTGCAGTATGAAAACATGTGATCCCCGATTCTTTTCAGCGCGGTCTGTTCCGGGATCGTGACTGTTTTCAGCGCCGAACAGGAAGAAAAGATGTCGGACTCCAATGTTGTGACACCTGCCGGAAGCTCTGCGGATTCCGCGCCCGTGCAATTGCTGAACGCATTGGAACCAATTGACCTGACGGATTTCGGCAGTGTAATCTTCGTGATGTGCCTGCAGTCGTTAAATGCCTTTCCGGGCACGACCGCGGTATTATCCGGCAGGCAGACCGCCGTCAGTCCGGTTCCGGAAAAGCAGCCCATACCGAGCACCGCACTTCCGGCGTAGCTGATCTCTTTGATGCCTGTGCAGCCGGAAAACGCATCCTTGCCGATCTCGCATTTATCCGGAATCTCTGCTTTCGGTCCGAGCGCTCTGCAGTTGTAAAATGCCTGCTCGCCGATTGATTCCAGATTGTGCGAAAGTTCCAGCTCCAGTGCGGAGCAGTTGAAGAAAAACTGTTTCGGAATGGCTGCCCATTTGCCGTGCCAGTCAAAGCGTTTCAGCTTTGTGCAGCTGCGGAACATGCCTTCCGGAAGATTGTAGTTCTCCATGTCATCCGTCATGCAGACATAGACCAGATTGCTGCAGCCGCTGAACATGCTGTCAGACAGCGTGATCTCCGATGAGATATACAGGGATTGTACAGAACCGAGATCGGAAAAGGCGCCGGCTGCGTATGCGGTATTCTTGTTCAGAGTCAGTTTCCGGAGTGACCGGATATGATAGAATGCGCAGGCACCGACCTCTGTCAGCGAATCGGGCAGCTCATTCAGACGCAGTGCGGTACAGCCGGAAAATGCGCTGGTACCGATCTTTTTCAGTCCTGCGGGGAGCGCGAGCGTTTTCAGCGATGTGCAGCGATAGAACGCGCTGCTGCCGATCTCGGTGATCTGCTCGCCGAAACTGACCTCTGCAAGCTTTAGGCATCCGCTGAATATTCCGTCTGGGATGGTATCCAGACTGTCCGGAATCACGGCTGTTTCCAGCGCCGCACAGTCGAGGAATACATATTTGCCGAGGCTCTTGACACTGTTCAGAACCGGTGTTTTCTGCAATGCGGAGCAGCCGGAAAATGCTCTGTCCCCGATGGATTCGATCTCCGGCGAAAGCTTGACTGTTTCCAGTGAAGTGCAGCCGGTAAATGCAGAGCTTCCGAGTGCTTTTGTGCCTTCGGCTGTTACGGTTTTCAGAGCCGTGCAGC
This sequence comes from Oscillospiraceae bacterium, assembly GCA_017523995.1. The sequence continues at coordinate 28,737 of JAFWUX010000194.1, read as the reverse complement.
CTTTGAATGCTTCATCCGGAAGTGCGGTCAGCGATTTGGAAAACGCAACGGATTCCAGAGCGGTATTGCCTGCAAACACAGACGCGCTGAACGCGGTTATGCCTTCGCCGCATGTGACGGTTTTCAGCGAGGAGCACCCGGAAAACAGGCTGTTCCCGATGGCTTTGATGCTGTCCGGCAGCGTGAGCGTTTCCAGTGCGGAGCAGCCGTAAAATGCGCTGTTGCCGACAGCTTCACAGCAGGACGGAATCCGGATGCTTTTCAGTGCGGTGCAGCCGAAAAAAGCACGTTCTCCGATCTCGCAGGTCTGCTCAGAGGCGCTGCTGTCTCCGAGTGTGACCGTTGTCAGGCTTGTGCAATACTGGAATGCCTGTTTGCCGATCAGGAATCCTGCATGATCTGCTTTGACGCTTTCCAGAGATTTGCAGTTTGAAAATGCCATTGCTCCGAGGGACACAAGCTGATCCGGCAGCGCAATCTCTTTCAGCGATTCGCAGCTTTCAAATGCATTCTCGCCGATCGCGGTGAGCGTTTTCGGCAGGCTGACGCTTTCAAGTGCCGTGAAGTAACGAAACGTATACTTCTGAATCGTCGGAATGCTCTCCGGGATCACAACCGATTTCAGCGTTTCCCGTACAGCAGCGAACGCATCCGGTTCGATCTGTGTGACCGGACAGCTCGCAATTTCTGCCGGAATGACTGCATCCGGCTCCGTACTGTTCCATTTGGTGATGATCGCCTTGCCGTCCTTGATCTCATATGACGCACCGGATTTCGGATCGGTCTTGCCTTCCGGAGCAGAGACAGTTGTCTGCGCTCCGGAAGCGGTGCTGTTTGCCGGTGCTGTTGTTGCCGTCGGTTTTGCGGTCGATACGGTTGTATTGACTGCTGCTGTTGTCACTTTGTCGGCTGTTGTCGTTGCTTTTGCCGCTGATGCGGTTGTATTCACCGCTGTTGTCATGACCTTGGCTGCTGCTGTTGTTGCTTTTGCGGTTGATGCAGTTGTATTCGCCGCGGTTGTAACCGCTTTTGCAGTTGTGACCGTACCGGAAGCCGCAGCCGGCGCCGTTGTTACGGCAGCGACGGCTGCAGAAAGGCTGACTGCCTGTCCGATCTGCTGCGGCATTTGTTCCGCCTGCGGGTACATCGGCAGACGGTCGAATGCCGATGCATGAAGTGATACCGCTGTCATCGCCGCAGCAGTCAGTGCTGCAGCGATCCGGCGGCGCATTTGTGCGGCGCCTGGTTTATTCAGATTCATGTTTTGCACCCCCGTTTTGTTCCAGAGTTAAATATTCCTCAAAGGTTGCCGATGCGTTGCCGGCCACACAGTTGACGTAATATTTCAGGATCGTCATAGCGTCAATGACATCAATCTTGCCGTTCTTGTCAATGTCTGCTGCTTCCTGTGCCCAGTAGGTCAGTCCGGTATCATTCAGACCTGCAACCGACTTTGTATAGCATTTCAGCGTCAGCATGGCGTCTTCCAGCTCGACCGTGCCGTCCAGATTGAGATCGCCGGGCTTGTACGGATTGATGCCGCTCTTGGCCGCCCTGACTGCGGTCTGATTGTTATTCGGATTGCCGTCCGGCACATCGGTTTCCGCCGTGATTTCAAGGAAATCATTGTAGACGCTGCCGAGCAGATCGGCTGCATTGAGCCGCCAGTAGGCAACTTTGTGCGGCGCGATCTCATCGGAGAACAGCATCACAGTCTCCTCATCGCTGCGGTTCGGTTTCACGGAAATGACGGCAGAGGAAGGCACATTGCTCAGGTTCTTTGCGGAAATCGTCACGAATGTATTGTCACCGATGTATTCCACTCCGGTTTCTACCGCAATATCGGTTTTGCTCAGGTCGAGCTCCGCGGTATTGTTGTCCGGTGTGCGGTCGCGGTCAAATGCGCTGACCGAAACCGTATAGACAGCCGGTGTCAGCGTTTCCGGAAGTGCCGGTGCAAAGCTGACCTTCTCAGAGGCGCCGGAAACAATGTGGACATTCTGCGTATCGGACGCTGCAACATTGCCTTCCGCGTCTTTGATCTGCAGGGTCACTGTATCCGCCGTGAGCGTGCCGTCATTCAGGATCTCCGCCGTCAGCGGGAGAACCGTTCCTGGCATGGCATCTTCGTAGGTGTATTCGATTTCACCGATGCGGACATCCGCAGTTTCCTGCAAAATACCGCTTGTTAGGGCTGTGCTGTAGGATGCGCTGTCTTCTGTCCTGGTTTCAGTCGTGCGCGACATCGCATAAAGCGTATCGCCGCCGACATCGGCCAGAGAAAGCGTTTCGTAGTAGAGGGTTTCGCCGGATTCGATGCATACCGGATTCGTAAAGCTGCCGGATTCTGCATCATACTGCGTGCTGAACAGTGCAGCCGCATTGTCAATATTGGAGAGGTACAGGATGCGGTCGCCTGCGATCGCAAAGCGCTCAGAAATTCTGAAGTTCTCGCTGACGCAGATCTCCTCTGCTGCTGCAAGATCGGCGGATGCATACAGATTGCCGTCCTGCGCCCAGACCAGACCCTCAGCGTCCTTGCCGGGGATTTTTGCAAACTGCGGGGAGCGGACCGTACCGGAAGCCAATTGAACCGGATCGCCGGAAAGTCCTTTCACATACAGCTCGGATGCAGTTGTGTTTTCCTCTGTCGGTGCGGAAACCGTATAGACGCAGACCGGTTCGCCTGCTGCGTTCTGACCGCAGATCAGCGATTCTACCTGCGGCAGATTCTCCGCCAGTACGGTCGGGGTATCAAAGCCTTCTTCGGTCTCTTTTGCGCAGAGAATGCGGTTGCTGCCATCACCGCCGAAGATCTGACCGTTCGCATTGGAAAGCCAGAACAGATAAGTTGTGCCGTCCGCAGCCTGTGCAAATGCCGGTGCGGAAGCGAATCCGCCGTCCGCATTGGCTTCGGTGGTGCGGAAATCCGTGAAGGCATCAGCCTCGGGGTCGAATTTCGCGGTCTTAAAGACCAGCTGCTTTGCGTAGTCCTCAAGCGACGGCGAATTGCCTTCCTCAAAAACTGCCGCGGATTCCAGATATGCAAGGCGGATACCGTCTGCACCTGCGAACAGCACCGGCGCGGTATCTGCATTGCCGTTGTCATCAACGGCTTTCGGCTCGGACCATGTTTTGCTTTCGCTGTCATAGCGCGACCAGACTGCATAGGATGCATTGTCGATTCCGCGCGCTGCATCCTTGAGAATCCAGACCATGACTGTATTCGTGCCGTCGGTCACAAGCGCGGGCGAAGAACCTGCGGAAATGCCGGATTGCAGCTCTGTGATGCTGTCGCCGAGCTGACCGTTCCATGCACCTGCCTGCGGAATCATGTCCGCGGTGAACGGCTTGTAGCAGCCTGTGTCCTTGATTGCTTCTGCAACGGTTTCGCCGTTCTCTGTCACAAGATCATTCGGCGTGATAAGCAGCGGACGGGGGAGACTGGGTGAATCTTCTGTTGTGCCGATTCCGGCTGCACGGTCATAAAGAATACAACCTGCCTTTATGAGTTGAATATCCATCCAGCGGTATTCCAGTACTTCACCGCGAACACCGATGGAACCTTCAAGGGCAAGCCTGTCTACTCTGCCCAGGAGATTCACCGGCTGTCCCTTTTCCAGGAATGTACCTGACACATTGATTCCAAGCGAACCGTATGCATAAATCGTGCCGACACACTTGACGCCCGCTCCGCCCTGCAGTTCGCAGCCCAGCAACGCATCTCCGCCGACCTTATAGTTAAAGAACGGATCACCTTTGACGGGGTCATTTGTATAATCAATGCCGCCGTTGATCTTGCCGGTAAGCGTCGGATTAAAGAATGGCTCGATGCCGATATACCAAGGCGGAATCCAGTGCTCATACAGCGTATGATAAAACGATCCCCACAAATACAGTGTCAGAGTACCGCTAAAATACACCTGGCTTGTTTTGATGTCAATATTCGCGCCGCCTCCGATTATCAGTCTGAGCATACAGTTCTTTTTCTTCGTCAGGAATGAAAACTCCTTCGTCAAGCGCATGAGGAATTCTGCTGAAACCTTATCCTTATTCACAGTATGTTTGATATCCCAGTCCAAGTCTTTTTTATTCATCTTCTGGCTTAAATCAATTGAAAAGTCCAGATCCAAAAATTTGCTGTCTTTATCATTTTTGTCCGTGCCGTTTTCATCCAAAGCGAGATCATCAATTTCATCATGATACTCGCCCGGAATCGTACCGACCAGATCATTCTTTAACAGAAAATCGGAAAACGTGTCAGCCAGTTTGTCATCCATCTCTCCGGCAAGCTTCTCCGGTGAAACATTCACAACCTGCAGCCCAAGCGTTGTGTCAAAGGTATCACCCTTGTCTGTATAAACACGGATGAACACGGGGCGGTCTTCATGAAACATCGACGGGCTCAGCTCCATGAACGCAAACGAACCGTAGTCGCCCTCTGTGGTCTTGATTGCTTTCGAGACATCCTTCTGCCGCAGTTCGTATTGGGCACCGGCATCCTTCGTGGAACCGATGATCGAGAATGGCGTATCATCTTTGATGTTCACAATGTAGTCTTTGGTGATGAGGTTCACAAAATCAGTCGAACTGCTGTAATTCGCATAGCGCACATGATAGTCGCTGTTGTTGTAATTGCCTTCCAGCATAAATGTTGTCAGGTATTCTTCGATGCGCTTCGGGAACTTGAACGGTCTGATCGCTTTGGCAAATCCGTCCGCCGCTGCAGCGACATAGTATTGCTTTTCTGCGTCACCGCGCGGTACGACAAATCTGCCTCTTTCATCTGCAGTACCGGAAGCAAGCACGGTTTTGACAGTGCCGTTCAGTTCATAAATCTCTACCGCCGTATACGGAACGGCTTTTCCGTTCCGATCCGAGAACATGAGCAGATATTCCTTTTCCGGATCCAGAGCGATTCCGTACAGCGGGTCATCAATGCTTGTGAGTCTGACAGGCTTGATCTGCACAACCACGTTGGAACTGTTGGAATCATGCCGCAACGCCCCGGATGTATTCTTATACACACCCTGAAGCTCCGATTCGAGCACATTTTTAATGTCATAAACCACGCTGAGCTTCTGTCCCGGGTGCAGTACCTTGATGATGTCTGCGCTGTCCACGAGCTGCATGATGCCGTCCGTATCAATGAAGCGCACCTGATAAACATCCGCTTTCGGATTGCCCGCGGCATCTGTTCCGCCGCATTCCCGGATCACGTTGCCGATATCCGTGGAGAGCTCGTTGAGGTCACCGGAAGTGTTGTTTTCGATCACCATTTCCACTAACATATTCTTTTTGCGGATGACCGGGTCAAAGTTCACGGTGATCGAAGCTGCTTCCGCGCCTTCGACGGTGATCTGCTGTTCGGAGCCGAAACGCATGGAAACCGGTTCGTTGAACGGCTGAAGGGTTCCGCTGAAGTCCGCGCTGAAACTGTAAGAACCGGCGCGGTCACCGCGGACAACCCAGCTGACCGTTTCCTGCTGACCGCCCGGGATCGTGCCGATATTGACGATCGGCGAACCGTAGGACGCAGAATCCGATGCAAGGCTCAGTCCTTCCGGCAGATTCAGCGATGCCTTGCAGCCTGTCAGGGGAAATTCCGATGAAGCATTGTTCAGCACGATCATATCGACCTTGAAGAACTCTTTGAGGAATTGTGCCTTGGCAGGGACACGCAGCAGAACCAGCGTGTTAACATCGCGGGAGACTTCCTGCACCTCATAGCTGTAGCCTGAGCCGCCGCTGCCGCTGCCGCCGCCCTGGACAATATATCTTCCGCGGCCGCCGCCTGCGCCGCCGCCTGTTCCGCCGCCGGAACCTGAACCGCCGCCCTGATTCACATAGACTCTGATTCGATCCGACACAGTCGAGGTGACCGAATACGAAAGCGAAATATCGACCTGCACGATATTGCAGTTTTCAGGGTCCTCTACTTCAATGCCTGCCGCTTTGATTTCCGCAAGCGACATGCGGCTGACCTGAAAGTCTGCCTTGACGATATCATCTTTCATCAGCGTGAGATAGACATCCGTTGTCATATCCGGGGTCAGTGTGCAGTATTTCGTCACGGGCAGGCAGCCGGGCATATAGACGCCGAACTCATGACCGCCGGCTGTGCATTTGACCGCAGCAATACCGTTTGCATCTGTCTGTGCTGTTGTCTGCATATTCGTTCCGGCGTCAATATAGACTTTCGCATAGGCAGCAGGACTGCCGTCCGATTGGGTGACATGCAGACGTACATCCCCGAACATGGCAGGCTCCGTAACGGAAACAGTTTTTTTGAGGACATCCGAAACGCCGTTGCCGTTCAGCACGGTCAGCGTCACTTCATATTCACCGACGCTTGTATAGGTATGCGTAAACACGGCAGTATCGAGCGACTGTCTGACGATCTCCTCGGTTGCATCACCGAAGCTGATCTTTACACATGTGATATCCTCTGCTTTTTCAGAGCTGCGTGCATCATAGGTATATTCCGCACCGACAAGCTGTGCCGGGGTATAATCCAGCCTTGCCTTCGGGATCGCCTGTACCTCGACCGGACCGGCAGAAGCAGAAACGGTGTTGCCGCTTTCCATGTTCGCCTCAATGCGGTAGTACATGGTGCCGCCTGCCGTGAGGTCTGTATCGGTAAAGGAATAGGCCGCAGAACCCTTTTTCGGATCTGCTTTTCCGATGCAGAACTCCTCGCCGGCCGCGCCGGTCCTGCGGTATACATAAAACACAGTGACACCGGAAGCATCCGGGCAGTCCCATGTCACATTGATCTGTTTGCCGTCCAGTGCGGCTTTGGCATTTTTGATCTCTGCTTTGCTGTCATCGACCTGGAATGCAAACTCCTGAATCTTCTTATTTCCGACGGCGTCCTCAGCAGTCACCTGAACGGTCACGCCGGATTCTTTCAGAACGCTCTCCGGCAGTTCTGTGCGAACGAGCATCTGTGTTTTGTTACTGTTGGTTTTGACGAGTTCCGTGGTGAGTGCGGTCCAGTCCGCATTCTCTTTGCAGCGGTAGGCTGCGGAGATCGACTTGACGGCAGTTTCGTCAGAAGCAAGGATCTGCACCGTGCGGTGTGCTGCGCAGACCTTTCCCTGCACGGACAGGACGCACTGCTCAATGACCGGCTCTGTGGTATCCGGCACGCGCTTGACCGCGTCGGCGGAAACAGCTTTGCTCTTGTTGCCTGCGCGGTCGATTGTGAACACGCGGTAATAATAGGTGCCGTCCGGCTTTACATCGGTGTCTTCAAAGCGGAGTGCAGTCAGATTCGCTGCAACCGTGGTATAGCCGCCGGTTGCCGAAGTGACCGAACGCTCGACGCAATAGCTGTTCAGATCGCTGGCGGGAGATGCTTCCCATGTGACGATGTTGCTGAGGATGTCTGCTGCTGCAGTCGCCTTGCCGGGTGCATCCGGGGGCGTATTATCCACGGTCAGGGTGACGATTTTCGCCTTTTCCGGGTCACCCGTATTGCCGTACTTGTCCTCTGCATAGGCACGGAGATAGAGCGCGCCCTCTTTCAGCGTGCTGTCAGAGAGGGTGAAATTGGTCTTGCTGCCGTTTGCAACCAGCTTCTTCCAGTTTTTTTGATCTTGAGAATATTCCAGAAATCTCTTTGCGATGCCTGCATCGTCCGATGCTTCCACACCGACGGTCAGCGCGACCTTCGCAGATGCAAACTTTGGAACGCTGATGCTCTTGATGACCGGTGCCTTGTTGTCGCTGGTGGAAACAAAGCTGAATGTATCCGAAGGTGCACCGGCATTGCCGGCAGCGTCCACGGCATAGACCGTGACCGTATAGGTTGTATCCGGCGTCAGATTTTCCAGATTGATGCCGAGGGTCTTGTCTGTCTTCTGCTCCCACTTTTTGCTGCTGTCGGAGATGATTGCATTGAAATATGCAAAATCTTCATCCGCAACATTGTCCCATGCAATGGCAGCAGTTTTCTCGGTGATGCTGACGGCACGGACATTTTGGACCTGTTCGGGCGGGGTGTTGTCAAACGCAAGCTCGATGATATGGGTATCGGCGCTCCGGTTGCCGTCGCTGTCCGATGCCATTGCGCGCAGCCGGTAGATGCCGTCTGCATAGTCCTTGGTATTGATCGTCCAGCTTCCGGTATCGCCTTCCGTCTCTCCGGCGGTTGTCCATGTCTCGCCTTCATCCGCAGAGAGCTCGCAGCGCACAGACGCAACACTGTTTTCGTCCTTTGCCTGCACCTTGACCGAAAGCTTGCCGGATACACGCTGTCCGCCCTTCGGCGTAAACAGGGTGATTTCAGGCGGGGTGCTGTCCGCCTTCGGCGTGACGGTCACGCTGGTGCTCTTCTGGCTTTCCTGTCCGTATCTGTTTTTGCTTGCGACCGCATAGGTATATTTCTCTCCTGCGGTAAGCTGCGTATCGGTATAGGAAAGTGTATTGCGTCCTTCGATCTCTGCGATCGCTTCCCATGTTTTGCCGTCTGCCTTCAGGCGGTATACGGTATAGCCGGTGACAGAAGCTTCTTCTGCCAGCGACCATGCCAGCACTGCGGTTCTGTCTCCGGCAGTACCTTTCAGCGTCACCTGACTGAGCGGTTTGTTCTCGACCTTGACGGAGACCGTGTCGGTATCTGAAGCACCGTCCAGATCGGTCACCGTGATGCCGAGCTGATAGGTTCCGTTCGTCAGTTGACTGACGTCCCAGTGATAATTGACGGCACTGAGATCCTTGTCTTCCAGACTGACAATCTCTGAGACGGTTTTTCCGTCCGGCCCCTTGACGTCCAGTTTCATTTCCTTGAGCGGTGCTGCCTGCTCAAGCCGGACGATCAGATCACTGTTTGCATCGGAGACCGTTTCTGCGGGAAATTCCGCGCTGCGGATCTTCGGGCCTGCTGTGTGAACCTTCACCGGCACGGACTGTGCCGTTTCGGTTCCGGCTGCGGTAAATGCGGAAACAGCGTATTCATAATCCGTGTCCGCAGTCAGACCGCTGTCGGTATAGGCAGTATCCGTTGTCTCTGCGATCTGCTTGCCGCTGCGGTAGACATGATAACCGACAACCGGCTGATCCGCGAACGGCATATCCCAGATCAGGGAAACGGACTTGCTGCCGATGCCTGCCGCTTCCAGTGCGACCGGCTCAGTGAGCGGGTTCACCGTGATCTTCGCAGTCGGTCTGACCGGCGAATAATAGTTATAGTCCGAAGTAAAGACATTGGCACCCTCAACTGCGACTGTGCAGTCCTCTTCATAGTCCTTGGGTACCGTAAATGTCAGAACGGCGATATCGCCGCGGTGCATCGCAGCATCCTTGTGCAGACCGGTCAGCTTGACGGTGCGTGCCGCCGGAATATATTGACAGTCATCTGCGAAAAACGCAACATTTTTCAGCTTCAGCGCGGTATCGAAGCCGACCGTAATATCATAGGCCGCAATATCCTTGGTCCAGTCCACAACTGAGAGCTTCAGACTGACATCGTCGCCGGGGAAGCAGGTTTTGCTTTCCAGTGAGAGTGTGATCTTGTCCGCAAGCTTTTCACCGGGATTCAGCGGCAGCTCCTTGGCAGCACCGGAAACATACTGCGAAAGCGCAAGGGTATCCCGCGCATCCACAATGCTGTCGCCGGTAACATCATACGGTACGAGATCTTCGGTTTCAGCGACGATCGTATCCGGACGTGTTGCGAGCAGTGTCTTCAGCGCTTCCAGATCAGCGCTGTCTTTTTTTCCGTCGCCGTTGATGTCGCCGCGGCTTGCGGCTTCGATCTCAGCAGCGATTGCGGTTTGGGCGGTTTGCAGCGGAAGCGCATTCAGCAGCATGAATGCGGAAATGCCGCAGGCAAACAGCCTGTTTCGCCATTTTTTCATAGCAACTCCTTCTGAACTTTTTGTTTTCGTTCGCACAGCAGTTCGGACTCTGCCGGAAAAGCAGAGCCCGAACTGGACGAACCTTCCTATTCTACCACAGATTCCGCCGGATGTCAATGCAGAAACGGCGTTTTTTGCACGATTTCACACAATTATTGCGGCATTTCTGGAGAAGGGCTGGGACATGCGGCTGAAAAGGGGGGCAGGCTCGAGCAGAAGCTGCTGCAGGATCATGTATATATGATCTGATGTCGCTGATGGAGCGATACAAAAAAGAACTTGAATCAAAATGATGATGACAGAAATATGGGGCATTCGTTGCTGTGTAAGCGCATGCCGAAGCAGAAAACGAAAGAAGTTCAGACACACAGCATCGCCCCGCGGAGCGATGCGTGTGTTTTGCAGCTTGGTATTTAACTAATTTCCATATATCACAGCAGCATGTTCCGGTGTTCGGGAAGATGGAAAACAGCAGATGCGGATAAATTGCGATTCCGGAGAATGAAACAGTCATATCGGCGTTGCATTGTTAAAATATAAACACAGAAATGCTGAATATTTCCTGAAGAATCACGCGGAAGAATTGACATGCTTTGACAATTGCGGTATAATATTATGCGGCTGATTTGTTCCAATCCGGCGCAACATCATCTGAATCAACATCCACCGAAAAAGGAGTATCTACATGAAAAACAGACATATGATCCTCAGAGCAATTTTCGCAGTCATCTGGCTGATCGCCGGTGTGGCCGCACTGCTCAAGCACCAGCTCGTTCCGGGGCTGATTTCGCTTGCGATGTGCGCGCTCTTTGGCTACAGCGCATTCACGCTGTCCAGGAAGGCGTGAGCGGCGCGATGGGTACACTGCTTGAACTCCGGAATCTGAAGGGCTGGTATGTGCCGGAAACCCAGGTGCTCAAGGGGCTGAATCTTTCGCTGCCGCAAAACAGCGTCATCGGACTGATCGGTCTCAACGGCGCAGGCAAGACCACGCTCATGAATATCATCTGCGGACTGCACAAGGGCTTTTCCGCAGACGAAATACTCGTCAGCGGGAAAAGCGCGCAGTTTCAGGATAAAGCGTTCAAAATGAGCCGGTACATCGTCTTTTCGGAGGACGAATCCTTCGGCTATTTCAACTTCGATGAGTACCTCAGCTATGTGTTCGGCTGCTACAGAAAAAAGCCTGATTCCGCATATGTGGATGAGCTTGTGGAGCGCTTCGGCTTCGGCACATACCGCAGCATGCTCATTAAGGATCTCTCGCTCGGCAACCGGCGCAAGGCGTATCTGATTGCCGGATTTGCGCTGAAATGTGAGCTGCTCCTGCTCGATGAGCCGGTCAACGGGCTGGATTTCACCAGTACGGAGACGCTCTATTCGCTGATCGCAGGCTATAAGCAGTTTGGCACGGTGCTGTTCTCCTCGCATATCCTCGAGAGCGTGACGCTGACTTCGGACAAGGTTCTCGTGCTGGAAAACGGCACGATCGCAAAGACCTATTCCGGCAGCGAGATCAACGCTGAGAGCATCCGCGCTTCACTCGGTACGGAGGGTGAGACGGACGATGTATAAGCTGCTTGCCCGAAAACTGCTCGGCGACCATTATTCAAGCGCGCTGAAAACGGTGCTCATCGCGGCGATTATGGGATTCGGACTGCACGGGAGCGGGCTGGTGCTCCCGCTGGCACAGAGCGTGCTGATTATCACGGCGGTCTGCTTTACCGGCACGATCGTGATGCAGACGCTCTCCTCAAAGGATAACGCGCGATGTCTGAGGGGGCTGTTTGCGATGCCGCACGATGACCGCAAATGCCTTTGGGCGTATGCGGCGGCGATCGGTGCATATGTCCTGCTCACGAAAGCCTCTATCCTGATTGCGCTGCTGTTTGCATTCGTGAAGCTTTCGCCTTCGGATATTGTGATCTTTATTCTCAGCTTTGTCTATGCGCTGTTCGGCGGTTTTGCAGCATTTGGAGTGTTCCGGAGAATGCCTGCCGTATCGCTGTTGCTTGCCGCAGTCCCGATTGTGATTGCCATACTGCTGCAGCAGCCTGTTCCGGCAATCACTGTGCTGGCTGTCGCGGATGTGGCGGTGATTCTGCTTTTTTCCGTGCTGCATCTGGATGATTTCTATGTGCAGGAATCTGCAAAGTTGAAGGCAAAGCACAGCAGCAAATCGCCGAAGCTGATTGTCCCGCGGTATATCATCCGCTACATGCTCTCAAACAAGAGCTTTCTGATCAGCACGCTGTTCATCACCGGATTCGGCTGCTTTTTCGCCGTCATGACAGAGAAGCAGGGGTTCCCGATGGGCTGCGGGATCGGGCTGGCGTTGGTTTCGATGAATTCGCCGCTTGCCACGATTGTCAGCTCCAGCCGCAGTCTGGAACGAAAGCTGAAAGCGCTTCCGGACAAGACCGCACAGTTTTTCGTGCCCTATGCCGCGGCGGTGTTCTGCTTTGATGTTCTGGTGTTTGCGGTGTTCCTGACCGCCTTCTCGCTTGCGGGCGGACAGATCGACATCCGCGCATTCATTGCGGCAGGACTCTTTGCAGTGGAGAATGCGGTTTGCACAGCGTTTCTGGAGGATCGGTTCCCGATCACAAAATGGAAATCGGAGCCGGATCTCTGGCGCAATCCCAGAAAATATATTCTCCCTCTGATTTTTGTCTTCGAGGCAGGGCTGATTTATCTGACATGAGCAGGTGAATCCATAGAAACGGGTATGGTACTTTGACGTATCATACCCGTTTTGTTTCATCCGGCAACTATTTATTGCGGTTTTGCGTTTGCGTATATAAAACGGGCGCCGGTGATGCTCCGGCGTCCGTTTTCGGATTTGCGGTTCGGAAAGATCAGGTCAAGCGCTCAGCCGATCTCCTTGTTCAGATATTGGATATTCATATCCACATCGCCTGCGATCCCGGGGATTCTGCCGTATGCGCTCTGCTGCCAGATCGCATATTCTCCCTCGTAGGTGGTTTCGCCGACATAGTGCGCCAGCCAGACAGGCGTGGATTTTTTCGTTTTTTCGCTCCAGATCGTTTCTAGAAAGATTTTGCTGCTGTAGAGCATCGGCTTGCAGCCCTGCTTGATGACTTCATCTGCGAATGCGGCGTAGACATCATTCAGGTCGCGGATGCTCATGCCGTATTTCTGGAAGTGTGAAAACTCCTCCCAGTCAAAGACAATCGGCAGATCGAGTTCCTGACCGTCCAGCTGCTCCGTGATCCAGCGCACATGCTCCCGCACTTCCTCCTCGGAATGATCGGTTGTGTAGAAGTAAACGCCGACATCCAGACCGGCAGCCGCCGCATTTTTGAGGTTCTGACGGAAATATTTGTCGAGCTTCGGTTCGTCATAGCAGTACCCGACACGGATAATCACGAAGCTGCATCCGGCATCGCGCACGGCATTGTAGTCCACATCGCCCTGCCATGTGGAAACGTCAATGCCGAACCGTACATCATCGCACGCATAGCGGCTGATGAAATCGCTGTAATTGACGCGCGGGACCGTGTCAGCGGATTTCGGGATCTCCTCAACCACGTTGACGGTCATCTCCCACCAGCAGGCGTTTCCGGAGCTGTCTGTGACGGTGATGCCGAGCGGATATGCACCGACCGTATCCGGATCGACCTCGCCGTCACAGGTGAGCACCGGCGAACTGTCGAAATTGTCCGCATATCCGATATATTGATTGAGGTCGAAATCGGTTCCGGCCTTGTGATAGGAATTCGTGCCCGGATTGATGATATACGGCTTTGTGGTATCTGTCACCTGATATTGCAGTGTCTGCGTGAATTCCGTTCCGTCATAAAGATACGGAATCTCAACCGAAAAGCTGCCGAGCGCGGAAGTATCCAGCAGGGCGGAGGCGTCTTTCAGTTCGACATTCCGGTCGGTTATGAAGTCCTCCAGCGTGAGATCGTCGCCTGCTTCAACGGTCTCCAGACCTTTCAGCAGCAGATCGGCAGGCGGCTCCGGTTTTGCTGTGGTCGTGGCAGCGGTTGTTGTGACGGTTGTTGTCACTTTGGTTGTGGTGACTTTTGCCGTTGATGCGGTTGTTTCCGCGGAGGTTGTGGTGACTGCTTCGGTCTGAACATCAATATCGCCGGTTTCAATCGGCTCGATGATTGTACAGCCTGCAAGCAGAAAGAGCGAAAGTGCAGCAAAGAGCAAATAATAGTATTTCATAATCATCCTTGTAAAGCGGCAGGGGATTGTGCCTTTTCAGTTTGTGCTTCGCGGTTTGTTCTGGATTCCGGCAAACCGGTCTTTATTGTATCATATTTCAGGCGCCGTGTCAACTGATCTGCGCTGCCTGTTTTCCGGATAAGGGCAGGGGAGACCGGCTGAATCCGTCCTGTGCGTTTTCTATCAGAATGCCCCTGCGGAACCGGATTTATCCGAAGGCATTTCAGTGCATTCAAGTTATGATTTCCTCATGAAGCTGTCGGCGCGCTCGTTGATCCGGTGCCGCTGATACCGGCGGTATTTTGCTCCGAGCAGGATCAGGGCAGGCAGCAGAAAAAGCAGCAGAAAAATCGCGATTTCCTCCGGTGTTCTGTCTGTGAGGATCGGGCTTGTGATGATCTTCTGCGAGATCAGCCACACGGCAAGGCAGCCAAGCCCTGCGCACAGTGCGAGCAGGACTGACAGCAGCGGCGCGCGCTTTTCCGCATAATACCGGAAAACCGGAATCAGGGTCATGTAGACAGCTGCCATATAAACAATTGAAAATCCCGCGAACACCACGATGCCGCCGGAACAGAGCTGCTCCATGAACATTTCTGAGAGCAGAAATAATCCGCTGAGGTACAGCATGCTGCGTTTGATCTTTTTCATAACCGCGAGCTCATCCGCTGAGAGCACGAGCGCATATTCGTCCAGAAGCTTCCGGCAGGTTTCCGGCTCATGTTTCACGAGCGCGGAGCAGCTCCGGAATGCTGACAGATACAAACATGCAGACAGAATTCCAAGCAAGCCCCAGACGGTCATATAGGCGTATGTTCCGGCGGGGCTGTGCAGGCGCAGCGTCACGAACCGCAGGGCAATCAGCGGCAGAGAGCAGCCGAATGCGATGCGCAGTCTGCGGCAGTAGAGTTTCTGGAACGGGGTGCCGTCCTTTGTGACAGCGCCCGATAACAGCACAAATGTCGCGATCTCCGCGAGCATCAGAAGAAAGATCGCGAAAGCGCTTTTATACGGAATGGTTGTATCCTTGTATCGTGTGAACAGCATATAGGATGCGGCATTTGCAAGATACATGATGATGTTAAGCAGTGTGTAAAACAGATAGATTCCTTCGTAAAAGAGTGGGCTGCGTTTCATAGTGTGATTTTGTTCCTTTCTGCAAAGTATGCTGCCTGATTCTAATTATAACACAGATCAGCTAAGAATTCAACCGGCTTTTCCGTCTGAGATGCACGCTGCTGCTCCGAAAATATATATATAATTGCTCTTGACAAGTTCACTTTTTTTGCTATAATGATTATAGAAAGCTGTTCTCAGTATGGCAAAGAAAGGATGATTTCTGCAAATAAAGACTTGCTGTAAGCCTGACCGTTATTTTGATACATGGGATCAGAAAGAGGGGAAAACGCATGAAAAGAATGATAGCTGTTCTTTCTGCTGCAATCATATTCGGAAACGCGCTGTCTGTTTCGACTCTGAATGCAAAAGCGCTGCCGTCAGAGAGCCGCATTGCAGCAGAAACGCAGGACGTTTCAGATGATTTGGAAAGAGCGTATACACTTTTGAGGCAATATATTGCCTCGCAGAAGAAAAGCAAAAATCCGGTATTTGATCTTGCCCGTGCATACCGACAGGATGAAAAAGCCGATGCGGACGGAAATATTCCGGAGCAATTCAGAGATAAAGTCATTGTTGAGCATAGCTACTCATGGGAGGAAACCTTCCTCGCAGCCATAAAAGACTTCATGGCACAGAATCAGATTGACGAAAGCCTCGTGGTTTATGTGGAAGTGGATGACAGACATTATGGTGATGATCTGTATTATTTCGGCATCACCGGCATGGAGTCTTTTCAGGAGATGAAGCGCCTTGATGATAAGGGGATGTTTCGGGAACATGCAGAGTATGTCAATAAATGGTACGGCACCGGAGAAAAATACGATATATACACGCGGGAAGTAAGCTACAAAGAAAGACAGGAATATGTCAACCGGTATCTGGATGAAATTCCCGATTCCGATATCCCGTCTTATTTGTGGGCGACCGCATCCTTTATGGTGATGCCCTACGAAAGCAGACTGCGGTTCCGGCTGCGCAGTGATGTGAAAACGGAATCAGCGGCAGAGCAGGCGGCTCTGATCGCAAAAAAGTATTTTCCGGAATCGGAAAGCTGTCAGCATGGGCTTGACAGTGATCGGAAATCCTATGTGATTACAGAGCATGACGAGGCTGCGAGAAGTGCGGAGAAAGCGCAGCAGATGATGCGCGAGCTGGCAGCGGCAGGTCGGATCTCCGAATTCTACTCATGGGGGCAGACCGCATGGTACAGGAAGATGTGGAACGGCTACCTGACAGCATACAGTTCGTATAACGTGAACTACGGTGCATGGGCAGAGAAAGAGATCGACTGGGACGGCATCAAAGCATGGGTGGCGGAAAAACATCCGGAGTGCGAATGCCGGTATATTGCATTGGACGAAACCGAGCTGCTGCTGAAACTCGGATATTATGATCCGGACAAAGGCGAGCTGAAATGCAAGGAACCGGTCTTTGCGGTGCTGGTTCCGGAGGATTATACGTCCCTCAGACATATGAATCTTGCGATGGAGATTTACGAGAAGTTTGATCTGGAACCGTATTTGTGCCTGACCACGGAGGAATCCGGAAATGAAACGCTGACAGGTCAAAATGCCCTTGCGGCTGCAGGTGATGTGACACTCGATTGCGCAGTTGATGTCTCGGATGCGGTTCTCCTTGCGCGCTTCTGCACAGAGGACAGCACAGCCGCCATCACGGAGCAGGGCAGGCAGAATGCCGATGTGAACGGCAGCGGCAATATTGATCTTGATGATGTCACTGCAATTCTCCGCAAAGTCGCAAAGCTCGATTGACAAACAAATATGAACAGCCGCCGGTGTGCAATGGACACATCGGCGGCTGTTTCTGTGTTAATCCTCGGATTGGTTTAAGCGCTCCTTTTCGCTGATGACAACCCCGAGCCGCGATGCCTTCGCGACCAGCGCCGTCCGCGAGTGGATGCCTGTTATGTCCATCAGGTCATCGAGATAATCCTTGACGGTGTTTGGGCTGAGATACATCCGCTCTGCGATTTCGCGGTTTGAGAGTCCCTCGGTCAGATGCCGCAGCAGTGCGCGCTGCTGCTTTGTCAGCTCAGAGGCGGGGAGACACCCGAGCATCACCGCAGGCGCCTCCTCCGGATAAACCGATTCGCCCGCCACGGTTTTGTCCATGACATCGAGCAGCGAGAGCGTGGAATAGGTCTTGAACCAGAAGCTCTCGATTTTTGCAGCCTTCGCTTTCTGCAGCCAGTCTGCATCCGCCATAGATGTCACAAGGAGCAGCTTTGTCTGCGGATATTCCGCCTTGAGCTGTGCCGCAGCCGTCAGACCGTCGATGCCCTGTTCCATCATCACATCCATGATGATGAGATCGGGCGGCGTATTCTTCTGACACCAGAGCAGCGCATCCTTTGCAAAGGGGAGTGCCGCCATGACTTCATAGTGCTTTGAGGGCTTGATCAGAAGCTCCATGAATCCGCGCGAGATCATCTCATCGTCCACAATGATGACTTTATACACCCTGTCCATTTTTCATCTGCCTTTCCTGCCGGTATTTCGCAGTAATATTGATTCTATTATATCACATCAGCAGGCGCTTGTCACCACCCATATGGGGGGAATCTGTAAAAAATTGCTCCGGCTGAACATGAGCCGGAGCAATGCGGAAATCTTATCTATTCGGGATCGTGACGGTCAGCCGGAAGACCGGTTCGCTTTCGATTGTCATGTCACCGCCTGCCTGTTCGGTATGCGTGCGGAGCATCGCAAGACCGCCGGTCGCTTTCACGGGGGATGCAGGCGGTCTGCCGTTGTTTGTAAACGCCGCCGTGATCTGTGATTCCTGCGCTGTGATCCGGACGGTGACGCGGTCTCCGCCTGCGTGGCGCACGGTATTTGCCGCGCACTGTTCGATCGCCTGTGCAAGGAGTGCGCGGAAACCGGAATGTTCGGGGATCGCGCCCTTGATGCTGACTGTCACGCCGATGCGTCCGGCAGCCTGCATGGCTTCGGATACCGCATCCGGCTGCTGCTCCGGCTGCTCCGATGCGCCCAGCAGGAATGAGTTGTTGTATTTCAGCAGATTGAGCAGCTGTGTTTCATCCATATTCTCCGGATGATCCAGATAGTATTTTGCGGAGAGCAGCAGCCCGCCCATCTGGTTGTGCACCGACATTCGCGCATGCATGATCTCTCGCGCGGCGATCAGGCTGTGCTCGCGTGCCGCAACCGCTTTCATGCGCGCCTGCACCTCTTTGAGATGTTTGTTCTTGCCGGAAAGCTCCTGCCGGATCCGGTATTTTGCCGTCATATCCGAGGCGATGCAGCGCACAAAGGTCTGTACGGAATCGCCCTGCGGCAGTGTCAGCGGCGCCTGCGTGAACAGATAGCAGCGGTCATCCTTCACGGGGACAATATAGCCGGAATCCTGCTGTTCGCCCTGCGCTGTGACCGTTTCCCAGAACTGCTGCAGATCGGTCAGCGGATTGCCGGTGATGCCCTGCACCAGATCATTCATCGCAAGATTTGAGAGCAGCACCGTCCCGTCTTTCTCTGCAATGCAGACGGCGACCGGCAGCCAGTCGAGTGCCTCCTTGATATCATCCGGTGAAAGATGCGTATTCCGGTAGCGGCGCAGGCTGTGTACCAGCCGCAGCAGCACGGTCAGGGAGAGCAGCTCCGCGCAAAGAAAGAAAAGCCACGGGACAGCGAATATCATGGCTGAGACCGGATGCACTGCGGAAATATCACCCACGTGCAGGAGCAGCTGCTCCCAGTTCGCGTACATGAGCAGGATCAGCGCGGCAAGCCCGAACAGTGCATGCAGGGCGGAAAGCAGAATGAGCTTTCTGCTGCGCACGATCTGGACAGCAAAAATCAGTGCTGCAAGCTGCGCGGCCGTGAGCAGCAACGCGGCGGAATAGATCAGCACGCCCGGTGCTCCGGCATGGACTTCTGAGAGCGGCGTCATGGGCTGTCACCTCCCGCCGCGATCCGGATGACGGTCTGCCCGTCCGCATGATCGCAGGCTGCAGGGAGCGCAAGCGGCGGCAGCGTCACAGGATGCTCGGTATCCGCAAGCATCAGCAGTTCCGTATCCGAAAGCCGCAGCCAGAGCTCCTCTGTCTTGCCGCAGAGCGTTTCCGCGGCGGTTTCAAAGCTGTCATAGAGCGCCATCGCAGTCCGGCAGGGGAAATCCGATTTTGCCGTGATGCTGACCGTTGCATGCAGCCCGCAGTATCCGAAATAATGTGCGGATTCCTGCAGAGCGGCGGCAAGTTCCTCGATCATCATGGTTTCGCGCTCTGCTTCAATCATGACAAAATTCGCCTTGCGCTTGACATAGGCTGTCAGCGCGAGCGCACCTGCGATATCCCGCCGGAACGAAGGCGTCTCCGGCTGTGTGCGTTCGAGAATCTCTGCGATCCGCATGCGCGCAGGATAGACCGCCTTTTCCGCCTTTGTATAGAGCAGATTCCGCTCCTCGATTGCCGCCTTTTCTGCAATCAGCTCCTGCTCGCGGGTGAGCAGCTCGTTTTCGAGTGCAAGCACCTCGTTTGCATCCTGCAGCTCCTCATTCAGGCGGTTGAGGATGCTTTCATCCTCGGTGAAAAATGCGTATCCGGCAGGCAGCGGCAGTCCCGAGAGCCGCGTATCCGGATCGGGATACACCGGTGCATCTGCCGCCTGACGAAGCTGCTCCTTTTCCGCCGTGACCGGAATCGCTGTGCGGTAGACCGGCGCAAGCTGCGAATCGGTCAGCATCAGCGGCAGATCGAGCTGCGGGAAAAACGCCGTATAGTTTTCATTGTGCGGCAGCAGCCGGTTCCGGATGCAGCTTTCCTGCACGGAAATCAGGCAGAAGATCAGCAGCTCCGGCATCATGTAGAAATTCGGCAGTCCGGAGTGATCCAGAATCCGGTCAGTGAGCAGCACAGCCGCCGTCAACAGCAGAAGCATCAGCGGACGGAGCATCTGCTTCCGTTTTCTGCTTCGCTGTGATATCGAGATCAGATGCAGAACGCCTGCCGCCATCATGCAGCAAACCCAGAATTCCGCTGCATAGAACAGCAAGCCGTAGGAATACTGTCCGTTTTCTATGACCGCTTTCAGATCCGTTTTTGTTATGACAAATGCCATGTGGTGCAGATCGTTTGTCAGGATGCCGCATGTCAGCAGCAGCGCCGGAACCGGCAGATATCTCCGGAACCGGCCTTGTTTTGCGGCGGTGTTTCCGCAGTCGAGACTGATCATCAGAAACAGCGTCGGAATCAGAATGATCGGCACATAATAGAGATACCAGCACATCCGCGACACCGAAAATGACCATGTTCCGATGCGGTATTTCATTGCCCGCACCAGCAGAAACAGCAGCATCAGCGTGCCGGAAATCAGCATGTTCGTTCGTGCGCGTGTCGGCAGAAGCCGCTTGCGGACGGAGATCAGCCAGAACAGAATCAGACCGGAATAGGTCATGAGATTTGCGATGAAACAGACCGTGTTGCAAAAAATCAATGATTTCTCCGATGTTACCTGTTCCAGCGCGTGGAATATGCCGCCCAGAAGCAGCGCACAGAGAAACAGGATTGTTGTTTTGGTTTGCGGACGCATGCGTGCTGCCGCCTCCTTTCCTGCAAAGGTCTTTTTCATTATATCCGACTTCCGGCAGAAATGCAAGACGTTTTGTCAAAATTTATTCGCAGACCGCTGAAATCCGGATTTTGATTCCGGATCATAAAAAGCCGCCGGATGCGCGTATTTGCGTTGATCCGGCGGCTTTTCATATATACATGTGAACATCGGGAATCCCGGCGCGAAATCCGGCGGTTTCTGTGCGGCAGGTGCCTCAGTCTTCCGCTTTGATTGCGACATTACCGGAGGTGGTATCAATTTTCATCTGATTTTTGCCGCTGCCTGCGGTGTACTGCTTGCCGTCCTTTTTCAGCGAAATGTCAGAATCAAATGAACCGGATGTCATATCGACCGTCGCCTTGAAATCAGCATTTTTCGGCACAAACAGGCTGACCTTTCCGGATGTTGCAGAGACATCCACAGAGGCGGGCACGGTCTTGAGATGCAGCGTTTCATCGCCGCTTGTGCTTGCCGCAGAAACCGAATCGCTCTGCTGTGTGCTGATATCCTGTACGCCGGATGTCGATTTGACGCTCAGATTTTTGACCGTTTCCGCAGTGATCCGGATTTTGCCGGAGGTGCTGCCTGCCTGCAGCGATTCCGATTCGCCCTTCTGCTCAACCGTGATATCACCGGAGGTCGCGTCAATCCGGAAATTGTCGGCGGAGCAGCCGCTGAGCTGCAGGTCGCCGGAGGTGACTTCTGCCTGAAAGTCCTTTGCCGAAATATCTGCAAGGGTGGTATCGGCGGAGGTGCAGCCGCAATTCAGTGTCTCCAGCTCCATGCCTTCCGGCAGCTTGACTTCCAGCATCTTTTTTGCCTTCGTCAGCTTGAAGTTGACACCGGGTTTGCAGTACCGGATGTGCAGGGTTGAGCCGTCCAGCCAAGTCTGCATCTGCTGCGCATTGTCGAGTTCAACATTGCAGGTTTCGGTCACGGTGATGCCGGACTGATTGTGGCGGGAAACGGTGACATTTCCGGCAGTCCAGTCGATATCGAGTTCCTTGATTGCGCTGTCAGTTGAAAAATCACCTGCGGTGTATTGGTCAGCGTGATCAAAAGCGGATGCCGGATTGATGCAGCCGGTTGCGCAGAGCATTGCCGACGCGGTGAGGATCAGTGCGAGATTTTTGATAGCCTTTTTCATCGTTATTCTCCTTTTATTTCCGATTGTTTTTCAGTGCGCCGCATACGCCGAAAATGGCAGCGAGCGCGGTTCCGGTCAGCAGAATGCACCAGCTGACAAATCCGTTGATGCTTTCGCTTGTTGCAAAGCTCAGGTCAAATACCGGCAGAGACAGTCCGCTGCCGAGCATCATGCCGGCAACCGTATTGCCGAAGAAGCCGATCAGCGCTGTTACGAAAATACATACTGCGGCTTTGAGCAGTCCGTTCCATTTCGGATAGCGGATCAGCAGGAACAGCAGCCAGACCCATGCGACCGGCATGAGCGAGCAGGCGACCGCGATCCGGAAGAATCCCGAGGAACCTGTGCGAATGCCGATCATGACCATCATCAGAACAAAGGTCACCGTATCGGCGGCAAAAACTGCCAGTCCCTTCTGATTGCCGAGCAGCTTCGCGATCGGCTTGGTATGCACAATGAACGGGCTGAAGATCACACACAGTCCGAACAGCACCGCCGGACCTGCAATCAGGAACCAGCCGCTGCCGGAATAGATGCTGCATACGCCGAGCAGCCCGAGCAGGCTTGCCGTAAAGCAGCCGATTGTCCACAGGAACTTGTTTTCCGGCATCATCAGCGGTACAACGATCAGGGATGCCGGAATAAACATCGCAGCCAGCACGATGAAGAACCATGACAGACCGGCGCCGGATGCCAGATTGACGATCAGGCAGATCAGAATCGGGAGCGCAAAAATGCCGCCGATGATGCTGCCGGCAACGGCGCTGCGCCGTTTGAAGAATTTTGCCTGCGTGTCCAGAACGCGGCTGCGTTCCGCGTAGATTTCCTGATCCAGTATCGGATCTGCGGAGCTCATTTCACCGAGGATCGCTGCACAGGCATTGCATTCGCGGATATGTTCTTCCACCATACGTGCGCTTGTCGGGGAGCAAACCTGATCGACATAAAGCGGCAGCAGATCGCGGATCATTTCACAGTTATATTTCATGTGATTCCATCCTTTCTTTCAGTTTCAGGCGTGCGCGATGATAGGTGACTCTCGCCCAGTTTTCGGTTTTTCCGAAGATTTTTCCGATCTGTGCAAAGGAAAGTTCACCGAATACACGGAGTGAGAATACTTCTTTATAGGGTTCATCCATTTCATGCAGGAGCATGTGAATCCGGAATGATGTCTCTGCGTCAATCGTGCTTTGTTCGATATCGGTGCTGCTGTCTGCGTAGGTTTCATCGAGCTCGCCCTGATTCCGCGATGCTTTGCGCGTGCCGTCGATAAAAATATTCTTTGCGATCGCGCACAGCCACGAATAGCATTCCGATTCGCCGCGGAAGGTCTGCTTGGTGGATATCGCCCGTAAGAAGGTTTCCTGCGTGATCTCACTGGCGGCATCTTCGTTTTTTGCCAGCGTCATCACATAGGAGTAGACTTTCATATAGCAGGAATGATACAGTTTTTCGGCAGTTTCCTTGTCCAATCACCGCACCTCCTTTCTTTGATTGATATTGTGTGTTCGCACAGAAGCTTCGGCGGAAAGCCCTGCGGTTTTGATTCCGTTTTTTGGCTTTCTGTAGGTTAGACGGATTCGCACCCGATTCGTTACAGAAAATTTGAAAAAAATTTTTTTGCTGCTTTTCAGGCGGAAATTCTGCGCAAAAGAATATCCCCGTTTTTGTGTTCGGGGATATCTGGAATCTTATCAAATCGGGGGATGTCCTGCTGTGCTGGGTATGCATGTATCAGAGCCATTTTTTCTTTTTGAAGAACACAAGGCTCACAATCACAATTGCAACACTGATCGCAATGACAACCGGATAGGCGGCTTTGTATTCCAGTTCGGGCATGTATTTGAAGTTCATGCCGTACCAGCCCGCGATAAGCGTCAGCGGCATGAAGATCGAGGAGATGATTGTCAGCAGCGCCATGATCCGGTTCTGCCTGACATCGAGCTGCGACTGGTAAAGATCACGAATCTGGATTGAGAAATCCCGCAGAGAGGTTGTCAGATCATGCAGCCGCGACACCCGCTGCGTAAACAGGTGAAAATAACGTGTATTCTCCTTTTTGAAGAAATTGTTTTCGTTTTCCTCCAGCTCCTGACTGAGATCGAGCAGCTGTTCATAGTGGATGCGCATATCGCGGAGATCGCTGCGGATCCGGCTGATCCGCTGGGAGGGATCTTCAATCTCGCCCTCCATAATGCCGGATTCGATGGAATCAAGCTCTTTATCAAATTTCTCCAGAATGATCTGATCCCTTGACACGATCTGTTCCAGAAAATCATAGATGAACCGCTCAAGGCTCGGCATTGCCCAGCGCTTGCAGGCTGTAATGTGTTCGATCGTTTTCAGCACATAGCCGCTGTCATCAATGAACACGATGCCCTTTTCGTCCAGCGCAAACGCGAATTTCGTGTTGGGCTCAGAGATGTGGCTGCGATCCGGCACACAGAAGCTGCCCGTCAGGGAATCATAGTTGACCTCCGCTTTGGTGGAGTGGATCGAGTCCAGGTCGATGTCCATTTCGATGCCCATATCAAACTGATCCTTGCACGCGAGCCATTCCGCCGCGGTCAGTACCGCGACATAGCGGCTGTTCTTTTTGGTGAAATTCAGATGCGCTGCTTTTTCCAGTGTGTTCCGGATGTAATAATACATAGGCTTGCTCCTTATGCTTGGCGGTTTTGTCCTATTATAGCATATTATCATGTAAAAAGCAAGATGAGAGTGTTTCAGCATATATATAAGAATCGCTGCCGGAGAGCTTTAGATCAATGGAGGCGGGCGCTGCCCGCCGCTGCCCACAGTAGATTATAAAAAGTGCGATTGATTCATGAACACATGATGAAACCAGCAAACACAAAACAGACCTTTAGCAAATTGGAGGCGGGCACTGCCCGCTTATAGCATAAAATCCGGAAAAGCGCAATGGGAGAACCGCATAAAAATAAACAAATGCCTGCTGCACGGCGGAAAATGTGCGGTTACCGCCATTCCTGAATGATTTTGCGAAGCCGTCTGTCAATGTTGATGCGCGTCTGCTTACACGCCTGCGGGTGTTCCTTCAAAGTCCTGAACGCAAACCGCAGCAGAAGTGTGGAGCCGAACGGCAATACTGTTTCAAGCATCGACTGCGGGAATACAAGATGCGAGCCGTATTCATAGGTGAGTTTTGCAACGCGGCAGGTATGCGGCGCAGCTTTGAGCCGTTCGGTCATTCTGTCGATGTAGCGGCAGGTATCCCACAGGGAATCATCCTGCGCACCGACCAGCACGAGATATCCTTTGATCCGTTCAACCTTGATTTTCATATCCTCGGTTAGCGGGCAGCGCTGCTCCGAAAGATCGAACATATCCCTTGCCGCCGCCATATCCCCGCGGCGCTTTGCTTCTTCGCTGAGCTTCTGCCAGTATTCGGGATGCCGGTAGGCATACGGCAGATACGGCAGACTTTTGCCCCTGTAGGAGAGCGTGGATTCATGATTGCCCGGACGTTCTTTTGCACCGTTAAGCCCGTCGCGGTAGAATCCCTCCATGATGAAATCAGAGGGGGACAGCGCAATCGTGAGCGTGAGATCCGGAATGAACGATGCCGCCGCAAGCGCCATCATCGCCGTTGTCGATGCACCGAATACGCCGAACCGGACATTGCCCTTGTCTTTCAGCACGGCGATTGCTTTTTCAAAGCTTTCAATCGGATAATCGTGATAGGAATAGTCCTTTGTATCCGAAGCCATCGTCAGAACATTGCAGCCGTTTCTGTGAAGCCATTTGACGCCCATTTTTACCATGAGATCGTCGATTTTGTCACCGAGCATCAAAATCACGCCTTTGCTGCAGTTTTCCGGATTTTTGAAATACGCCCCGTAAAAGCCGTCTTTCTTCGTATCAAAATATTCGCGCTTCATGATTCTTCTCCTTTCAGTATACAAAGCACGGCATTCACCGCCAGATCACGCATCACATCCGCATTCAGTCCGTAAAGCGCATTGTTCATCATCATGTGGCAGTGCTGCTCCAGAATGCCGGTTGCCGCATATGCCTTTTCACGGATATTTGTATCATCGTGCAGAAATGCCGCAAGTTTTGCCGCTGTGTCTTTCATCTTTTCATCGGTAATGCTGCTGTACAGCTTCCGGACATCTTCATCCGTATGCTGCAGACCCTCAAGCTCTTCGTGGATATCGCGGTATTGGATATGGAATGCTTCAAAGGCTTTCAGCAGGGCGGTCAGATACTGCCGGATATCCGTGATCTCAGCGGGGAGATCTGTTGTGTCAATATGCGCAATGCTGCCGATATGATCCGCGCCGTATGATATCACCGACAGGAGCAGGTCCTTCTTGTTCCGGAAATAGCGGTAGGCGATGCCCGTGGAAACGCCCGCCTCTGCCGCGATATCATCCACGGTTGTTTTGTGATAACCCTTCTTCCCGTACATCGCAAGCGCCGCTTTCAGGAGATTATCTCTTGTCTTCTGCGACCGCGCCTGCATCGGCTTTGCTTTCTTTTCCATGTCAGCTCCTTTGTTTCAATACAGCGAACCGGAACAGATCGTGCCCGAGCACCTTTGCACCGGATTGATCTGCTGCTTCTTCCAGCCGTCGGATTTCTTCCGCCGTGAGTTTGATTTTGACAGCTTCTGCAAGCTCTGCGACCTGCTTCGGCTTGCGGCATCCGCAGATCGGGACAACACCCTTGCACGCGCAGTAAGCCTCGGCTACCTGCGGGACAGAAATATGATGCTGTTCGGCAACGACGATCATCACGCTGTAGAGTTTGTGCATTTTCCGCTTCTGGCGGTTCATTAAGAATTTCATCAGTGAGAATTTGGTTTTGACTCTCGGATCGGTGAGCATGCCTTCTTCCAGCACAGCCCACGCCCAGAATGCGACGCCGTTTTCTCTGCACCACGCAAGCAGACCGTTTTGTTCCCATTCGCGGGAGATCAGGCTGTAATGGTTCTGCACACCGTAAAGCGGAATCCCTGCCTTGTCCAGTATCCGCTTTGCGCGTCTGCATTCCGCAAGGTCAAAGTTGGAAATGCCGATCCTGCGGATTTTGCCCTCGTTGTAAAGCTCGATAATCTCGGCAAGATGCTGCTCGATATCCGTCGGCAGGTGCAGCCAGTAGATATCCACATAGCTACGTCTGAAATCGGCGAGGTCTTTTTCGAGCGATCTGCGGACGCAGTTCTTTTTGTAATGCGTAAAGGGCATGTATTTTGCGGAGATGATCAGCTCCGTACTGCCGGTCTCCGCTGCAAATTTGCCGAACATTTTTTGCGCCTTGCCGAGTCCGTAGTCGCGCGCAAGATCGTAGACCCGAAGCCCCTGCTTTGCTGCTTCACGCATTGCTTCTTTGATCACGCTGTCCTCGACATAGCTGCCCCGGACAGCTTTTCCGTAAGCCTTGCCGCCCCATGAATTCGTACCGATGACCGCTTTTACTTCCGCATTGTCCATATAAACGCCGCCTTTCCAAAAACATGAGAGTTATCTCACATTTACTATACCACAAAATCTTCTGCTTGTCAATAGAAAAGTGAGAAAAACCTCATTTTTTTCAGACGGTAAAATCCATAGAGCGGACAAAAGCCATATTCATGCGATATCTTGCTTTTTAGGCGAGAATGTGCTATACTGTCTCTAATGACGTATGGTCAGAATTCAAAGGGAGGGAAATGCGATGGCATTGATCAATATGGAGTTCCGGTCAGAGACCTTAAAGAGAACGGTTGCTGTCAATGTTGTTCTTCCGTCAGAGAAGTTTCGCGGACCGTATCCGACGCTGTATTTGCTTCACGGTCTGACGGATAACTGCAGCGGCTGGCTCAGCTATACAAGGATACGCATGTGGGCGGAGGAGAGCGGGCTTGCTGTTGTCATGCCCTCCGGCGAAAACTCCTTTTATATGGATATCCTCGTCAAAGACGGCTGTCTGGGGGATTTCGGCGAATACGTCGGCAGGGAGCTTGTCAATGTGACGCGGGAAATGTTCCCGCTTTCGCGCAGGCGTGCGGATACCTTTCTCGGCGGTCTTTCCATGGGCGGTTTCGGTGCATGCAGAAACGCCTTGAAATATTGCGATACCTTTGGGAAAGCGGCGGTTCTTTCGGGCGCACTGCATTTTTATGAGTATCCCGCAGAGTGGGTCAAAACAGAGGGGAATACGCTGGGAGAGGTCAGAAACTTCGGCGATCTGGAACAGACGCGAAACTCCGACCGGAATCCGCGCTTTCTGATACATCTCATACAAAATGATCCCGAAAGACAATTCCCTGCATTCTATATTGCCTGCGGGCTTCAGGATGTTCTGCTGGAGGCAAACCGTTCAATCGCAAAGGCACTTTCCGATGCAGGGGCAGACGTCACATATGAAGAGGGCGACGGGAAACATGACTGGTATTTCTGGGATACATACATTCAGCGTGTTTTGAAATGGCTGGATTATTCAGCCGAACGAAAAGCATGACATCCAAAAAGGCAGCCGCCAAATGCGCGTAATTGCGTCGGTTTGGCGGCTGTTATGCATGATAGAAGTCAGAGGGCGATTCCTGCAGCAAATCCGTCAGAGAATGTTTTGTGGGATATCTGCAGTCAGAACCGCAGAATTCAAACGTTTTACCGCAACATTTAAAATCCTGCGGGGGGGATGATCTTGCAAATTGCATGCGTGTGTGTTATATTGATGTACCAATTAAATCTTGAAGAATAGATGCGCAGGATTTTTGTCATGAGACAAGGCAGAAAGCCGCAGCCTTGCTGACGCAAGGCAAGGATTTCTAACGCAGTATCATGGCAAAAAGACAAGCAGATATCTT
>JAFWUX010000193.1 GCA_017523995.1 Oscillospiraceae bacterium | reverse complement strand
GGCATTGCCGAGGTACTGGATCTCCTTCTGCATCAGGTAGCCGACTGCAGTCTCCTTGACGAAGCGTGCAACACCGACAGTCGAAGCGTGGGCACGGTGGGAAGAACCGAATGCATCCATGACGAAGACCTGACCGTCAACGAGATCAGCGAGCTCCTTGGAGAAGCCGTCATAGGAAGCCTCTTTGGTCTCCTCAGCGCCGCGGAAGCGGGTGTTCTCGAGCAGAACGATCTCGCCGTCTTTCATTGCAGCGACAGCAGCCTTTGCGTTCTCGCCGACAACAGTGTCATCAGCAGCGAAGACAACCTTGGTCTCCGGCAGCAGCTCTGCCAGACGCTTTGCGACCGGTGCCAGAGAGAACTTTGCTTCCGGACCGTTCTTCGGCTTGCCCAGATGCGAGCAGAGCACGACCTTGCCGCCCTCAGAGAGCAGCTTCTTGATGGTCGGCAGAGCCGCAGTGATGCGGTTGTCATTGGTGATCTCGCCGTCCTTCAGCGGAACATTGAAGTCGCAGCGGACAAGGATTTTCTTGCCCTTTGCCTGAATGTCGTCTACTGTAACCTTATTCAGTCCAGCCATGATAAAAACATCCTTTCAAAAAGAGTTTATTGGTTGTGATATGCGGCACGGACCGCATTCGCATCTATTATACCATATTCTTGCAAAAAACGCAAGATGGGAGCGAAAAGAAAAATCAATGTTTCACTGCGCCGGAAATACAGGTGCCGCTTTGCTGTGTATACCGGCAATCCCGCAAGCCAGCCGGAGAATCACCGACACTTTGGAATCCTGTGATCATCCCAAAAACAGATAATACGCGGCGCCCGATTCTCTTTTTGTAACGGGGTCCGGGGATAATATCCCCGGTGGGGGATTGGGGGCACAATGCCAACAACTTAAGCAGTTGCGGCAGACGGTGAATTGCTTTGCAATTCACTTAGGGGAGCCCTCTATCGCAGGGCTCCCCTCTCCGAAAAACGATCCACCGGATCGTTTTATCGGATTCACCCCTGCGGAGCTCCTAAAGCAGGGGCATTCCGCACTCTGCGGAGTGCGGCGAGGGCTCTGCCCCTCGACCCCGCAAACTTTTGAAAAAGTTTGATCAAAACTTTTATTTCGGCTTCGCCGTGTATTCCTTAAGTTGTTAGCGTTGATTTGGGGCAAAGCCCCCATTATAGTACCGCTTTGAAGTAAGTCGCAAAAAATGAAAAGCCGTACAACAGGTGTGCCCCGTTGTACGGCTTATGTGTTCAGATTCCGCACAGCAGCGGATCATCTGAACCGCTCTCTACTTCCTTCTTGCATGGTAAACTGTGCGCTATGCGCTGTGCTTATTTGGTCTTCGGCTCGAGATCCTTCGCGGTGATGATCTTGCAGATATACTTGAGAATCAGCAGCGAATCATCCGTGGAGATGTTGCCGTCATGTGTGACGTCGGCGTTCTTCTTGCCCTGCGCCGTGATCTTTGCCGTGCCGTCCTCTGCGGAAAGGCGTGCGACCAGAACCGCATCGGAGACATCGACCAGCTTGCTGCAGTCTGCATCGCCCCAGAGGACTTCGGATGCGGCTGTGGTGGTTGTGGTCTTGGGTGCTGTGGTGGTGACGGGCTTTGTGGTCTCAGAAGGCGTTGTGGTACCGGCGATCTCACCGTAGACAATGCCGCAGCCGACGGTGGACATATACACCTTGCCGAAGGTGCTCATGTCGCCGCAGAGATAGTTGCCGTTGCCCGTGCCGCCGTAGAGGTGGTCGGTGTTGATGCAGACCCATGTCTTGCCCGCGTCCGTCGAGCGGTAGATGCCTTCCGGATCGGATTCCTGCGGCTTGCCGTACATGAACAGCGTGTTGACGCCGCCCTTCTTTTCCGGTGCGCCGTAGCCGACGGTCTTTGCATAGAACACGGAATCGAGCTTGGTCGCCTTGGAGCCGCCGTCCGTGATGATGTACATGCCGTACCAGCCCGCTGCCATTGCAAGCGTATCTTTGGTGATGTATGCCGGATCGCCGGTGCTGTCGCACATATCATAGCGGCAGATCGTCTGACCCTTGAAGGTTTTGCCGTAATCCTTGCTGATGAAGAAGCCGTAGTGAGATTCTTCCAGTGTCGGCTCGGTCTTGGTCATATCAGATGCCCAGTAGTCATTGTGCCGGACGCCGGATGCATAGACGATCGACGGATCCTCGGGATCGACCAGCGTATAGACGGTCTTGGAGGCATCAATGCCCTCGCACTTCGACCATGTCTTGCCGAAGTCATCGGTATAGCTCACGCCGCCCGATGCGCTGGAATTGATGATGCGGTACTTGCCCTTGGAGAGCATCGTGATGGAGAGCTTGCCGCCCGTTGCAGCGGGTGCAAAGGCTGTCCATGTCTTGCCGCGGTCGAGCGTATAGAATGCGCTGCCGGTGTTGTTGCCGTCGCCGTTTGCGGTTCTTGCCCAGACGTTGGTATCCTGCGGGCAGACTGCGATTGCAGAGGTGCTGCCCATATTCGGCTGATACTGCAGACCGATCTGATCGACCTTTTCGTGGACAAAGCCGTCATAGTCGCCGATTGCGGAAAGGTTCAGACCATCCGGTGTCGAGGTGAAATCGAGCGAAACAACTTCCTCGATGCCGTCCGGATGGAAGGTGAAGGTCGGGAGGTTGTCCGCATCCTGACTCCAGAGGTTCGTGCAGATGAACACGCCGTTTCCGGAGGTGATGAACATTCTGTTCGGATCGCGCGGATCGGTCACAACAGTGCCGGACCAGTGGATCGCCTTATCGCGGATCCACGCATAGCCGCCGTCCTGCAGATAGTTGGAGATCAGCGGCTGATTCCAGCCCTTGGTCTTGCCGGGGGTGAAGTTCTCCCATGTCTTGCCGCCGTCGAACGAGCGGAAATACTGGTCGCCCCATGCCGGACCGTGCTCCTCCGACCACGGCTCCCATTCCTGATCCTGCCACTTGCCGCAGGTGCCCGCGATCATGTGATCGGGATTGGTGGGATCCGCCCAGATCGAGCCGTAGCCTGCGGTGCTGTCGAGAATCTGCTCGACCTTGCCATCCTTCGGGGTGTAGCGGTAGCCGCCGCCGGAACCGCCCTGGAACGCAAGACCTGCCATATAGCTGATGAGCAGATTGCCGTTCGGGTCAATATTGATGCGCGAGGGGTAGACATCCGTCGGGAGGTCCTTGCTCAGCGCTGTGAACTTATCGGTTTTGACATCTGCAACGTGGACATTCGCGACGCCCGCCTTTGCCGTTGCGACATAGACCTTGCCGCCGGTCACTGCGATGGCGGAAACGCCGTTCTGCGTCTGATAAGCACCGTCCATTGTGCAGCGCGCGATGTTATCCGTCCATGTCGGCCACTTGGTTGTCTCGGAGAACAGCCCGAGATCGTCATAGCCGATGACCGGTTCCCATGTCTCGCCGCCGTCGGTGGATTTGATCAGCGCGGATTTGGAATTGGTATCCGCGGTGACGTCGCCGCCCGCATAGATGATCTTCGGGTTATCCGGATCGACTGCGATCGACTCGCCGAACTGTCTGCCGTCGCCGTTGCCCATGACCTTGATGAGATTCGTGACATTGATCTCCTTAAAGGTCTTGCCGCCGTCCGTTGTCTTGAAGATGACCGTTTTCTCCGCGGAGAAATATGCGCAGCCGCAGAGGAAATAGACGGTGTTGTCATCGGTCGGGTCAACCGCCATTGCATCCACGGAGAGCAGACCGCGGTCGGCATCGGTGATGAAGCCGAAAAGCTGCTCCCATGCCTCGGTATCATAGTTGTAGCGGTATGCACCGCCGACATCGGTTCGTGCATACATGACCTTTTTGCCGGTCACAATACCGGAGACGAAGCCGCCGCCGCCGATGCGGAGCGTGCCCCATGTCATGGTGTCGGAGATATCCTTTGTTGCAGCAGCAGACGCTGTCTCCGCAAACGGAACCGAAGTTCCGAGCAGAGCCAGTGCTGCCAGTGCGGCGACTGTTTGCCGCATGGTATTCTTTTTCATAATGGTAACCCCTTCTCGAAATAAATATAATGGAAGTCTGCTTCTTTTTATCGGCGCGGGCCCCGTAACTGCCTTTGCCGATTTTATTATATCACGCTTTCTGCACCGGATTCAATGTGTAAAAATGAATTATGCTGTCTGATTGTTGCTTTCTTTGCGTCTCCGGAACAGACCGGCTGCGCTTTGCGGAACGCGCTGCAAAAAGGGCGCCGCTCCGTGCAAAATCTTTTCGTTTCTCCTGCGCATCTGCACATGATTTCTTCAGTTGACAAACAGGAAACTTTAACTCTGTTTTTTTGCAGTTATCATATATTTTTCACACAAGAACGTATAATAAAAGCATAAAGCAAAGCGAAACCGAGCCGCCGCAGAAACGCCGCGGTTCCTGATAAATCAGAAAGAGGTGCTTCAAAATGTTTGATCAGAATGATATGAATCTTGATCCGTTCACCGGCGGCAGCGCAGAGCAGAATCCGACGCAGAACGAGAACGGTTATCCGACACAGAATGTTCAGCCGCAGCAGCCCGCAGGCGGCAGCTACTACTCCCCGCGCAGCGGCTATCCGAACGGCGGAAACGGCGGCTATATCCCCCCGGCGGGCGGTCCGGTCAATGATAACAACGGTCCGGAGATTCCGAAGAAGAAATCCCACAAGGGACTGAAGGCAATCGCAGTGTTCGCAAGCGTTGCATTCATCGCATATGCTTCGATCCAGTGCTATCAGTTCGCAACGGAAAATGACAGCCTGCGCTCGTTCCTCGGCAAGCAGAACAATCAGGTCACTGAGGAATCGGAGAGCAGCACCGCGGAAAAATCCGAGGCAGACAGCTCAAAGAAGGATGAGAGCAGCTCACAGACCAATTCCGGCGCCGCAGAGCCGATGAGCTTCATCGAGCTGGCAGCCCGCGAAAATGCAATGAGCATTCCGGATATCGTCGATAAGGTCACGCCGGCAACGGTCGGTGTCGCCTCGACCTTCCTCTATCAGGGACAGACCTATTCGATGTGGGGCTTCGCATTCGGTCAGCCGCAGACCACCGAGCAGGAGGTTCCGGCAGCCGGTACCGGCATCATCATGACCGATAACAAGAACGGTTCCTATTATATCATCACAAACGCGCATGTCATCTATGACAGCAGCGAAAAGTATCACATGGGTCTTGCAAAGTCCGTGCAGGTCATCCTGAACGAGGATTACTATGACGGCGAGACCACAATGGATGCAGAGATTGTCGGCTACGATACCGCTGAGGATATCGCAGTGCTCAAGGTCGATACCACGCAGGATCTGACCGTTGCAGAGTTCGGCAGCAGCGATGATCTCAGAGTCGGCGAGCTGGTTGTTGCAATCGGCAACCCGCTGGGCTTCGATTACTTCGGCTCCGTCTCGACCGGTATCGTCTCCGCACTGAACCGCGAGGTCACCATCAACGATAACACCATGAACCTGATCCAGACCGATACCGCAATCAACTCCGGCAACTCCGGCGGTCCGCTGATCAACAGCTACGGTCAGGTCATCGGCATCAACTCCTCGAAGCTCAGTTCCAGCATCTACAGCGACGAGGCATCCATCGAGGGCATGTGCTTCGCAATCCCGATCTCCCACGCACGGGGCGTCATCAATGACCTCATCAACTACGGCTATGTCACCGGCAAGCCGATGCTCGGCATCAACCTGACCATCGACATCACCGAAAGCGATGCACAGCGCTACGGTTTCCCGGTCGGTGTTTATGTCAAGGCGCTTGAGGAAGGCGGCGCAGCAGAATCTGCCGGCATGCGCGTCGGCGACATCATCATCGCAGTGGATGACGAGCCGGTCTCCAATGCAGAAGAGCTGAAAGCTGCAAAGGATAAGTACAAGGCAGGCGATACCGTTACAATCACGGCTTCCAGAGGCGGCATGGAGATGGACTTCCAGGTCAAGCTGCAGGAGCAGGCACCGATCGACAACAACTGATTCCATCGGCAACACAATCCCTTTCTGTGAAAAAATAAAGAACAGCGCAGGATCTCATCCCCGGGATCCTGCGCTGTTCTATTTTTGTGCGGACGGGCATAAACTATAGCAAACAAGCGGCGCCTGACTGCCGAATCACGGAGGAATGATATGATGCAAAACGAAGACCTGACACTGCGGCATGAAACCGTCCTGACACCGGTCCTGCTGCCGGAGCTGACGCAGGAGCAGAGCGTCGAGCTCGATTATGTACTGCCGGATTACTACCCCGATTTCTTCCGGCTGCTGCACTGCACCGCCGAGGCATCGGTCACATCGCAGGGAATCAGCGAGGGCGCACTGCAGTATGCGCTGCATGTACAGCTGCATGTGCTCTATTGCGGCGAGCAGACCGAAACGATCCAATCCCTGACACAGCAGCTCGATTATCACGGACAGATTGCGCTGCCGCCGGAGCATGCCGCCGCCGGAAGCATGCAGATCCGGCTGTGCGCAGAGCCCTCGTATCTCAACTGCCGCGCCGTCAGCCAGCGGCGGATTGATCTGCGCGGTGCTGTGCGGATCCGTGCGGCGCTCTGCGGCGAAAAGCCGATGGAGCTGCTCTCCGGCGCGGAGGGGATGCACACGCAGATCCGGACCGTGCCGGAAACCTTTGTCTCGCAGATTCTGCGGGCGGAAAAGCAGTTCACGCTCTCGGATGATATCCGCCTGAACGCCGCACAGCCCGCGCTGCTCTCTCTGCTGCGCGCACAGACGGCGCTTTCCGTCACAGAGACGCGCATCGTCGCGGGCAAGCTCGTGATCAAGGGGGAGGCGGCGGTCACGCTGCTTTATACATCCTCGGAGGGCGCGGAGACGCTCAGCGCCGTGCTGCCGTTCAGCCAGATCGCCGAGCAGGAAGGTCTCTCGGATGAGATGTCCTGCTCGGTCACGGCGGTGCTCACCGAGCAGAATTTTACGCCCGAAGCCGAACAGGACGGCGATATCCGGCTGCTGCACTGCGATCTGCAGATCAGCCTGCAGTGCACCGCAATCCGCACCGCCGCCGCGGATTTTCTGCACGATCTCTATTCCACGGTCTATCCCGCAGAGCTGCGGCGTGAACCGGTCCCGCTGCTGACAGCGCCCGTTCCGGTCAGCGAACGGATGCAGCAGAAAATCACACTGACACAGCCCGACGCCGTCCTGACGAAGGTCTATGCGGCATGGGCTGCGCCGGAGGACATTCAGACCGCGCAGGCGCCGGATTCCGGCACTGTGCTCAGCGGCAGTCTGCATGTCTGCGTGCTCGCGGCAGATGCCGAGAATCACCCGCTGATGCTCGAGCAGCAGGCGCCGTTTACATGGGAGCTGCCGCATCTGCATCCGGCTTCGCTGCTGCCGGCGGTACAGGTACAGAGCTGTACCTACACGCTGACCGGCTCGGATACCGTCACCGTGCAGACCGAGCTGCTGCTCAGCGGGCAGGTCATGCAGCAGCAGGTGCAGATGCTCGTGACCGATGTGCAGATTGATCCCGAAGCAGTGCTGCCCGCCTCGGAATCCTATGCGCTGCGGCTCTGTTTTGCGCAGGCAGGAGAATCGCTCTGGGAGATTGCAAAGCGCTATCACACGGCGGAATCCGCAATCCGCGAGGAGAACGATATCCCCGCAGAGCCGCTGACCGCGCCGCAGATGCTGCTGATCCCGATTGTACAGTGAAGATGGAGGAACGCTATGGCTGATCTTTATGCGGATATCGCGCGCCGGACAAACGGCGATATCTATATCGGCGTCGTGGGGCCGGTCCGGACGGGCAAATCCACGCTGATCAAGCGCTTTATGGAAACGCTCGTGATCCCGAACATCCCCGATGACGCAAAGCGCGACCGCGCAACGGATGAACTGCCGCAGAGCGCAGGCGGCAGAACAATCATGACAACCGAACCGAAATTCGTCCCCGAGACCGCCGTGCAGATCACGCTGCCCGCGAGTGCGGAATGCGCCGTCCGGATGATCGACTGCGTGGGATACATCGTCCCGAGCAGCCTCGGCTACATCGAGGAGGAGGCGCCGCGCATGGTCAAGACGCCGTGGTTCGATGAGGCGGTGCCGTTCAATATGGCGGCTGAGATCGGGACGCAGAAGGTCATCACGGAGCACGCGACTGTCGGACTGGTTGTCACGACAGACGGCTCCGTGACCGATATCCCCCGCGCAGAATATGCGGCGGCAGAGGAGCGCGTGATCTCGGAGCTGCAGGCGCTCGGCAAACCGTTCGTTGTGCTGCTCAACTGCGTCACGCCGGAGGATCCGGCGGCAAAGGCACTCGCAGAGGAGCTCGAA
The DNA here is from genome assembly GCA_017523995.1 of Oscillospiraceae bacterium. The sequence goes on along the minus strand of JAFWUX010000193.1, from coordinate 6,028 downwards.
GCGCAGTATCACGCGCCGGTGCTGCCCGTGAGCTGTCTGTCTCTTGATGAGGACACAATCCGCATGATTCTCTCGCGCCTGCTCGATATGTTCCCGATCCGCGAGATCAGCGTCGAAACGGCAAGCTGGCTGCCCGCGCTCGAAAAAGGGCACTGGCTCAAAACCGCGGTCTTTGATGCCGTCCGGCAGGCGGCGCAGGGGCTCTCCGTCATGCAGGATGTCCGCGGGCTGCCGGAGCAGCTGAGCAGCTGCCCGTATATTCAGGAGGCGTCCGTGCGGCAGATTGCGCTCGGAACGGGCAATGTCATCCTGCGGCTGACGCTCGATCCGGCGCTGTTCTACCGGATTCTCGGCGAGGAGACCGGCATCAGCATCCGCAGCGAAAACGAGCTGTTTCCCGTCCTGCTGGAGCTCTCGCGCATCCGGCGCGAATACGAACGCATCCGCCCCGCGCTGGAGGAGGCAGAGGCAACCGGCTACGGCATCATCATGCCGGAGGCGGGCGAGCTGACGCTGGAGGAACCCGAGATGATCCGGCAGGGCGGCAGATACGGCGTCCGGCTGCGCGCTTCGGCGCCCTCGCTGCACATCATGAAGGCAGGCATTCAGACAACCGTCAGCCCGATCGTCGGGAGCGAAAAGCAGAGCGAGGAGCTCGTGCTCTATCTGCTGCGCGAGTTCGAGGAGAATCCGGCAAAAATCTGGGAATCCAACATCTTCGGAAAATCGCTGCATGAGCTCGTCAACGAGGGACTGCACGCCAAGCTCGGCAAAATGCCCGCAGAGGCGCGGCTCAAGCTGCAGGAGACGCTCGAGCGTGTCATCAATGAGGGATGCAGCGGTCTGATTTGTTTCATCCTTTGAGCAAAGTTGTACGTGAATTTGTACGAAAAAAGATGCCGGAAACGAATCTCCGGCATCTTTATTTTATATTCTCAGAAAAGCTGTATGTTCCAAGCGGTGCAATATCTTACAAAAAGAAAAATCACCGCCAAAGCAGTGATTTTCAGGGGAACAAATGTGTACCGGCATTTGCTCCATTCACGCAGATTCTTCGGGAAAGGAGAGGGCTTTCAGCGAGAGGGGCGGCTGAAAAAAACCGTTTATCTGCATGTCATTCTGATTGCCTGGATGAGGGGTAACTCTCATCTGCAGTTTCATTATAGCATGCACCGCACCCGAATGCAATGCAAGATTGTGATATAAACTGTCATTTTATCACCTGTTTGAACAAATTGCATGCAAAGTTGTATGTTTTTGCATACATCCGGACAATACATCTCCTGTCATGGACAGGCTGCACAAATCAGTCCGGCTAAATCTGTATGAATCAGAAAATCGGATTTGACGCGCGAAAAAACTTGACAAAATCCATGTGAGGTGCTATAATAAATTTGTATGTAATCTGTAATTTGTGCATATATTCCAATCATTCGTTGCAGCAACCGGCACAAGCAAATCCGGCCGCTGACCTGTCCGCAGGCAGCGCTTAAGAGGTGAACCTATGCCTAACATCAATCCTGAGCTGACGATCGCGGTGATCGCATCCGGCATTGACGAGGAATACCAGCAGTCAATTTTACGGGGCATCCACCGCTACGCCGCACAGCACAATGTGAACATTGCACATTTCATCGCGTTCGGCGGCATCCTTGCCAACCCGAAATACGATCAGGGTGAATACAACATCTATGAGCTGCCGAACTTCCAGCTGTTCGACGGCGTCATTCTGCTGACCAACACCTTTTCCGGCGAGCTTGCCGAGGAGGTGCTCTATCCGCGGATCCGTGCGGCGGGCATTCCCGCTGTCAGCATCGACCGCGAGCTCGGCGACCTCTATCACATCGGCATCCGCAATGCAACTGCGATGGAGCAGATCACGCGGCATCTGATCGAGAAGCACGGCGTCCGGCGGCTCAATTATATCTCCGGCCCCGATACCAACACCGAGAGTATCGAGCGCTTTGAGGCATTCTCCAAGGTGCTGCAGGAATATGATATCCCGCTGGAGCCCGAGCGTGTCTATCACGGCACATTCCGTGCAAAGGACGGCAGACGCGCAATCGAGAACTTCCTCAAATGCGAGCTGGCATTTCCCGAGGCAATCGTCTGCGCAAACGATGCAATGGCAATCTCCGCCGTGCTGACACTGGAGGAGAACGGCATCCGCTGCCCCGAAAACGTCCTTGTCTCCGGCTTCGACAACATCATCCACGCGCGCAACTTTGCACCGGCGCTGACAACCGTCGAGCGTCCGCTGACGCAGTCCGGCGCACTGGCATGCGAGCTGATCTGCCGCCACATTGCAGGCGAACAGCTGCCGCGCGTCACGGAGCTGAACGCCGTCCCGATCTTCTCGGAGAGCTGCGGCTGCAAGCCCGCGGATACCGAGGACATCACCGTCTACAAAAAACGCAGCTATCAGGCAGTCGAAGCCACACAGCGCGATATCTCCCGCAATGACCAGATGTCCTGCTCGCTTGTGGAATGCGATACGTTCGATGAGTACATCGGCGCACTCAAGAGCTTTGTGCTCAAAACCAAATGCGAGGAATTCTACCTCTGCCTGAATGACAACTGGCACACCAGACAGATTCAGCAGGAGGGCGGATATACCGGTCAGCTGCCGGTCGATTCCTATATCATTCACGGCTACTCCGGCAGAATGCTGATGCCGCTCGCCTATTATGACGGCAAATTCCACCACCAATCCAGCTTTGTCTCCAAGGATATTCTGCCGCGCCTGCGGACAGATTCCGGCAAGCCGCGCAATCTCTATTTTGTGCCGCTGCACTTCCGCGAGCGCTGCCTCGGCTATTTTGTCATTGTCAACTCGGATTTCCCGATGGCAAGCTCGCTGTTCCATTCGTGGAGCATCAACATCAGCAATACGCTTGAGAACTTCCGCAAGATTCTCTGTCTCGATGAGATCGTCCACGAGCTCGATAAGCTCTATGCAATCGACTCACTGACCGGCATTTACAACCGCAACGGATTCAAGCGCAGCGCACAGGAGCTCTTTGATTCCTGCATCGCAGAGCACCGCACGGTCATGGTCAGGTTCGTCGATATGGACGGGCTGAAAACGATCAATGACAACTTCGGTCACAAATCCGGCGACCATGCAATCCGCAGCATTGCCGCCGTTCTGCAGGAGGTCTGCACACACGGCGAAATCGCCTGCCGCTTCGGCGGAGATGAGTTCTTCATCTTCGGCGCGGATTACAGCGAGGAAAAGGCTGTTGCACTCCGCGATAAGATTCTGCGGAATCTGGAAATCTGCAACCGCAATTCCGGCAGACCGTATCCGCTCAGCGTCAGCCTCGGCGCATGCATCACCGTGCCGCCGAAGAACAGCACGATCTTCCAGCTCATCACCATCGCAGATCACAGGATGTATGAGGAGAAGAAGAAGAAAAACCCTTCCAAATATCTGAAGCAGCAGCCTGCGAGTCCGGCGGAGACCGCAGACACCTGAGGCAGCGCGAGGAAGTGCCGCCGCTCCGCTGAAGCCATCAGCCGGAATCAGCGCTGTTTCAGATATGTTCACAGAAATAAGGTATCGCTCCGCGATGATTCATAATGGAGCTCCGCTCCAAACCTCGCCAAAGGGTCACTGACCCTTTGGAATCCCATTTTTATGTGTGGATATAGCAAAGCCGCTCCGGTCAATGTCGATCGGAACGGCTTTGTACGTTCTCCTTCATTTCGTATGAAGTGAATAGAGAATAGTGAAAAATGAAAAGTGAAAAACAAGCCGCCCCAATGAATTTGGAGCGGCTTTGGTGTTACGGGGCATCGTAAGGCAGAACAATCTCTGCAATCGGTGCATAGGTTGTTTCGCCGTCGCCGTTCAGGTTCTCATAGAATCTGAACGGGATCTCTCCGTTTCCGGTCCCGTCGGTGTTCTCGAGCTTCACAGAGGAAACATAGAGCTTCATCGTGCTGCCTGCCGGAACGCTGATATGCCGGTGTACATCCGACGCAAAATCATAGACCGCGTCTGTGCACTGATAGTTCCATGTGCCGTTTTCTGCACCGGAAGCACTGAATGTTGCACCCTGCGTAAATGCGATCTGTTTGCCCTCTGCATCGTAAAACGCCGCATCCATACTGACCGTCAGCATGCTGGATTCCGTGCATTTCTCTTTCAGCGCGTCCGAAGGCGCAAAGCTGTAAATCATCGCAAGATCCTGATTGCAGAAGGCAACATCTTCCACCGTGACCTTGCCGAAGTCATATTCATATTCCACAGGCTCATCGAGCAGCAGATTCTCTGTCCACGGTGCATCTTCATCCTCTGCCAGTGCCTCTTCGACGATTGTCTCTGCTTCGCCGCCAAGGTCTTCAGCCGGTTCTTCTTCAGCCTCCTGCGCGGCGATTTCAGCTTCCAGATCGAGCTTGCGTGCCTTGAACAGCGGCGTATCCGGTGCATCGAGCAGGACGCGCTTCTCATTGCCGTTTTCATCGAGGATCACGATGCGGTCAACCGTCAGCTCATAGAGCAGATATTCCGGCATCGGCTCCTTATAGAGGAAATCGTCGCCGGGCTGTTCAGCGTAGGCGCCGTCATCGCCGCGCGTCAGGCAGATCGCCTTGCCGCCTTCCTCCGGCATCGGGTAGAGCACCATCATCAGGCGGTCATGCGCCTCCCCGGGTGTCTTCTCCATGACCTGAACCGTGCCGTCCGCCGTGCTGACCTTGTGCAGCATCTGATAATCATACATGCTGCCCTTGCAGGACATCGAAAGGACGTCCGTCTCTGCGATGTCAATATCGTCATTGAGCTTGACTATGAAGACCATAACCGGAAATCTGCCGTCTGCATTTGTGGTCTCAGAGATACAATCCAGCCGGATTGTGCCCCAGTCAAAGGTACGCGTGCGCATCTCATCGGTCATGCGGTCAATCATCGGGAACTCGCGGTCATCCGCTGCAACAGCGACCGGTTCCGCTTCGGATTCCGGCTGCTCCTCCGCAATCTGGGATTCGATCTGCGATTCAAGCTGTGTCGCCGCAGAAAGCTCTGCGCCCTGCTGCTTCATGTGCATCAGCGAATAGCCGAATGCGCCTGTGATGCCGAGGCAAGCCGCAGCTGCCGTGATGCCCGTCACGATGCGGATTGCCGGTTTGCGTGCTGTTCTTGTTTCATTCATACCGAGAACCTCCTCTTTGCAGTGGTCTGCAATTTGTACGCGATCTGCGGCATGACGATAATCCTGCATGTTCATATCTCAAGCTCCTCTCCGAGTTGTTTCTTCAGCAGCTTTCGTGCCCTGTAAAGCTGCGTTTGAACAGAAGTTTCACTTTTGTGGGTGATCTCACCGATCTCGCGGACGGTGTACCCCTCGTAGTAATAGAGGTGAATCACAATGCGGTAATGTGCGGGGAGCGCGTTGACGGCATCCCAGATTGAATGCTCTGCATCCGTCACGCAGACCTCTGAGGCATCCTCCAGCGGGACTGTGAACCGCCGCCGAAAGGATTTCAGCAGGTTCTTGCACCGGTTGACGGTCACGCGGAGCATCCATGCCTTCTCGGATTCCTCATCGGGGAAGGGCTCCTCATGCCGGAAACGGATCAGGAAGACATCGTGTGTAATGTCCTCCGCATCCTGCACATTGCGGCAGTAGGCGAGCGCGGTGCGGTATATCGTATTTTTCATGCGTTCGTAGATCGTAATCATCTGAGCTTGTTCCATGGAGTTTGCTCCTTTGTTCCTGCGCTTGACGCGCGGGGCGTTTTGAAGTCTTCACTAATAAAACAACTGAGCACGGCAAAATATCACACGCTTTCAAAAAAAATTTTTTGCGGACAGCCGTTATGCAAAAGCAAAATAGATGCGCGCAGCGCATTTCAGACTGTCGATAAAGGTATCGCTGCGCGATGATTATAATGGGGCGCTGCCCCATACCCCGCCAAAGGGATGCTATCCCTTTGGAATCCCACTATAAGAAAAGTAATGTAAATGCGTTGAAATTCTCAACTCACAAAATAAGGGATTCTTAAGGGCTAGTAGCCCTTAAGC